>NZ_JBEOOZ010000015.1:0-67336 GCF_040309625.1 Psychrobacter sp. 78a-MNA-CIBAN-0178
TTTCTTGGTCATGGTAAACTCCTGTGAATACGCTTAGTTTACCAAGTTTAGTTGTACGGTTTCTTCAGCATAGCTCAAACCTCCTTTATTTAATATTACTCGGACATTAATTTTAATATATCGTCAACTAAGCTATTTTTAGATTTAGTCTTTTCATCAAATAAAATTTCAAATATTCTTACTTCTTCGCCGTATATATCTTTAAACTCTACATAACTGTTTTCGTCAAATATTGAATCTATAGAATCTCCATTGGTTAGAGTCAAGCGACATTTCATTCCAGCTAAATCAAGAGTATTTTCTTCAAAAGCAACCCAATCTGGTTTTCGTAGTACTGAATTTTTTAGTTTAACGATATGTTGTGGTAACCCCGCCAATCCTAACCCATCCATACCGCCTCCAGCCTTACTATGCTTCCCAGCTTTCTCCGTAAACTGCTTAGCGGCGATAGTGATATTAGCGCCTTCTAAGACAATACTCGCACCACCAGCCGTCAGCGTGATCTTGTTCGTTGCGACTATCTCAACCTCTTTGGTCGAGGAGGCGATGTTGATATCTTGCTTAGCGGTCGCTTCAAGTTTCCCCGTATGGGCAGAAAGGGTGATGTTCTCTTTGGCATTGGTCATACTAAATTGACCATCGGCTATGATATTTAGAGACTCGCTACTGACTTGATGATGACTATCGCCACTACTGATCATCATATCTTGCTGAGTGGTATTAATCATCTCACCCATAGTTCTATGAATCAGTATATCGTCACTGACATAACTTGTGTCTGCTGCGCTGTCGATTAGCGTGTAAGGTGTTTGCTGATGGGTTTTAGTGTCTTGTTCCTTGGCGATACTCTCTAACTGAGTTTTAATATTGGCATGGTCTTTGACGTTTCTGCCTAGTCCCGTTGCCAATTGCGTGAGTCGCTCAGCTAAGTGTTGACCACCCAATGCTGTTTGCGTCAGCGTCGGGGTATGCTGTTGATAGTTATGCTGTCCAGATTGAGCGTGGGTTTGTGCTTGGGTGGAGAGAACGAGCGCTTCGCCTGATTTTATATTGATTTGCGCGTTGGTGGTAGCGCTAATACCTTCGCGTTTAGCAGTGTCCGATGGATTAATAACCCCCATCTTAAACGTTGCGCCCACTTGTCCGTCTTCGACCTTGAGCTGCGAGTACGCTTGCGCGCTACGATGATCAGTGACCCACTCTGATAAGCCATTGTCGGTATTGCGATAACCACTCTCTATCGCTTGTTCGTTCTCAGTGGTAAACAGACTAGGACGGGTATTCGATAGCAGACTACCCGTATTAATCAAATGCTCACCATCGCCAATAGACTGAACTAGCGTTTGATCATCGGCTCTATGAGTGCTCACCATCATTTGTTAGTGCAGTCTATTAATATACTTTACTGCGCTTTCAGCTCTTCAATCTTTTTTTGATCACTAAGAATAAATTTAAATTCTTCCAATTCAGGATATGAAAGTTTTGAAAAGTAATTTATTGAGTCCATATCCATCGGCTGAATTATAAATCGGTCATGGTCTGAAGAATAAGTGAATTTTCTAGAATCAGGTAATTCTGATATTTTTTTTTCTTCTAACAGATAAGTATCGAAAGTAGTACCATAGTTTTCATTTTTTTTATATAAACCGTAATCTAGCAGATAGATTTGATTGTCTATTTCTAGTATTTTGAATTTATTCTTTACATCTGTATTGTAATGATCATATATTTGATCTTTACTTATACTAAAAAATTTTCTGTTTTTATAGTTGACGAATAGTTCATAAACGAAGGAGTTATCAAGATCAATTTTTCTCGTCGAGTTACTGTATTTTTCTTGATTATGAATACTAATTAGCTTAGTTTCAACATACTCACTATATTCATGACTATTCCTTAATAACTCAATATTTACCACAATATTATCCTGTAAATGTTTGTCGACATCTATATCTATATAAAGGTTTTTTTCTGCGTTAATAGACATAACTTTACTCACTAAATATATAGTTAATAATAGAATAATTACAATAAAAGGTATGCAATAGTATTTCTTACCTATGATCATTGAATATACCTTGATGAGAATTATTAGTAATAGTGTTATTTTTATAGAACCTCATAACTTCCGCTTTTGGAAAATCTTTAAGATTGGGTTTTTCTACTCCCTGCCAAGTTATAGAATCAAGACCCTTGCCGCCTAAGCTACCTACCATGTAGGTATTGGCAATATCCCAGCCTGCTCCTCCAAATATAGGAATACTTCGAGCGCCTGTCGTTACTCGGTAATCAGGAAATACAGAAGGGAAGGATGATGTGCTTTGACCTATAACTTCAACAGTAGAATAGTTCGGTAATGCTGAAATTCTTTTAGCAAAAGAATTAGTTTTTAAGGCAGATCTACATCCAAAGAAAACACATCTAGTTGTAGTTACACCTTTGTATGTAGCCCAGTTAAAATCTATACTTGACCAGCCATCTATATGCATTTGCTTTTTTTTGTCATTAAGCGGAGGGTCGTTAGGTGTATCATAAGTGATAGGCCCATCAGTTCCAGAATGAGAAAATATACTTACTTCTCTAGTTCTAACTTTACTTTTGCCTCCGTATTTTTTTATATAATTATTTATTATGACTTGTATTTCTTGTAAGGCTTGTATTGGAGGACAGTGAACCTTATGAATACTAGACTTGTACCAGCTTGATTTTTTAATATTTTTTAGTCTCGTTTGTGCTGACTCAGAAAACATTTTTGTTCCACTATCCCATTCATCAACCCAAAATAGTAAAAATAACTCGATAGGAGGAGAAATTTTTACTTTTTTATTATTATTGGGTGTAGATTTTGTAGTACCTGTAGATGAAGACATTACTTACTCCTTTCATTATCACTCTGCCAATCAAGTTTCAAAACCACCTCAATATCGTCTTCACTATTAGATTGAAACCTTTCTGACCAACCGTCTTTATCTGTATTACCTTTAAACTCTTCTCCTGTTACTTTATTAATAGCGGTGTAAGGCGTATTAGCATAAGGTTCCTCATCATCATCAACAAACTGATACGCTAAGTTATAAACCCCATCCATCAACGTCTTTTTATCAGGAATAATGTTAGGCAACCCTGCCAATCCCAACCCATCTACACCGCCTCCAGCCCTACTATGCTTACCAGCCTTCTCCGTAAACTGCTTTGCCGTAATCGTAATATCACCACCATCTAAAGTGATACTCGCACCACCAGCCGTCAGCGTAATTTTATTCGTCGCTACTATCTCAACCTCTTTAGTCGAGGAGGCAATATTCACATCTTGCTTAGCCGTGGCTTCAAGCTTACCCGTATGGGCGGAGAGGGTAATATTCTCTTTGGCATTGGTCATGCTAAATTGACCATCGGCTATGATATTTAGAGACTCGCTACTGACTTGGTTATGACTATCGCCACTACTGATATTCATGTCTTGCTGAGTGGTGGTTATCATCTCACCCATACTTCTGTGAATCAGCGTATCGTCACTGGCATAAGCACTGTATGCTGCGCTATCGATTAGCGTGTAGGGCATCGTTTGATGGGTTTTGGTTTGCTGTTCTTCTGCGATAGTTTCAAGTTGGGTTTTAATCGCTTTGTGGTCATTGACATGACGTCCAAGCCCTGTTGCCAGTTGCGTTAACCGCTCAGTTAAGTGCTGACCTCCAAGACCAGTTTGAGTCAGAGTCGGGGTGTGCTGCTGGTAGTTATGCTGTCCAGATTGCGTATGAGTTTGCGGTTGAGTGGAAAGGACGAGGGCTTCGCCTGATTTTATATTGATTTGAGCGTTAGTAGTCGCATTGATGCCTTCGCGTTTGGCGGTGTCTGATGGATTGATGACCCCCATTTTTAGACTGGCAGATATCCCAGCACTGTCTACTTTTAGCTGAGAGTACGCTTTTTCTGTACGGTGATCAGTGATCCATTCCGATAAACCGTTACCCGTGTTGCGATAACCACTTTCGACCGCTTGTTCATTATCCGTGGCAAATAGGCTTGGGCGCGTAGACGACAATAGACTGCCAGTATTGATTAGATGCTCGCTATCACCGATAGACTGCAGGAGAGTTTGGTCGTCCGCTCGATGGGTGAAGTGTGTGCCATAGTTAGCGCCAGCTTGTGCTTCAAGGCGATTGATAGGTTGGGCTGGACTATCCAGTAAGTAGCTTTTGGTCGGGGTCATATGGTTGCGACTGTCTGTATCGCTTTGACTGTCTGTAATGCCTGTCATCGGCGGTAGAGCCTGTCTGCTGTATAGAGGACCGACCCACGGGGTATCAGCGGTAATGAGGCTCAGCTGGGTTAAGTGAATGCCAGCTTCCAAAGAGGAGGCATGGCGCTGATGATGGCGGCGGCTTATGGTGAGTCCAGTCACATGTGCCAGACTATTGCGTGCCAAATGAACGATATGGGTAGCACGGTAGTGTTGATTGAGCGCACTGTGATCGACAAGCATAAAAGTATCAGCAACATTCAAATCCGTGGCATGGGCGAGGGCGTGATAGACGCTATATCTGCTTTGATGGCTGTGAGCGACTATGCTTGCCTCATCTATAGTTTCAGTATCGGTTACTGGTGCAAAGGCGGCTGGGCTGTCTAAAGTGAGTGAATGACTACTCGTTTGATTGTTTTCTTTATCCCCATTATTGCTCGTCGCAATATCGGCTGACTGGGTTGGGTGTGCGACATTTGCTGCATTGAAGCGCTGCATCGTTACTGAGTTTGGTTGGGTGATGACCTGCTCACTGATGGCCAAGACAGGCGCATGGACACGGTCGTGTAATATTTGTTGATAGCGTAATGCGCCAATATTTAGGCTGACGCCATCGCTATCGCTGGGATGGGCGGAGGTGATAATGAGCTTTGGCAGGCTGTGATCGTCTGTTTGCTCATGGCGCAGATAAGCCGTCAGCCCTTGACGCGCGAGGCGCTCACAAATATGTGACCAGTGACTCATTTGCCACTGAGTCATACGAGCGGGTATCCAGTTCGTATCATTTTCACCGTTGCTGCTGTCATCGACCACGTCCACATCTAGTGTGCTGAGGCGCTCTGAGACCATAGTGAGAACAGATAAATTGGTGTCTATTTGACTGTGTAGATGCTGATGCAAGCGATAGGTAATCGGCTGTGCCAGCAGACGGTAATAGCCATAACTGCCATCATGATCCAATTGACGAATGGCTGTGATATAGAGATGACGATAGGTCAATCCGCTCGGCGTATCAAAGCTCAAGGTTAATGCACTACCGATTAAAGCCGTCAACGGTGTGAAAGGGGGATGATGGCGCTCATGGATATAGACGTGTAATAGATAGGTATCAATACCGTGCTGCTCTTGCTGGTGACAGCCGTTCGGGTTCAGCTGAGCGATGATGTGTGCTTCCTCATGAGCATGAGTCAGTTTCTGTAGCCACGCTCGGTGAGCCGCCATATCTTGTCGAGCACTGGCGTAAGGGGCTTGGCTATTGCTTTCAATCGCATACAGCCTATCAGGGTGCATCGGAAGCACGGTGTTGGTCAAGCGTAACATAGGGGTAGTCCCTCTTGTGTCAGAGACGGCATCATAAGCATCAGTGCTTAGCTGCCATGATCAACGTATATAGCAGCGTTATTCACCAAGATTGAATTCGATCCGGCGGTTACGAGTGCGTCCTTCTTCATTGTCATTACTCGCGATAGGATCAGCGTCACCTTTACCAGCGGTACTTAGACGGGCCGCATCAATGTTACGACCGATGAGGTATTGCTTAACTGCTTCGGCACGCTTGTTAGATAAGACCAGATTGGCGCTTGGGTTGCCCACATTATCAGTATGTCCAATGATGGTCACTGGCTTATCGCCAACACGCTGCAGGACGCCAGCCATATCGTCTAGAATACCCAGTCCCATTGAGGTCAACTTCGCGCTGCCGGATTCAAACTCGACAATACGGTTGCCCAAGGTGTCATCGATAAGTCGCTGCTCACCTTCTACGACGACCAATTGATTTTCTAATTGGTAAAGATCGGTGAGGCGCGTGTGTATCCGGTTTTGGATGGCTTGCTTTTGCTCAATGCTGCTCACCTTGCCATGCAAGCTAATGGTAGTCCCATGAATATCAATACGACCCTGACGGATATTGGAGATATCACTATCGATAATAGCGGTCGCTACCTGTTGCCAGTTGGTCGGTATGCTAATGTTAGAACGCACTTCGATCTCATCTCTGACGGGCTTGTTAGGGTATTGCGCCTTTAGCTTTTCAAGGAGTTGCTGCTTATCCGAGCTGGTAGCTACGACACCTTTAATGACCACAGGCACATCTTCAGGGCTATTATTAATATGAGCATCATTATGAGCCGCAAACACCGCAGCACTCATAGACAAAGTAACAGCAGCGAATAATAGGCTTTTTTTACGACGTGTTAATTTAGGTATTGTGGTTGAGACTTGGGCTAGCATAAAAATACCTTTTCTAATCTTACTGTTATTGAGAGCATGCTTGTTAACGACCAATTATCGAATAGCTACTGTGCCAAGAAGGTTTTTTTAAACAGTTGTCTAGTATCGTACAGATAAAGGTCATCTTGCAACAATATTTTGTTAAACCGAGTTAAGCCGATATCTTCATCGATATAGCTTTGTGTCCAGTCACTATGAGCAATGATTACCCAATCATCGGGATGACTGTCCTCACTACTTGCCAGCTGGCTAAGCATGCAACCGTCCGGCTTGGTAAAGCTCAATAGCAGGCGGTAGCAGTTTGAAACTCGGTACAGATACGTATTCAGATAGAGCTGGTGTGGCTGATAAAAACCGCTAATAAGATCATGCCAAAAAGTCGCCATATGTATGGCATTTTCTCTGTCAGAGGTCAGGGTCCAATATATGGCTTTATTCAGACCGCTAAAGCCTTTGCTATAAGTCGGTAAGAATAACAAGCCTGTGGCTATGATTTGTTGTATCAGTTGTGATTTACTGATGTTCATCAATATCGCGATGTCGTGCAATGTGGTGGTATTGATAAAATCGTAATAGTGGGTACTGGCGTTTTTATTGACGGTAAGCTGACCGTCGTTCAGACCCGCCATAACCTCAGCGCTATCGGTTTTAGATTTAGCCACGCTTAGGACTTCATAAGTCTCATTCCACAGCGTTAATGACTTAACGGGCAGGTAGTTCATCCAGCTTTTTGGTTTATCGAGATGAAGCACACCAAAACCGATAAGCGGATAGTTTCTATGGCTACTGTCATGACTAGGAAGCAGGACGCCGGTAATAATCTCGTTAGATACCGTATCTACGTGACTAAAGTTCAAAAAAGCAATGTTGTTCGTCGGTGGGCTGTCTATCAACGAGTCACTCGCGTCACTGAATAAGTTTTCTGATATCGCCAAGGCTTGACTGACCCATTGATCAATTGCATTGGTCTCAGCGATATGAGCGCGCGCCCTGATAAAGTCTCCACGAGCTGGTAATTTGCCAAAATAAACTAGGGGTAGTGATTCAGGAGTCATGGCGTTGGCTCCCGCGGTTCAGAGGTAGCCGTAGTTGGAGACGAGGCAGTTTGTGCGCCATTGCCACTATTGTCCTCGGTGTTCTGAACGTTACTCGTGGTAGCACTGGTATTAGCATCTGTATTGGCGTCTGTACTAGGAGCCAAGTTCAACACGCCTGCTACTGGAGGGGCTGTACTCGTTTGCTCAGTATTTTGACCGGTTGATTCACGAGCATTATTGCTATTAGCCGCTGCGCTATTATCCGTAACAGGTCTTGCCGTACGTGTGACCCCAAGGGCAATCACCTCGTTAGGGAGTTTCATACCAGTAAAGGGGTTGTTAGAGCGCCCTTGACTGGCTGTGCTACTGCTACCACTGATGATTCTAAAACGTACCGGAATAGTGATGCCATCACCTGACCATGCCATCTCAAAGATATTGTCGCCAAGCTCAGTGCGGCGGGCGCTATTAATCAGCCTTTCAACGCCAAAGCTACCAGCTTCCTCAAATATGGTGTAATCCCTGCCATCGTAGTTTTTGGCTCTGATGCTGGCTCCTGGTTGGCTACTTGGATTTGGCCATACAAACGTCGTCCATGCTTGCGTACCCATACGATAACGCAGCTGCTGTCCATCAACGACGATCGTATATTCGGTCAAACCGCTTACCGGTAAAGGCATGATTTGGAATGTGGTTTGATTGGCAGTGGCACTGCCACCACTCGCGCCTGACGCGCTTCCAGCATTGCCACCAGTATAGTTGACAAAATATCTGCCAAAATCAGCGACGAACTTAGGATTCAGACCTAAGCCTGCACCATTCCAAATTTTACTTGAGATTTGATCGCCTCGGCGGATGATAAAAGGCGATAAGGTTTCGTTAACAAACTTGGCGACATAGCCATCTTCCCCAAAGAACTGTCCAATCTCAGCAGGGGTTGCCTCCAAGTTAGCATTGGCGGTAAATGGATATTTATTGCCCAAGTTATCCAAAAAGGGCTTGTATACTTGTGCTTGCCAGACTTTATTAATCTCAGCCTTAGTCGGGGTGAGGAGCATCGTAAATGAGCGAGTTAGCGGCTCGCTTAGCAATGGACGTACCAGCTGTTTTATTTCAGAGTTGGCTTGGCTAAGTATTTGCTCATCTAAGATCTGCAAGGACTTGGTCATCTCTGAACCTTCAGTGCTGAGCGTTTGCGAAGCAAATAACAAGGCATCAGGACCGATATCATCGCTACGGGCTATGTTATTGAACCGCGTTCTAATATCTCCTAAGCTTGCCAAATAGTTATCCAATAGCGATAAGTCTTGATTGTCTTCTCTTGGGGTGACTAGGTTGTGTATTGAGGAGAACTCCTGCGCTACCATGCCGGTGCTGGCAGGGACGGCTGCCGCTTCATTAGTACTGTTATTACTGCCATTATTCATCGCCGCTTCTGCTTGACGAAGCTCAGCTGGGCTTTGACGCAGGATCGTTTGCTTGAACCAATTGACAAATGAGCGCCGAGAGTTGGAGCCATTCGCTGCGGGTTGGTTTGCGGCTTTATTGTCCCACTGGGTCTGACGATCTACCGTCTCAAATAGTGTTTTTAGCGGTGATTCGGTGGCGTTAGACAGCTGATTTAATAAGAGCGCATGATCGTCGAAGCCTTTACTATCACGGATGTAGACCTGTGATAAAAAGCGCTTCCACTCAATGATGTACTCTTGTTTGTAGCGATTGACCAGATATTGACGTATTTGTTCAGGGCTGCCTGTCAGCGTCAAATCATCTTTGCTACTGGTCGCAAGTACCCAATCGTCGGCAACCACTCTATTGGTAGCAGCTCTATCAATCTCATCACTCACGAACGATTCCCATGCTTGCTTGGTAAAGGTGCCGGAGATCACATAACTGCCTAGCAGTACTTCATTGGCACTGTCTTGGGTAATTTGTGCGACAGTCACCGATGGAAAGCGAGCAGAGGAGCGCATTTTAATCTCAGAATAGACACGCTCACGGGCAGGTTGGCCTTTACTGGCTTTAGACAACGTCGTACGGGTTTTATCCACCAGTCCCAAGTCATTTTGAATCAATGGAAAGGCGGGGTCGTCGACATGAGCAAGCGTAAAGCTTAAGATGCGCTCAGCCTGACGAATCATCTTGTCACGCGGCATATCAGCACGGTTGGACTCAAGCCAAGTGCGCCAAAAACGTGTCATTTGATCGCTCAAATGGCTGGTTTCTAAGTGCTCATGATTGCCCAGCATCAGATAAGCTTTCAGCGCATTATAAGCATCCTCTACGTCGGTAGGGTCAGATTGTATATAAGCGTCGTTGCTCACGGTTTCGGATTCAGCTGCTGACGTTTCTGCCTCCTGCACTTTCAGGTCTGCCGCATTCGTATTGACGTCGGTCAAAAACCTTTCAATGTTTTGTTTGGTAGGCGCTAACACGATAATGCCTACACCATTATAATATTCAGATAGCAGTTTTTCTTTGAGCTTATCTCCTTGATATAACCCAAAGCTCAGCGACAACGGACGATTCTCGTCGTAGCCTTCGAGTTGCTCTATTCGACTTTGCAGGATAGTGAGTGACTCAAGTTGTGACTGCAAATCACCATTAGCATTTTTTTGCATTAGTGCGACTTGCTGCAAGTCAGCTTCTACACGTTCAGTCAATTGCTTGTTATTGGCATAAGACCAAGTCCATAAACCAACCGCTGTACATAGCACCACCACAGAGGCGAGGGTGGCCAGCGCGCGATGGCTACGCTTGTTGCGGTTTTTATGTTGTTTGACCAAATGCTTGTCTTTTAAGATGACTTTAGAAAATAAATCATGCAAGAAGTAAGGCTTGTCGGCGGCTTCTTGCTGAGCACTTAAAGGCACTGCAGGTGGTTGCAAGTCGTAATTTTGCACCATTTGTAAGGTCATTTGACTGCTGACTTGCCCTTCTTGTAAGGCACTGGTGAAGTAAAATCCACGTAGTATGGGCTTAAACTGAAAAGGGTTGTCTTCGAATAAGGCGTGCATCAGCGTTCTAATCATCGGCCGTAATGATTGGAACTCCATGGGAAAAGTCATCAGACTCGGAGATACCGTACGTTGGTGACGCAGAGACAACTTAGTGGTGCTAAGATCTTTTAGACCGTTAACCAGCACGCCAAAATGCTCTTCAAACACATCGCTGATATTGATGCTATCAGGGTCTTCGGGATAGGGAATCGTCGCGCCCCATACTTGCCCGCGCTCTTCTTGCTCGTAATCATTAAAAAAGTCACGGAAGCCTGATACCAAATCCATTTTTGTGAAGACCACATAAACGGGGGCATAAACTTCTAATTGCTCTGTTAAATCTTGCACACGGCTACGCAGGTTTTTGGCCAAGTCTAGTGCGTAACTGGGGTCATTTTTGGTAAGCTCAGCGATACTAACGGCGATAATAATACCGTTGATAGGCGCTTTGGGGCGGTTCTTCTTCAATAGGTTTAAAAACGACAGCCATTCTGAGCGGTCATCTTCGTAGGCAGAGTAGCGTCCTGCGGTATCGAGTAGGATGCCTTCGGTAGAAAAAAACCAATCACAGTTACGAGTACCGCCGACACCTTGTACCGACAGCTTGTTGGTTTTTTCCATAAACGGGAATTTTAGCCCAGAGTGAAGTACCGCCGAGCTTTTACCTGCTGCTGGGTTACCAATGACCATATACCATGGCAACTCGTACAGTGCAGCTTTGCCAGTTTGATCGCCAATTTTAGACTTGCGAATGGTCTTAATAGCGTCTTGCATTTGCTGACGTAAGGCCTGTACTTCTTGTGCATTCTCGTCTTTAGCAGCACTACTATTGGCACTATTAGCGCCTTCATCGTTATTGTCTTCTACTAAATCTGCGAGCTCAGCGGCCGCCTTTTTACGCTTTTTCCACCAGTAGTAGCCAAACCACGCTAGTAGCAGACAGGTTATGGAGACACCGATAATGACGAAGAAGGTTTGTAGCGCGACATAATCATAGAGTAAGACCAGAGCGACTATGATAGCTAAGACCAATAACACTCTTGGATTGTAGATGAGATGAAAAAACCTTGAGAACATGCCTGCTACCTAATGTGATCTTGAAATAATAGAGAGTCATCATTTCATCATAAACAATGACTGATATAAGCGATAAAACGAGCAATATTAACTGAACTAAAAGTGGCTAAAGTGTTTGGTTGGGCTCTGCAAGCCACAACATACAGCGGTGCTTATGTTGGGTAATAAGGAGTTTAATGTCAGACTCCTGTGGCTGTTCTTTGGCAGCGCTGACCAACAGTGCGAGACATAAAAAAGGCTGTAACCATGAGTTCAGAGGCATATAATGCCCTAAATGGTGGTCATTTACTAGCGCCCCTTGCGCTATAAATTCATCGATAAATGTCATAAGTAGGGATAAGTCGTAAGGTTGTGTTGATGGATTAATGTCTGACAAGAGGGTGATGCTATTTTCGCTTAACGTATCTGTCATTGTTGTTTTATTGTCAATGGCCTGCGCTGACTTTTTTTCTTCTGCCTTGGTTTTGTCGTCATGGCGATCTAATAGAGCAAATGAATTATCTAGTAACAGCTGTTTTATCGTTTTCAAATTTGCTAAATAATGCTGGCGAGTATTGCTATAAGCCTGCTGCGGCACCTCAGCGGCCATACTACTGGCATCATTGGGTAGCGCCTCGCCAATTTCAGTCATGGAAAAACGTACCTTGTGATCTAGATCGAGAAGGTCTTTGGCGGCTTTGTTATAGAAAATCAGCAATATACCGGCTTCGGTAGGCAAGAGATTGGAGGCGTTGTCTACGTATAAGTTTGCTTCAAGCCATTGCTCATTAATCTGTGAGTCGACGGTGATAAAAAGACAAATCTCGGGGGTCGCAGCTTTGGTCAGAGCAATAAGTTGCCCGTGAATAAATTGCAGCGGCTGATAGGTCTCGCTATCAGCACCGTCATGGCTATTATGAAAAGAGTCTGTATGACGAGGATTTTTATCAGCGATGATGGTTTGAATAGTGAGTAGCTGCTCGGGAATACCATAGGTTGCCAATTGCTGTTTTAGCCTTTCAACCAGATAATTAGCATCAGCCAGCTCAGGAATAGACAAATAAACAGACAGCGTAGACAATGAGATAACGGGAAGGCTATCCTCTGCAGAGGAGTCTTCTGGTGTGCTCGCGATGTAGTGTTGCTGCCATTCTGGATGGATATTCAGCGCTGAGTTTGGCTCATGGATATTTTGTTGCATAATGCGCTCAAAATGCTGAGCCAGTACACTTAGTGCATCATCACTTGCGGTAAGTTGATTATCAATCAATGCCCATAGACGCAAGGTTAGCTCATTTAGGCTTTCAGCCGCGTCTTCAGGATATGTCTCGTTATCTAGCTCATTATCGTAAGCGTAGAGCGCTGCTCGTTCGGTGATGACACCCTCAATCGGCTTGGTTAATATTGGTAAGCCGTCAAAGTCTGATAGCGCTTCACTCAATACCGTGAGATCGTTATCATTGTCTATGATTTCAGGCCAATCAATCCCTTCGGGTAGACAGATACTACTATTTATAAACAATTGATAAGAATCGATAGGTGGCGCCTTTATTTTTTTGCTTATTTTCTGAGCTGGCGCTAGTTCTTCTGCTTCTGATTTTTTTTGTCGCCATCTAATAAACACGATAAAGCCAAACAAAATTATTGGAATAATCACAAACCATAGCAGCAGTCTTGCAGAGGTAAGTTGCAGCGTATTATCTTTAAAGTACATCCAAACCAATAACAGATAAATGACTAAAAAAAGTGCAAGAGCATAGCGCCCGTAAGTTATTAGCTTTTTTACGCCCACTTGCCATACCCCTTATCTACATAATTTTATTAGAGGTAGTTTATGGTATTTGAAGATTTCTCGCTACCATGTATCATTACTTTGCTTGGTTAATTAGTATAAAATAGTTTTTCTTCTCGATTTTTGCTCATCGCCATGCTATATCATTAGTCAATATAGCCAGTTAATAAAAAATACAATTAAGTTGGGTTTTTTATAAAAAAATATCTCATCTGTCTATATAATAGCCAGCTACGACATGCTGATGGCTGAACATTAGTATTTTCCAATACTTTGCCCGCTATTTTTCTTTATGCCTCACTGTGCCATTGTTTTCCTTATGATTTATTTGGTCGTTATCCTTTTTACGCTTGTCTCCATTACAGTGATTATCATGCTTTTTGATCGTCAGCTGTATGAGCGACTGTTTGATAAGGTGAGCACTGTTTGGCAAGGCGTCTCGGTGATCAAACTTCAACGCCCCACGCTCAAGCTACCAGTTCTGCCACGTATCTCGCCTAACAGCATTCCTATTGTTCCTGCTTTATCTGTTTTAGCCATTCTCACGACGACAGTGGGGTGTTATTTTCTGATTATGCATAACTCTCTTGAGGTTTATCATGCTCAAGATGACTCGTTGAATACTGCCAACTCGCAAATCAGTCAATTACTGGTCGGGGAGCGATTGCGACCACCGCCTGCGCCGCCTGCTGAGCTTTTCGCTGAGCTAGAAGCAGAGATTGCCAGCTATCAAGCCACGCAAACCGACGAGGGCTATTGGCCGGAGGTGGCGACGGACGCGTCACCAGTACAAAGGCCTTTAATGCTCCCTGAACCTGACCTGTCTGATTTAAATACCCAAGACCACAGTACGGGCTACTCGGGTGATATTTTGGCATCGCATATCAGCAATGGGCACATTAACATCAGAAATGCTGACCGTAATTGGAATAAGATGAACTCTGAGTTTGTCCAACGGCTGTTGACTGTCTATAAGGTTATGAGTGATCAATATGGTTATGACATGGTGCTGCTAGAGGGCTATCGTAGTCCGGGAAGGCAAGCACGCTTGCTCAAAAAAGGCCCAAATGTCACCAAGGCAGGATCTTATAAGAGCTATCATCAGTTTGGTCTAGCAGGCGATAGCGCCTTTATTAGAAATGGTAAAATTGTGATTACTGAAAAGGATCCATGGGCGATGCAGGGCTACCAGTTATATGGTAAAGTAGCAAAATCGGCTGGACTAGTGTGGGGCGGCGACTGGCGTATGATGGATTTGGGCCATGTTGAGCTGCGCAAAAAAGGCGTGCTTGGTCGCCCGCAAATGGCAGAGATTTTGACCAGTCAATAACGACAATAACAAAGCAAAATACAGAAATAATATGGACAAATGTATGAAATTATCTATAGCGGCAGTGGCTCTTGGTTGGGTATTAACGACCACGCTATCAGGATGTAGCCTCAGTGGCGCTAGTAAGTCTGATAGTAATGCGTCTGTACTGGCTGGCAAGTCAGACACCAATAACGAAGCCTCCGTCATCGATAGCATGAAAGACGTTATTAGCCATAAAAGCACGGCAATGAATGAAGATTTACAAAACCTAAAAGCGCAACTAGAGCAACAGCAACAGCGGCTTGAGTCAATGAATGACGAGCAAAAAGCCTTGCAAGAACAGCTAAAACGTCAAAGTATTACTCTGCAAATCCTGCCTGCGGCTAATGCCAATGCTGGACGTGCCAAACAAGGCACCGCGAGTACGGCTTATATTGGATTTTTAGAAGAAGAGAATCAATTCGCTGAGGTAGAGGAGCGGGCTGCTAAAGAAGTTAGCGTCATTCCCAATCGTGCCACCAGTCTTAAGCTAAGTATTCCACAGGATGCACAGTTTATTGCCATCAAAGTTGGACTGAGACATACGCAGAAACGCTCGCAGGTATTGATACCACTTGATAGTATCGATTTTGACCGAGCGCTGGTTTTAAATATCGGCGCTTGTGATATCAATATCAAAGAAGGCGTCAATCCAGAGTTAGTGCCTGACTTTACCACCAAACTTAAATATTATCAGCAACCGCTGGTTAGCTGCTTGTAGGAGATAGCCTTGAGTAAACATAGAGTATTATGGGGAGAGGGACTGTTTTTAAGACCCCAGCATTTTCAGATTCAAGACAGCTATCATAACTCGCAACGTGCACTAAGTATGACACTGATGCACCCTTATGCTTATGGCATAGCAGACGTGCAAATTGATAAACAATTACTAGAGAGCAATTTATTAAGCTTCCAAAGCATCTACGGTGTGCTACCAGACGGTACTATCTATCAAGCGCCACGTACCGATGCGCTGCCAAAGCCAATCACGCTTGATACTCACCGTAACGACGATGAGATATTCGTGTTTTTGAGCCTTGAGATTGTTCATAGTGGCGGTAGCAATATACAGACAGAGCAAAGCGATAACCCAGCACGCTATGTGAGAAATACGGTCGAGGCACAAGATCTGTACAGTCAAGCTGCCGAAGCGATGATCGATGTTATTCAACTGTCACCAAGCTTGCAGCTGAGCCATTCTGCTCAAGCGCCCAGTCAAGATACCGTCTCTTTGCTAGTTGCTAAGTTGCTGCGTACCACCCAAGGTGTCTACCAAGTGGACGAGGATTATATTGTGCCTAGCGTCCATATCACCAGTAATCCTGCATTGGTCAACCAAGTCTATCGCTTGATGACGATGATTAATACCAAGTCCACCTCTCTCTATGACCATCATCGTCAATCTAACAATGATTTGCTGGAGTTTCGCTCATCAGACATTGCGTCTTTTTGGCTTTTGCATACGCTAAATACCGCATACTCTCAGCTCAGCCATTTATACAATAATGCCAAGCTACATCCGGAACGGCTTTATGAGGCGCTATTGAATGTTGCCAGTCAATTGGCGACCTTTAGCTCATTATATAAAGTAGGTGATTTGCCGTCTTATCAGCATAACAATGCCAATGAGTCTTTTGTCAGTATCATTTTGATCATTCGCGAACTGCTCAATACGGTGATTGCTAGCAACTTTATCTCTATTCCTTTGCGTCAAAATAAACCGTCTTACTACACAGGGGAGCTGAGCAGTGACAAGATTACTCGCAGCTCACAGCTGTATCTGTCGGTTAGCTCATCGCTACCGATGCATGAGCTCATTGATATCGTGCCAAGACGCTTTAAAGTGGCAACGCCAGACGCGGTAGAGAAGCGGGTACTATCAGCACTACCGGGGTCACCAGTCTCGCATGTCACCCAAGTACCTAGTGCGATACCGGTAAGACCAGGCTTTAGCTACTTCACTATCGAACCGGTCGGTGAGCTGTATGATGAGATGATTAAGTCTGAGTCTATCTGTATTTATGTACCGAACGGCTTTGATGACTTAAAAATAGAGCTGATGGCCATCGTGCAGTAGTTTTTCTGAGAAATGTTATGAATAAGGGTTTATGAGAAATTGATGTTTATATCTAAAATATCTCACTCAATTTTTGCTTATGGATAATCTTTAACCAAACCCTTTTATTCAGTTGTATTTCAAATAATTAGTATTAGGAACGATCATGTCAGCAAACAATTCAACGGGTTCTGCGCCTTCATTGCTAGATTCAGGCGAGGTGGCATCAAAAGTATCAGCGAATGGCCTTGATAGACGCATCAGCAGCCAGTCGCTGGTTGATATCATGTATGACGGCTTTTACTTGGTTTTCTTATTGCGTAATCATTATTTTAGTACCGAACCGCGTAAGTTCCGTCAAAAAATATACGAGTTTTTAGATAAGTTCGAAATGAACGCTCGTAAAAAGGGCTTTTTGTCAGAAGATATTCACGAAGCCAAGTACGCTTATTGTGCGCTGATTGATGAGACAATCATGACGTCGCAAGAGCCAGAGTTTCAAACGTTAAAGGATGCTTGGGAGCTAAACCCTTTACAGTTAGATTTGTTTGGCTCGCAAATCGCTGGCAATGAGTTCTTTGAGCGCTTAGATGGTCTGCGCGAACAAGGGGAGAGGCGTCTGCCAGCGTTAGAAGTCTATCATTATGCGATGTTGCTTGGCTTTCAAGGAAAGTATCGTTTAGAGGCGCCAGAAAAGATACGCTATCTTATCTCGCGTTTGGGTGATGAGATTGAGCATTTGCGTGGTAATAAAAACGAGTTTTCGCCATTTTGGGCGATTCCTGATCAGATTAAGCACACACTGACCAGTGAGACACCGCTATGGATCATCGTTGCCGTAATGGCAGTGCTATTGACGGCGATATTTACAACTATGTGGTATCTGACCAATAGCTTCACGGATCATCAACTCTCAGCTTATGATAACGTCATCCAAGAAAATAAAGAGCAAGCGCATATTTCAATTTTCTTACCGTAACTGCTTGTATTTACCGAGAGATATTTACCTTATATTTACCGAGAGATAGTTACCGATAATAATTTAAAATACGGCCGTTAGTTATAGTTAATATTAAATAAATGGATACGTTGTTTAATAACGCGGAACTGGGATGAATTTTTCTGGCTTGCTGTGCCTATGCCGACAGAGGCTGCAAAAAATTCATCCCAGTCCAGCTGTATCTTTTTAATATTGGACTGACTATAAGTACTGACGGTCGTTTTCATGAGTCGGTAGTAAAATATTTTCAGTAATATCTAAAACATAAAGCAATAAATAGCACCCATAAAAAAACCCCCATCAAAGTGATGAGGGTCTTGGCAAATGCCATAATCGAATCAAAGATGACTCAAAAAATTTACTACTAAAATATGGCTCTCCAACCTGGGCTCGAACCAGGGACACACGGATTAACAGTCCGTTGCTCTACCAACTGAGCTATTGGAGAATAAGCTGTAAGTGTTTCATGGCTTACAACGAGCTTAGAAAGTCTCTAACGAGTTCTTGCTAAGTGGGGCGTATTCTAGCAAAGATAAAAAATACGTCAAGCTTTTTTTGCATAATTAACAACATTAATGGTTTTTAATAGGATGATGACGGTTTTTAAGACGTTTTTCATTATCGGTAGTTGTTAAAACCACAATAAAAAAGACGCTCACATAAAGGATATGTGGGCGTCTTTTTTATTTACATATTTCTAATGCTTATTACTGTTTATAGTAGATTAAATATAATCGTTATTCAGCAACGTCTAAATCAGCAACCGCTTTTTCGATACGTGATAACGCATCTTTTAGTGTCGCTTCATCAGTGGCGTAAGAGATACGCATATAACCGCCCAGACCGAAGGCATCGCCAGGAACGACCGCAACGCCAACTTTCTCTAACAACCATGCTGAAAACTCAGTACATGACGATAGACCAGCGGCTTTGATGAGCGGTTTGATATCAGGATAGACATAAAATGCGCCATCAGGACGTAGACATGTGATGCCTTTAATGGCGTTTAGACCGTCAACGACCAAATCACAACGCTTTTCAAATGCCGCGACCATAGGCTCTAGTACGCTTTGGTCACCACTGATAGCAGCTTCGGCAGCGACTTGACTGATAGAGGTCGGGCATGAGGTTGATTGCGATTGTACTTTCTTCATCGCACCAATTAATTTAGCAGGGCCACCAGCATAGCCGATACGCCAGCCGGTCATCGCATAGGCTTTTGATACGCCATTTAGGATGATAGCGCGGTCTTTAAGCTCAGGCGCAGCATTCAAGATATTGTAGAACTTATCACCCGTCCAGCGAATGTGCTCGTACATGTCGTCAGAGGCCACATAGACTTGTGGGTGCTTTTTCAGCACTTCAGCGATAGCTTTTAGCTCATCTAGCGTATAAATCATGCCCGTTGGGTTAGAAGGACTGTTCAATACCAGCATTTTGGTTTTGTCAGTGATGGCAGCTTCTAATTGCTCTGGAGTAATTTTGAAGTCCTGCTCAGCTGGGCATTTAACAATGACTGGCACGCCTTCTGCGATGATGACCATGTCAGGATAGCTGACCCAGTACGGTGCTGGAATGATGACTTCATCACCAGGATTGATAAAAGCTTGGGCAAGGTTAAAGAAGGATTGCTTACCACCGACCGATACCAAGATTTCATTTGGCTCATAGCTGATGTCGTTATCACGCTTGAATTTCTCAATGATGGCTTTTTTGAGCTCTGGGGTGCCATCGACAGCAGTGTACTTGGTGAAGCCGTCATTGATGGCATCGATTGCTGCTTTTTTGACATGTTCTGGCGTATCAAAATCAGGTTCGCCAGCACCTAGACCAATGATATCTTTGCCTGAGGCTTTTAGCTCTTTGGCTTTATTGGTGATTGCTAAGGTAGGGGATGGTTTGATGTTGTTGACACGGTCAGACAATTGCAATTCGCTCATGAGAGCTCCTTTTCGTATGGGAGTGGGTTGGTGAAAATCTGCTGGTAATTATATAACGTTTTAAGCATTATCAGGACACGTTATAAGGTAGTTTAAGCGTTTTTTAGCATCATTTTATTATTCATATCAGGCATCGCCGAATAATACATGGCTATTACTGAATAATAAGTCGTTAGCGCTCAGTATAAAGCTTGCCAGTTTTGGCATTGTAGCATGCTGCTATTACGCTGTCTCATAGAGGCAGTAACAGAAAATGACGCTTTTGCAGAGGGTTTTAGCCTTTATTTGATCAAATATATGTCATATTGCTAGCATGACTTGTACGTCATTGATTGCGAAGTCACAACAATAGCGCCGCAGCCTTATACTATAATTATTTAGATTTGATAAATAAGTGATGTACTTAGTTAATGTAAATGTTACTAATACTCACTCTCAATAAAAACAAAAAACGAATTATAAGTGCTTTATACCCGTCACAATTTCTATATGATAAAAATGGTTAACAAGGATATTAACGATGACAAACGCTCCCGAAAAACAACACATACTTATCACTGGCGCGACCTCAGGTATTGGCAAGCAACTGGCCAAAGACTATCTGCTAGACGGTCATCATGTCTATGCCGTTGGACGAGATGATGAAGCACTGGCTGAGCTGAAAGCATTAGGGGCAGAGACGATTGATTTGGATCTTATGGATCGAGAAAAAGTCATTGCCGCCTTTGATAAGGTTAGCCAGATTGATGTGGCCATTTGCGGTGCTGGCATGTGTGAGTATTTAGACATGCCAAACTTTGACAGTAGTGTGTTTATGAAAGTCATGTCAGTCAATATGGGCACGTTATCGCACGCCATCGAAGGGGTGTTGCCAAAGCTGATTGCTTCAAAAGGTCGCTTGGTCGGTATCGGCTCAGCCTCTGCTTACGTGCCTTTTGCTCGTGCCGAAGCCTATGGTAGCTCAAAAGCCGCTATCCATTATCTTATGAAAACCTTACAGATTAGTCTTGCTCCGCAGGATATCTCGGTGAGCTTAGTCGTTCCCGGCTTTGTCGAAACGCCGATGACCAAACAAAATGATTTTCCCATGCCATTTATCCAAACACCAAAACAGGCAAGCCAAGCGATACGCGATGGTATTGCCAGCGGCCATGATGTTATCGAATTCCCTAAAAAACTCACCTTGCCATTAAAAGTGCTGGGTACATTGCCAGATTTGGTCTGGCAACAAGTGGGTAGTAAGCTGAGTAAAAAATAACAGCCTAGGGCATGTCTTCATTGTTAGCCCTTTGAGATGAGTTTCAGTTGGATAGAGGATATGCTCTAACGATTAAATGAATGAAATGCCCTTGTGTTTATAAAATATCGCTCGTCCAAATAATAGCAAAAACAAAAATATAGAAAGGAATGCTTTTATGCTGTTTAACCGTCGTAAGCGTGCCAGTACGAATACAGTGTCAACCAATAAAAAACAGCCCAACGCCTTTAAAGATTCAGCTAATGCGCCCGCGAAAAAGCGTATCGCTATCATCGGATCGGGGGTCTCAGGACTGACTTGTGCTCATTATTTGGTCGCAGAGCATGAGGTGACGATATTTGAAGCCAGTGATTATATTGGCGGGCATGTAAATACCATTGATGTGGCGCTACAAGATGGCAAAAAAGCAAAGAGCAGTAAAGTAGAAAACAGCGCAATAGACACCGGTTTTATTGTCTTTAATGAGCGTACCTATCCCAACTTTTTTCTCTTACTCCATGAGTTACAAGTGCCGTTTCAAGCAACGGATATGAGCTTTTCAGTAAAAAATATCGCGCGTCATTTTGAGTATAACGGTCACACGCTCAATACCTTATTATCGCAGCGCAAGAATGTCCTCAATCCTAAGTTTTGGCAATTTATCAAAGATATCCTACAGTTTAATAAGCATATCAAGCAGCTGCGCCAAGATTATGATGCGGCGCGTGCACAGGGGCAAGATGTCAGCGGTTTTACTGCGCAAACATTGGGCGATTATCTAGCGCAAAAACGCTATGGGTCGCTATTTACCGATAATTATCTGCTGCCTATGGTGTCTGCTATTTGGTCAGCCAGTCTGGATGACGTACAAGATTTCCCATTGGTATTTTTTGCCCAGTTTTTTGATAATCATGGACTGCTCGATGTAGTCAATCGTCCGCAATGGTTCACCATCAAAGGCGGCTCTAAACAATATGTCAATAAATTGCTGCCACGCTTTGTCAAGGCAGGCGGCCAGGTAAGGGTAAATTGCCCGGTGCAGTCTGTTACTCGTATGGGTGCTGATGATGGCGACAAGGTGACGTTGACCATTCAAGATAAGAGCCGCACTGATGATAAGGTTGAACACCTTGTGTTTGATGACGTTATCTTTGCTTGTCATGCAGATACCGCGCTCAAGATTCTAGCAGATGCCAGTACCGATGAAGCTGAGGTGTTGAGTCATTTCCGCTTTAGCAAAAATACCGCTGTCCTGCATACTGATACTCAGGTGTTGCCCAACAAGCCTCTAGCATGGGCAAGCTGGAACTATCTTATTGGTAATGAGACAGATGCAAAGGATGCTTTAAAAAATGACGTGATTGATGCTGGCAAGCAGGCTGCCTCAAAGCCAGTACTGACTTATCATATGAATATCTTGCAGCGGCTGACCAAAAAGCATAATTATTTGGTCACCCTCAATCCAGCAACCGTTGATAAAGGTATTGATGACAGACAAGTTATTAAGCGTATTGACTATAGCCATCCTATCTTCGACAAGGCGATGATTGAGGCGCAGACACAATGGTCACGCATCTCTGGCAGTGGTTTGCATACGCATTTTTGCGGTGCGTATTGGTTCAATGGCTTTCATGAAGATGGTGTACGCAGTGGTCTAAGAGTTTGCCAAGCGCTTGGGTATGATATTGACATAAAAGACGAAGTCGACCCAAGTCACTTGCCGGATAGTGATAGCGCACACACGCCGTTTCGTTATAAAGACTTGCCAGTAAAAGCCGATAAACAGTCGCGCACACTGACAAAGCGTCAGGTAGTGACGGCAACGACCAATCAAGAATTGGTTGATTACGTTCACCGTTTACAGTCTGCCGCTACTGACTCGCCGCAAAAGAAAAAACGTGGCTTATTTGGTCGGCGTAAAGCCGAGCAACATAGTACCAAGCAGCATAGTAATGAGTGAAATAAAAGAGAGCATTATGATGACCCCAGTGCATCCGTCTCACGCAATGTCAACTCATGAGTTACCTTGTACCTCTGACAGCTTGCCGCACCAGTTATTTCATGGGAATACGTGGCACAGTCGGCTACTGCCAAATGTGCATAAGTTTGTGTATCCGTATCGCTATTGGGGTGTCAATATTAGCGCGTTAGCATCAGGGCAGGCGCTCCCCAAAGTCGATACAGCAGGCTTTGGTAAACGTAAGCGCTTAAAAGGGCTGCCACTATTTTCCACAGGAAAAAAGGCCCTACAGCAGTTTTATCCTGATGACTATCTGCAGGGCATATCACAAGAATTAGGTTCGCAAGAGCCAAATAGCCTAAGTGAAAGTAATGATCCAAATGATGCCAGAAAATCGCTTGATGTAAATTCTAAAAACGGTGAAGAAGCTAATAATAGAGTAGCCAACAATAAATTAGCCAACGTCAGTAGCTATCAAGAGCTTGAGCAGAGACTGCGTCAGGCTTTTATGAACCATGCTGGTAGCGCGCCAAGTGGTGACATGCTGGGTTTGGTTGTCTGCCGCAATGCTGGCATATATTTTAGCCCCGTGAATTTTTATCTGGGTTTCAATGAGCAGCAACAGCCGACACATTTACTGGCTGAGGTCTCTAATACGCCGTGGAATAAACGTCACTATTACGGATTTTTATTAGATGGGACGGATACCGAATTCTGCCATGATAAAGACTTTCATGTCTCACCATTTAATCCTATCGACCAGCTCTATCGCTGGCAGGTTAAAGTTAAAAAACAGCCAGATAACTGCTTACAAGTGCGTATTGCCATCGATATTAGCGACGAGCGGGGAGAGGTGCTAAAGACTGGTATCAAGGTGTCTGGGGTGCCGATGACCGAGGCAACGGTTCGCGATAGCTTACGCAAAAATCCGCTGATGAATATGACCTCGCTAACGCGTATTTATTGGCATGCGTTTAAGCTTTATGCGATTAAAAAAGTGCCTTATATTAATTATGATGAAAAGCTAGCCGATAGCAAACAGCAGCAAGCGGCTAATAAAAAAGACATCATTTAGCCAGTGCAAAGTTAACATTCGGTATAAATGTAAAACTCAGTACAGAATTGAAATCAAGTTTCAGAATTAAGCCACGCGACTTCAAGAGCCTAATGTCCAAACATAAGGCCTTTAGATAAGGATAAGTAGACGATGTCAGCACGACCGACCAATAGAAATCCAGCTTCGACATTAGGAAGATTTACCGCACGTATCAATAAAACCGTCAATGACAGCACCGTATTGCGACCAGTCAATGACCGTATTAATAATTTGGCACGAAAGTTGATCTTTCGCGCGTTGGAGCATATGCAGTTTGGCAGCCTCACATTGATCGAAGCATTCGATGAGCAAGCGCCTAAGACCCAGAGCTTTGGTACCAAGGCATCTGAGGCGATGAGCAGCTCAGCAGTGGGTCGCCATCCCTTAAACGTCACATTGATGATTCATGACAGTGCCGCCTATCGCCAATTGTTATTTGGTGGTTCGATTGCCCTAGCAGATAGTTATATCAATGGCGAGTGGGATACGGATGATCTGACAGGCTTGATTCGACTGGCAGCGCGCAACTTAGCCGTGCTTAACCAGTTAGAAAACCGCTTCGCTGCGGTCAGCAAAACTTTTGAAAAAACCAAGCACCGACTGCGTAGTAATGATAAATCTGGCTCAAAATCCAATATCTTAGCGCATTATGATTTGGGCAATGATATGTATGAGCGGTTTTTGGACGATACCATGATGTACTCATCGGCAGTATATCAGTCGCCTGATACGACACTGAGCGATGCCCAGCAGCATAAGCTAGCGCTTATCTGTCAGCGTCTACAACTGAGCGCTGACGATCATGTCATTGAAATCGGTACTGGCTGGGGCGGCTTTGCTATTTATGCCGCCAAGCATTACGGCTGTCATATAACGACAACGACCATCTCAGATGCGCAGTATAACGAGGCACAGCAGCGGGTCGAAGCTGCCGGACTGTCTGATAAAATCACCCTTCTCAAGCAGGATTATCGTGAGCTGACTGGGCAGTATGACAAGCTGGTCAGTATTGAGATGATTGAAGCGGTCGGACATGAATTCTTGCCGACGTTTTTTGCCAAGTGTAATAGCTTGCTTAAGCCAACAGGGTTGATGGTGCTGCAAGCGATTACCTTTAATGATCAGAACTATCAAGACTATATCGATTCGGTCGACTTTATCCAGACCCATATTTTCCCTGGTGGCTGTCTGCTCTCAAACCAAGAGCTCAATACCCAGTTTACTGAGCAGACCGATATGGTCATCAAACAGTTGCATGATTATGGCTTTGATTATGCCTATACATTACGCGATTGGCGCACAGCTTTTATGGCGCAGCGCAATGAAATCAAAGCACTCGGTTATGATGAAGCCTTTATTCGCTTGTGGGAGTTTTATTTCTGCTACTGTGAAGGCGGCTTTTTGGAGCGTACCATCGGTGTGGTACAAGTAACAGCGGTCAAACCAAATAACATCGACACGCTACATTTTTCTGATTTACCAGCGGCAGACAAGGTATCCGCTTAACGCACTGTTTGACATGAGGTTGCGTATTGGTGCAAAAGCGCCTAATGCTGAGCAACCCTGATAAAAGGATATTATTATGGCTTACGTATTTATCTATCTGGCTGCTGTTGTCATATTTTTGGGTGTTGATGCAGTTTGGCTTACGACCATGAAAGGGGCTTTTTATGAGTCGCGTATCGGTCATCTATTGGCTGATGAGCCCAATATGATGGCCGCTGGCGTGTTTTATATGTTTTACATATTGGCACTTTGTATATTGGTTCTGTATCCGCAAATCAAAGCACAGGCATCGGTCGGCCATATCTTCTTACTGGGTGGTCTGATAGGACTGATGGCATATGGCACTTATGACTTTACCAACTTAGCTTTGTATAAAGGCTTTACCTTAGATACCGCGTTAGTAGATTTTGCGTGGGGCGGAATTTTAACTGGCTCAGTGAGTGCGATCGTCGCTTGGCTGGCGTACCGTTTTCATTGGTTGAGCTAACCAGCATATACCGCCTATTTCTCTGAAACACAGTCCGAATTTATTATGTCACTACAAGGGCAATAAAATAAAAAGGGTATATATAAAAGACAGTAGATATATAATTACATTATTTAAAATAATAGTAACTAAAGTATGAGCATCGAAAACATAGATATCGAAGGTAGCACAGTCAATCAAACCGCTAATCTAATAGAGATTATCTATGAAGATGAGTTTTTGGTGGCGATTAATAAAGAGGCGGGTTTACTCGTACATCGCAGTTGGCTGGACAAAGGCGAGACCCGCTTTGCCATGCAACTCACTCGTGATGCAGTAGGTTGCCATGTATTTCCGGTGCATCGGTTAGACAAGCCGACATCAGGCGTGTTGTTGTTCGCCAAGAGCCCAAGCGTCGCGCGCAGCCTTACCGAGGCTTTTACTGCCCATAACGTTACCAAGCAGTATTTAGCTGTGGTGCGCGGTTTTATGCCAGAGCAGGGTACTGTTGATTATGCGTTGAGTTTCAAGCCCGACGCCATTGCCGATAAGTTTGCCAACTTGGACAAACCCGCTCAAGATGCGGTGACCCACTGGCAGAGTTTGGCTCAAATTGAGCTGCCATTTGCGGTATCAAAAAAGCATGATACGAGCCGCTACAGTCTAGTGCGCTTAACACCTGAGACTGGTCGCAAGCATCAGCTGCGTCGACACATGAGACATTTATTTCATCACATAGTGGGTGATACTAGCCACGGCGACGGACGGCACAACAGATTTTTTCGTACTCAATATGGCTGCGAGCGCATGCTGCTGCATGCCCAAACTTTAGCGTTTAGCCATCCAGTCACCGGTGAGCCATTGTTGCTAAAAGCAGGACTAGACGATCAATGGATGAACGTCTTGGAAGAGTTCTATTGGGTAAATGCGCTATATATTAAGCAGGATAAAGTTTAGGTTCTGTCTTAGAAGGTCATATCAAAGTAGTTGAAATACAGTCACTACAGATGAAGGCTTAAATCCTGAGTGAGGACTTGAAGCTTGATATCCGGTCTATATGTGCTAATAGGTCGAGCTGTTGATACAATATCAGCGTACTTAGCTGGTGGCTCATGCTCAATGAGTTATTGCATTCTCTAAAATCATATACGCTGCTTTGACCCTATCTGCATTGGGATAATTTTTATTTGCCAGAATGATAATGCCTGATTTTTCGGCAGGAATATAAGCGATATAGCCACCAAACCCATTAGTAGCGCCTGTTTTGTTGACCCAGACATTGTTTAAAATAGGCGTTGGATGGTTGTCTATTTTAATGGCTTGAGGCTTTAGCACCACATCCATTGAGTTACCTTCGAGTAAGGTATCTAGCTGAGTAGGATAAGGGTACATCTCCCATCCTAACCCTTGTGTAAAAGTGCTCGCCTGATAGTAACCCTTTCTATTATTGTCTAACGCTTGCTGAATATCTTTATCCAACGGCACAAGACCCATATTAGCAGCCATAAAATGCGTCATATCTTTAATGGTGGATTTAATGCCATAGGCTTCAGCGTCTAACATGCCAGCATTGACTCGGATAGCATCGCCAGCAGCGTTATAACCAAATGCATAATCCGCCATTTTGTCACTAGGCACATTGATAAAGGTGTTGGGCATATTGAGTGACGGTAGTATTTTTTCTTCCATCAATTGTGTGTAATCAACGTCCATGCTCAATGCCGATATATAACCAAACAGACCGATACTGGCATTGGAATATAAACGCTTTGAGTTGACCGGAAAGACTGGCTGCCAAGATTTATAATAACGGAGCAACTCTTTATTATTTTTAACCTCATCAGGTACTTGTAGCGGTAGACCACCAGCGGAATAGGTGGCTAGGTTTATAAGCTTAGTATTGCCAATGGTGCTGTTTTTTAGGTAGGGAATATATTTATCAGCCGTATCTTCTAATTTAAGTGTGCCATTTAATTCTGAATAACTGGCTAAGGTAGCAGCAAACGTCTTACTGATTGAGCCTAGCTCAAAAACAGTGTTTTCTGAGACAGGTATTTTGGCTTTCTTATCAGCCAAACCATAATAATATAAATGTGATTTACCATCGATAATAACGCCAAAAGCCATTCCTGAAATATTATGCTCATTCATTAGTAATTTGGCTTGTTGATCAACGGCGCTCTTTAGTTGGCCATTATTATCTGCTGCTTGTACGGTTCCAGATAGTAATGCTGCTGTCACTAAAGCGGTAAGTCCCACTTGATTTAAAAGGGTTTGAAAGTGCTGTTTCATTATAGGGTTGCTCGTTTATTCTGATAGATTTATTAACGATCGTTTGATGCTTCAATGATTATGGGAACAACTCTTACTTTAATTTTAGGAGTATTATTTCATGATACTTAACCTCTGACAATATAGAGCTGTCCAGTACAATGGATTGATTCCTCTGAAGTACTCACCAATATAACCAGCTATTTGCATCCCTAAATCCTATTTATAAAACACTCAAAATAGACTGCTATAATGCAACCTATTATAATAGATTGTGAGAATCGTTATCTTTATAAAAAAATACTTAAGTCATGTGCTCAAAACCCGTTTGGTCACTTAAGACCAATAAATTTTAGAAAACCGTAAGGAATGTTATGCCCCAGTACAATACTACCTCAACTGCCAAAAAAGCCCCTTTAAATCATGAGCTATATATGACGGTGCTAATGACCCCTGATATGGCAAATTTCATCGGCAATGTCCATGGTGGTGATTTGCTCAAAATGCTCGATCAGGTCGCTTATGCCTGTGCCAGTCGCTATAGCGGTAACTATGTGGTGACCCTATCAGTTGATCAAGTGATGTTTCGTGAGCCAATCTATGTGGGTGAGCTAGTGACCTTTGCTGCGAGCGTCAACTACGTGGGTAGAACGTCGATGGAAGTAGGCATACGTGTCGAAGCAGAAGATGTACGGGCGCGCACGGTTCGTCATACCAATAGCTGCTACTTTACGATGGTCGCCATTGATGACAATGGCAAGCCAACGCCAGCGCCACCGCTTGATATCAAAAATGTGATGCAGCAGTGTCGTTTTGATGCAGGCTTAGAGCGTAAAAATCTACGTATGCAAAGCTCACACCGTCCTAGCTGTGATATAGAAGATATGATTGGTGAGCTGTCAAGTAGTCGTGAAGATTAAGCCAAATAGAACGCTTAGCCAAGGGTTGTAAATTAAGAGCTAAGATAGTGTTGGTCATCTAAAGTAAACAGCGATTCACTAAAAAGTTACTGATAGTTTATCTAAGACTGCGCTATCTTTTATGCTAGCCATTGCGGTTGCTTCATAAGTATTTACTAGAACAGCATTTACTGTAAGCAAAAACTAGGATAGAGACAATGGTTACCCATTCGCTATTTTACTGAGACTATTATGAGTTTAAAGCCATCAAAAACCAATTCACATAGTCCTACTACTGATCAGCCAGCACCGCATCATAATCGTGCTCGCGGTACTGGTACGCTCATTAATAAGACCCATTCTGATGGTAGTTCTCGTTCTGGCTTCGATGATGTGTCTAAGCCAGCAGCCGATAAAGATGAGCAACATTCTGCCTCATTGACGACGGTATTGATTGCTGTTGGGGCCAACCTCATCATTGCGATTGCCAAAACCATAGCCGCCTTTATGACGGGTTCTGCCTCTATGATCGCAGAGTCTGCGCATTCTTGGGCAGATGCAGGTAATGGGACTTTATTAATTGTCGCCGAAAAAAAGGCCATCAAACCTGCTGATAAAAGCCATCCGCTTGGCTACGGTAAAGAGTCGTATGTCTGGTCGATGATTGCCGCTTTTGGTGTTTTTATGGCAGGCTCTATTGTCTCCATTTATACTGGTATTACCGAGTGGAACGCGGCTGAGAGTGAGACCGACTATACGATTGGGTTTATTATATTAGCAGTAGCTTTTGTACTCGAAGGCTTTTCGTTAGGACAGGCTTACTTGCAAAGCAAAAAGCATGGTGAAGCGATCAATGTCAGCGCCATCGGCTATGTGGTCGATACGTCTAACCCCACTTTGCGCGGTGTGTTTTTTGAAGATTTAGCGGCTGTGATTGGCTTGCTTGTTGCTGCGGCTGCGATGGGTATGCATGCTTATACCGGACAACCCTTTTGGGATGCGCTAGGTTCTATCGTCGTCGGCCTATTATTGGGTGTGGTTGCTATCTTTTTAATCAGCCGTAATCGCGACTTTTTGGTCGGCTATAAAGTGTCCGATAGGATGCATTCCTATGCGTTGAGCGAGCTGCTCAATCATCCAGATATTGATAGTGTGTCTTACTTGCATCTAGAGTGGGTAGGGCCAAAAAAAATATTTATGGTGGCGGCAGTAGATATCGCTGGTAATCAAAAAGAAAAAGAAATCGCGCAAAAATTTGAAGACATTGAAAGCCAGTTCCGTGCCGATCCCTTATTCCAAGAAGCCATTTTGACATTGTCAGTGCCTAATGCTGAGGTGCTCAGTTTGCCCAAAAGTAACGATAAAGTTGCCTCATAATGAGAAGTAATATGAAACTAAGTCTGCAATCTATTGTAGAAAGTAAAGTCGGCTGTTCCATCATGGTTCGTTCATTAAGTGTGGCGGTTATGATGATTACTACAGTAGTCAGTCTGACTCAGGCCAACGCTGAGTTAGTTATTCACAATGAGCCTGCTCAACAGCAGATAGTAAGTGCCAATAGCGATTCTATTAACAATACCGCTTTCATGAATAATGATATCTTCCCAACAGATACGTCTATTGTTAAGTTGATGCAAGTGATGCATATTGATGAGCAAATAGAATCTATCGTTAACGGGCAACAAGCGGCTATCGATGCTATTAATACGCAACAGACGCGCACTCAACAAAGAGACAATGGCAAACTGAACAAACGCCAACGTGAGCTACAAGAGCAAATTCAAAGTGTATTGGGTCAATATGCCAAGATAATGACCAATGGTATAGGCAACGCCACTGACAAGCAGACGTTGACCCAAGCGTATATTAACGCAGCAAAAAATTACTATACGCAAGCGGAAGTTGATGCTCAAATTGGTTTTTATGACACAGTAGTTGGTCAAAGTATCTTGGCTAAACAGCCACAAATTACAGCAGCCTTTTTAAAGCAATCTTTGCCTGATGATACTAGTGAGACAGAAGCGCAATTGGGTGAGTTATTACCGCAAATGCAAGAGATTATCAAAGGTGTATTTTAATTGATAGTTTAGCTATTTTAGCGCCAATCTTAATTTTGTCACGCATAAAAAAAGGTCACCCAATGGAGTGACCTTTTCTTTTTTACTTTATCTATAGCGATTCGACTAATCGGTATTGAGATTAATCAAAACTATAAAATATTCATTTTTTTGGTGCATTAGCGCCAATGAACCATGCATCTTTATCAACAGTACGGCTAACTTCTGTTAGTAGATCGGCAGTATCTTCATCGCCTGCATCACCTGCAGTATCGATGCCTTCACGTAATGATGCTGCAATGGTTTTATAACGATTGGTCAGCTCACGTACATGCTGATCAACTTCGCTGATATCAGTAGGGTAAGTCTCTAAGATAGAGTCTTCAACCACACGCTTAGAGATACCATTGGCCTTACCGCCTAGGATAACAATACGTTCAGCGACCGTATCATAAGCTTCAGTCAAGCGGCTATAGGTATCATCAAGTAGTTGATGCACACCGATAAAGCCAGTACCTTGAAGGTTCCAGTGACATTGCTTACTGTCCATACTCAAATCAATGAGATTTGCTAAGTTAGCATTCAATAAGTCGATCATTTTCTTTGCGGTTGCGTCGTCTATTCCACTTGCGTAACGTTCTCTCATATTTTACTCCATTATTTAGATTTATTTTATTGGGTTTACTTTTCTTTTTATTAGAAAGGTATCCAAGCACCGTTTGATTCATCTCTTTAGATTGGTTGGTTCAAAGTAACCATAGGCCAATTACTATAAAAGACATATTGTTAAAAAAGACAGATTGCTATAAATAAAGTTTGTCTATGGACTGTACTTATTTTCAACAGTGCTTGTTCTTAACGAGTTATTTCATAAACGATAATAGCAGCTCATGGCACTGTTGGTGACCTCAAGCGTTAGGCTTTGTTAGGTGGTCGTGTAATGACTTTGTTAACCATGAAAAGCTTTGTAAATTTATCAGAGTCTGTGTGCGGTTTTTATGACAATTTGCAATTTTTCTCATCATAAATTCTATCTCTATCAGCGCTGTTCTATGACGGGCTATACGAGCCTAGCCTAATGACTAGACTCACGATTGTCCTTTAAAAACTGCTCGTCAGACCCCATATTGTTATAAACCTAAAGAAGAAGAAAGCCATTATGCGTATGCCCGAACCGCGCTCATCGCGTCAGTTAAACCAATTGGCCACTCAGCTCCAAGGCGAAGCTGAAATTAGTGGTGTTAATGCGTCTGGGACGCAAATATCAAGTCGTGCTTTTGAGATGGTCACAGAGTTTGAGCCAGCAGGGGATCAACCGCAAGCGATTGAAAAGCTGGTCAAGGGTATCAATTCTGGTATGGATGAGCAGTTACTGCTGGGGGTGACGGGTTCTGGCAAGACCTATACCATGGCCAAGGTCATCTCTGAGACGCAGCGCCCAACCATTATCATGGCACATAACAAGACGCTTGCCGCGCAGTTATATGGTGAGTTCAAGTCATTTTTCCCCAACAATGCCGTTGAGTATTTTGTCAGCTATTATGATTATTACCAGCCGGAAGCTTATGTCGCTGCCAGTGATACTTTCATTGAAAAAGACAGTGCCATTAACGATCACATCGATCAGATGCGCCTGTCAGCGACACGAGCACTCCTAGAGCGCCGTGATGCGATTATCGTCGCCTCAGTATCGTGCATTTATGGTTTGGGTGATCCAGAAAGTTATCTAAAAATGCTGCTGCACGTCGTCGTCGGTGACAAAATCGATCGTACTGCTACCATTAAACGCCTCGTTGAAATGCAATATACGCGCAATGAGTTAGACTTTGGCCGTGGTACGTATCGCTTGCGTGGCGAGCTGCTAGATATTTATCCTGCTGAGTCTGAGCAGCTGGCGGTACGTGTGCATTTATTTGACAATGAAGTGGAGAAAATCACGTGGTTTGATCCCTTGACGGGTAAGACGGTACGTAGCGTGCCACGTATTACTATCTATCCAAAATCGCATTATGTGACGCCGCGCAACAAGTTAGAAGCTGCCAGTCATACCATTCGCGCTGAGCTTGAGCCACGTTTAGAATATTTCCGTGAAAATAACAAGCTGATTGAAGCACAGCGTCTCAAAGAGCGTACCCAGTATGATCTTGAGATGATTCAACAGCTCGGCTATTGCAACGGTATCGAAAACTATTCGCAGCATCTCTCTGGTCGTCCATCAGGGGAAGCGCCACCGACGTTGTTTGACTATATTCCAGAAGACGCACTGCTGTTCCTTGATGAGTCACATGTCACTGTTTCGCAAATCGGTGCAATGTATAAAGGCGATAGATCACGTAAAGAGAACTTGGTCAATTATGGTTTCCGTCTGCCAAGTGCTATGAATAATCGTCCGATGAAGTTTGAAGAGTGGGAGCGTATCAAGCCTAAGACTATTTATGTCAGTGCTACGCCTGCATTGTATGAGCTTGAACACAGCGAGCAAGTCGTTGAACAAGTCGTCCGTCCAACGGGTTTGATTGATCCTGAGATTGAGATTCGCCCTGTATTGACGCAGGTCGATGATGTGTTATCAGAGATTACTAAGCGTCGAGAAAAAGATGAGCGCGTGCTGATAACTACCTTGACCAAGCGCATGTCAGAAGATTTGACCAGTTATCTGAAAGAATACGACGTCAAAGTTGCTTATCTGCATTCGGATATTGATACTGTCGAGCGTATGCAAATCATTCATGAGTTGCGGACTGGCGTGCATGATGTACTGGTCGGTATTAACCTATTGCGTGAAGGTTTAGATATGCCAGAAGTGTCATTGGTCGCAATATTTGATGCGGACAAAGAAGGCTTCTTGCGTTCTGAGCGTGCCTTGATTCAGACCATTGGTCGTGCTGCGCGTCATATCAATGGTAAGGCTATCCTTTATGCTGATCGCATTACCAACAGTATGCAAAAGGCGATAGACGAGACCGACCGTCGCCGTGAAAAACAGGTAGCATTTAACCTTGAGCATAACATTACGCCAAAAGGGGCACGCCGTAGTATCACCGATAAAATCGATACGGGTGACGATCAGAATGCCAATGACAATCAAGTGATTCCTATCAAGAGCAATCTGCCTGATGTCGATATCAGCATTTTACGCAGTCCTGATTTGCTGGCGAAAGAAATCAACCGTCTTGAAAAGCTTATGAAGCAGATGTCACGTGACTTGAAATTTGAGGATGCCGCGAAAACGCGTGATAAAGTGCTAGAGTTAAAAGCGCATTTGATCTAATAGGTTATTTGAACTGTCGTTAATATCAGTTTGTATCTAACAAAAAGGTGAGTTGCCAACGGTGCAGCTCACCTTTTTTATGGTTTTCTTATCAGCAAAACAAACTCGATTTTTTTTCGATATAATTATAACTAATAATTGGTTATATCAAAACTTGTGTTTATACCAAATGCCACTTAATATGATATCAATGAGCAATATGAACTTATAACAACGGACGTTAAGGCACATAATCCATCATGAAAAATAATAAATTCTTAGAATTAAATGCGAATGAAAACTCACTAGGTATGGCAGATTCTGCCAAACAAGCCATTATAGAGTCTTTAGGTGAGGGCTTTCGTTATCCAGATAATCCACGCGCGGCGCTCATTAGCAAAATTTCCACCATCCATGGTGTGGCAAAAGACCAAATCTCCTTAGGCAATGGCTCGACTGAAAATATTCGAGCGACCTTACAGATGCTGCAAAACAAAGCACTAAAAGAGGGCAAGCAGTTTCAAATGGTGATTCCTGTGCCAACGTTTGATTGTGCAGAGATGTATGCAAATTCCATTGGCGTGCCTGTGGTCAAGATACCGTTAACCACTGAAAACTATGATTATGATTTTGATGAATTACAAAAAGTAGCTGACGATTTTGATGGTATTAGTCTGCTCTATATTTGCAATCCAAATAATCCAACTGGCATCATTACATCAACTTCAAGGCTTAAAACCTGGGTAAGTAATGCACCAGATAACCATTACTTTTTATTAGATCAAGCTTACTTGGAGTATGTGTCAGACCCAAGCTTTGAGAGTGGGATTGAGTGGGTGAAACAAGGGCTATCAGACAATCTTATTGTTATCCATACTTTTTCAAAGTTATGTGCTTTAGCTGGTATGCGAGTGGGCTACGCGGTTTCTAACCCGCAAGCTATTGAGACTGTCGAAGCCTTTATGTCTATGGACAATACCAACTTGTCGGGTGCGGTCGCCGCCATTACGACGTTAAATGATGCAGAATTTTTAGCACTCAGCTTGCGCAATACCAATCAATCGCGCCGGATGATTGAGACCGTGTTAGACGATCTGGGATTGCGTTATTTACCCTCACAGACCAATTTTATTTTTCATGAAATAAAGGGCGACTTAAAAACATACATCGATAGAATGCGAGACAATGGCATAAAGGTTGGGCGTGAATTTCCCCCTGTTACCGGATTCAACCGCCTAACGCTTGGCACGCCTGATGAGATGGCAGCATTTATTAAAGTATTAAAGCTGTTCCGTGAAAAAGGCTGGGTCTAATGCATGGCGTGCAAGATGCGCGTAGGGCACTTGTATTCACCTTGAATGCGCCTTACCATATTAATACTTATCGGTATAAAGCTTACCATTCATCTGACATACCAATGCAAAATAGTAGAGCAGTAAGTTTGATACTGCACATCGTAATTTTGGTGTTGATATAAATTAGGCGTATTACTATAGTGCTTACCAAGCAATTATTAGAGCTGAACTCTAACGAAAACTCACTGGGCATGGCAGACTCTGCCAAACAAGCTATCCTCGACTCTTTGCGCATCGGTTTTCGTTATCCAGATGATCAACGCGCTGCGCTTATTAGTCGAATTGCCAAGATAAATGGCGTGACCGAAAGCGAAGTGTCACTTGGCAACGGCTCTAGCGAAAACATCCGAACCGTGGTGCAGATGCTATTAAATTTTGCATTTAAGACCGGCAAGCGCTTCCAAGTGATTGTGCCTGATCCTACTTTTGCTTACGCTGAGTTGTATGCCAGCTCGCTTGACGTGCCCGTCATCAAAGTACCGTTGAAGCCCGAAAGCTACGATTTTGACTTTCAAGGTTTGCAAAAAGCTGCCGACGATTTTGATGGCATCAGCCTGTTTTATCTTTGCAACCCTAACAATCCAACTGCCACCATTACCTCAACCGCGCCTTTTAAACATTGGGTAGCAAACGCTCCTGCAAACCATTATTTCTTATTAGACGAAGCCTACTCAGAGTACGTCAACGACCAAAGCTTTGAGAGTGGCGTCGAGTGGGTAAAGCAGCAGCTAACAGCCAATCTAATTGTCGTTCGTACCTTTTCGAAGCTATGTGCTCTGGCTGGCATGCGCGTCGGTTATGCCATTGCCAATCCATCTATGATTGCGGCTATCGAGGCCTTTACTTCTATCGATAATACCAACCTTTCAGGTGCCGTTGCCGTGCTAGCAACCCTCGACGATGAGGGTTTTTTAGCCCGCAGTTTGCACAATACCAATCAATCACGGCAGATGGTTGAAGCGACTTTAGATGAGTTGGGGCTGAGCTATCTGCCCTCACAAGCTAACTTTATTTTTCATGAGGTCAACGGTGAGGTGAAGATTTATATGGACAGAATGCGCGAGTATGGCATTGTGGTCGGTCGCGAGTTCCCACCGATTGAGGGTTTCAGTCGGCTAACGCTTGGCACGCCTGATGAGATGGCTGTCTTCATTAAAGTACTAAAGTCGTTTCGTCAAAAGGGTTGGGTGTGATTAAGCCAGATAGAATAGTTTCATAATTAGAAAAGGGGAGTTGCCTAACGTACAGCCTCCCTTTTTTATTGCAATAGGATAGAGGAGCCAGAGCTAATATTTCATTTTTACCAACATCAAACGCAGTTTTACATATCCTGTCTTAAAAAATATCACGTCATCTTATAGTATTGACTCATAAAGCACGAACGAACAAGCAGCAGATTACATGCTGGACAGTGGCGATAAAATCAGGCGTGCTAACGTATATTATAATTTTAAGGTCAGGGATATATCCATGTTTGATATCAAATCATTTTTTAAAAGAGAAGTAGAAAAAAAACTCATCAATGTAGACGATTATATTTTTATGCCTGAGCGAGTAGAGATGGAGCTAGAGGGCGGATTATTAAATTGTGTACTCAACAGTGATGGTCGAGTCGATATTTTTTATAGTAAGCAAGGCGTGACAGAGGTTAGCTCGGCATCACGTAAGCACCCCTTTACGGCATTCGAAACTGAGCTATATCATGGTGTTTATGATGACGTTATTAATGATTTGATCAAAGAAGTAGACAAGATTATCGATGGCTCTTCTAAGTATTTTAGTCGCAGCAAAATACTGCCCTTTACAGCAGCGCTGTCACAGAGTCCAGTTGATAAAAACAAGTTCTAAGCCAAGCTAATACGCTGAGAGGAGTGAACGATACAAAGACTCAGCAACAAAAAGGGTACGTTATTTATAACGCACCCTTTTTATTATTTTGTATTCTCAACGAACATTACTTTAACGCTTTAAATATCTGTAGTACTTAACGATACTTATATTTTCACTCCGACGGCTTTATTTGCAGCAGCTAAAGCCGCGACATTGGCGATAGGACGAGATTGACTGCCCTCAACCAAATGATTGGTCTTCGTCTGGGTATACAGCCCTTTGGCAAAGCGCGTACCGTCATCACGCTCAGTCAGCGTGTCGGTATAGTACCATTCACACTGACAAGCCTCTTCAGTGATATCGAGTAGCATATAGCCACGATCGGTCTGATTGTTGAACTTCTGATGTGGATTTAGCTCAATGCCTGCTGTCTCAGGGAAAGGTAACGAGGTCAGCGCCGGACAGACGAACTCTACCGCTATTGAGCCCTCGCCTGTCGTTGGATTATAACGGCTTGCATCAAACGGATCTTTGCATATATCAAAGGCAAAAGAGGCGTGATAATCGCCAGTTAATACGACGGTATTGTCGATACGATTGTCTTCGATAAAGTCGAGCAAGCGAGTACGTGCGCTCGCATAGCCATTCCAGATATCGCCAGAGTTGGTCGCAAAAGTGCCTCTAAAGGGCGCTAGAATGACTTGTTGTCCCAGTATCTGCCATGTCGCTTTGCGGCGTTTGCCTTCTTTCATATTTAGATAGAGCCAGTTTTCTTGCTCAAGTCCCAACAGTTGACGTTCAGGCTCATTGCTGGCTTTCGCATCGAGCTTTTCTCGACCAAATATACGCGTGTCTAGCATATTTAGATCAAACAACTTACCAAACTCAAAGCGTCGATAAATCCTCAGCTGGCTATCCAGTTCATTGCTGCTATCGTCACGAATGGGCATCCACTCGTGATAGGCGCGAACCGCTGACATTTTACGTTCTATATAGCTGCCTTTGCTTTCAGTATGGAATCCAGCACCACCTTTCCATGAGTTGTCTGCAATCTCATGATCGTCCCAAACGGCGATAAAGGGGTGTTGACGGTGGCATTCTTGCAAGTCAATATCAGTACGATAGCAGGCATAGCGACGACGATAATCTTCTAAGCTAATAATTTCGTTTTTGGGCTCTATCGGACGCTCTTCGATCAGTGACTGGTCACGATAAAAGCCCTCTGGATACTCGTAAATATAATCACCCAAATGCAGGACAGCTGATATATCTGCTTGCTTAGCGATATCTGCATAGCCATTAAAGTAGCCAAAGCCATAATTGGAGCAGGATACCACTGCCAAGCGCACGCGGTCTATTGCGCTCGCAGGCAAGTCTGGCTGTGGAATAGTGCGTGTGCGACCAGTAGGAGAGAGGTAGCCTAAGGCTTCAAAAATATAATAGTAGGTGGTGTCGGATTTTAGGGACTTGGCATCGACTTTGACGGTAAAATCAGACTCTGAAGTAGCCAACGCTCGGCCTTGAGTGACGATGTTTTTTAGCTCAGGATCGGTAGCCACCGTATAGCTGACAGGAATACTGGTAGCATTGATGCTACCGTCATTGGTGATGCGCGTCCAGAGTATTACTCTATCTTGTAAAGGGTCACCGCTGGCGATGCCATGTACAAAGGGTGATGCGCCTTGATAGCCCAAGTCGTCTACCTTATCCAAGGTATTCGAATTGGTGGAGTCATCGTCTGATGAGCAAGCACTTAGCTGGGTCAACAAAGTACCCGCCACCGTTACTTGACTACCTAGTTTTATAAACGCACGTCTTTTCATCTATCATCCTTGATATCTGTTAAAAGTAATGACCATTTAAAGTCAGCTTAAAATAACTAGGATAACAGCAATTCAGCTAAAAGTACTGCTAATAGTCGACTGATTTTGACAATTTATCCGATTTATATAAGGCTGGCTATATTTTAATAATCTATATAGATAAGCTGAGTTAAGCAATCGATAACCCAGCTTATGTTAGCTCCAAAAATACAAAGCGTTTTAATTTATTTGGTGAAATTTGCATAACAGGTTTGTAGAGATTTGGCGACGACTCTGGTCACCAACTGTGTGCGGTATTGGGTGTCTATCGCTGCATTACCCAATTCAACAAGGGTCACTTGCTGCGGTGCTTGCTCACTGACACAGCCACAGACATTGCTTTTTATCGCTTCTTCTTGTGTTTCAGTCATGGCTACACTGGCAATGCGCCAGGCACTTTGTTTTTCGATCTGACTACGGCACTGATTATCAACTGCTGCTTTAAATACGTTCATACCGATATTATTTGCTGTACCAATCGCATTACCGGTATTGGTATTCATGCCGTCAGTCGCCGTGCAACCCGCTAGAGCGAAGGTAGCAAGCATAGCCGTTGAAATTAAGATTTTTTTCATGGGTTAGTCCTTTAAGGTCTTGATTGATTTTAAAGTGTCTGTTTGATAAAACTGACATTGGTAGCAAGGGATAATCGCTAGGCGAAACGTGTTTTGTCCAAGCAGGTCGTATATTATCAGCAAAACTTATCAATGACACCATCAACCATTATCTTAAACCTCACCTTACCTCTGACTTGCGTGGTTTTTATAAATATTCACCAATTCTTTAAAATAATAAATGGTTTAAATAGCTAATCTGGATAGGTTTTATTTTTAAATAACCGTTCATTACTATATCTTGTCCTGAAGTTTTGGGTATGATTGACAATAATTGGCTGCTACGGGTAATCCTATGTTATTACGCCTATCTGTATTATATATGCTCTCTATAAGTGCGGTCTCGTTTACTCATGCCGCTGATGTGGTATTGCCGGATTCATTGATTGTGGACTTAGTAGAGCAGCATTGCTCGTCCCCACAACCAAATCCTGAGGTAAATAAGGCAACTAAGGCAAGTCTTGACCTTGAGTATGATTGCTCCGATAAGTATGACGATGCTGATGGCACTGAGCAAAGTATGGATTATAGTCTGCGTTTATTGCCTTTGATGACGCAAGATTTTAATCGTGATGGAATTAAGGACATCGTATTAGAGATTGAATCTTCTGGGCCTTTGGGTGGCAGTGTGACGACCAATAGTGCGGTGCATTATCTGCTCTTAGATAAGAGTAATCGCGTTATTAACGAACATGAAGTGCTACTGTACGCGCCGTTTAGTGAACATATCGTCGAGTACGAGGTGAAGGGCAATCGCATACATTATGCAGCTGTGCCTAACTATCGCTCACATCCTGAGGCTTATGACAATGGTGAGCTGATAGAGCCAACGATAAGTTTCGATATTAATTGGATAAAAGGCGTTCCAATAAGCACGTATTATCGGGACAACTGCCAATTGTCAGAAGAAACGGATAAGCGGATATTTGCCAATGCACCTAGTGTGAAGCGCATTGCTACCATTGATATTCATGACTATACACAGCTGGTCGAAGAAAAACTGCATATAAATAATATGCAAGTGTCCGCCGAACTGGGTGGCTGCGATACCAAAAGTGTGTGCTTTAGCATTCAGCCGAGTGCAGGACACAACTTGCCAGTTTTAGCAGATATTTTGCAAACCTTGATTCCAGTGACGTCTCAGCATAAGCCACTTAGAGAATTATTAAAAATGGATCAACAATCGCAAATTGTATTTGGCGAGGTAATGAGCTTGTCAGACAATTGGTCGGGGCAGGTACATATCGAGCGCGGTTTTGAGAATGCCAGTGTGATAATCAACATAGCGGAACAAGATTAGGGATATCGTCGTTTAAAGTGAAAAAATACCGAATGCATTTATAACAGTATCAACAAATACAAAAAACCCGCTAAGGCAATAAGTCTTAGCGGGTTTATTTTATAAAGCTATTTTCTATTGTTTAATAGCGTTAGACATTCTTACCGTGTTGCTTTTGCTGAATGTCTTTTGCAAGCTTGTAGCACTCATTGATATGGTCATTGGCGATTTTTTTGAAAATCATATAGCCCATGGTGGCTGCAACCATTTGACCACCCAGCGGGATGAACTTCGTCACTTGCTTGGCAGCGATACGACCACCGAAACCTTGTACCGTCTTTTTGACGATACCGCGTGTCGCCATTAAGCCTGCAAAATCGACAGTACGATCTTTCAGCGCGCCCCAGTGAATCGCGCGCGACTCTAGATCAACTGCTGATTGACGGCCTTCAATCAAACCAAAGCGTTCACTGATTTCTGGCAATAGCTGAGTAAGCATGCCTGCATCCACAGCGACATCAAAGAAGGGTACAGGAACGATGGCGACACCAGCAGAATATTTGGCACGTTTTTTGACCAGCTTTTGGCAGTCTTTCTTTACTTTTTCCAAGTCTAAGCTAGGATCGATGGTATTTGGTAGTTTTTCAGCCAGTGGTGTGGTTTTCATAACGCATCCTCATAAATAGTTAAAATAAAAAAATCAGATTAAAAGTCTCAATAGATAACAAGTCTCTCAGTTGGTTACTATTTTATGGATTTATAAGCGGCATACAATCATTGCTTTGTAGCAAAATGCAGAAAAATACGGTCACTATGCACCGTTTTTGTAAATGCGCAGTTATGTGCGCTAGACAGGTAAGCATGGATAACTTGGTTTATGCAGGCAGTAGAGTATGATTTATTGCAATGTAATGCAATAAAAAATGATAAACCAAGCCGCTAAATTTTATCATTGTGACCCTCTGCCAAAGCCAGTAGAATAGCACCATGCTAAATTTAACCCCCCGTTATACCAGCACTCGCACTGACGAGCTGCCCACCGCGTTGCAACCACTTGCCGCCCAATCATTAACGCTCGCTCGCTTGTATGCCGCTCGCGGTATTACCCAGCCTGATGAGCTTGAGACTGGGCTTTCTGGTCTTCTGCCCGCTGAGATGTTGCACGGTGTCACTGAGGCGGTGCGGCTATTAGATGTCGCTATTGATAGGGGTCAGCGTATCCTAATCGTTGGTGATTTTGATTGTGATGGCGCGACCAGTACCGCGCTGATGATGCGTGCACTCACGAAAATGGGTGCAGTCGTCGATTTTTTAGTACCTGATCGCTTTAAGTACGGCTATGGTTTGACGCCAGAAATTGTCGAATTAGGCATTAAGACGTATCAGCCAGAGTTGATCGTCACAGTAGATAATGGTATCTCAAGTCATGAAGGCGTGGCGCGTGCGCAGGCCGACGGCATCACTGTCATCATTACGGATCATCATCTGACGACCAAAGAGACACCACCTGCAGAAGCGGTGGTCAATCCCAATCAACTCGATTGCAGTTTTACTAGTAAAGCGCTCGTAGGGGTCGGTGTGGCTTTTTATGTGCTCGGACGTTTAGCCAAGCTGCGCCGTGAAGCCAATAAATCTACCGTGCAAGTCAGCCAATATTTGGATTTGGTGGCGCTCGGAACGATTGCGGACGTTGGAGTGCTTGATAAGAACAATCGCATCTTGGTGCATCATGGACTGACGGCTATCCGCCAAGGGCGCTGCTGTCTGGGTATCTTGGCATTGCTTGAGCAAGCGGGCCGTGATCCCAAAAAAATGCAGGCGCAAGATTTTGGTTTTGTGTTAGGACCTCGTATCAATGCTGCCGGACGTATGGACAATATGCGCATTGGTATCGAGTGTTTATTGACCGAAGACTGGAGTACGGCGCAGCGCTTGGCGCAAGAGCTTGAGCAGCTAAACCGTACCCGTCGTCACGTAGAAGGCGAGATGCGCGCGCAAGCAGATAATATTGTGCAAGCATTAGCTACTGTTGCAAATGAAAACGATGAGAATACTGCTACTGACGAGAGCGATGAAATCCTTATTCAGTCTAAAACTGATAAAGAGACTGTGAATAATCAAACCCGCAGCATTGTTTTATATCAAGATGACTGGCATCAAGGCGTTATCGGTATCGTCGCTGGACGTTTGAAAGAAAGTCATTATTTGCCCAGTATCGTTTTTGCACCAGCAGATACAGAGCGTACAGGTGACGACGATGCCATTAAAGGTTCGGCGCGGTCTATCGCTGGCGTGCATATTCGTGATGCGATTGAGCAAGTTGCTGAACGCTATCCTGATCTAATCAGCCATTTCGGTGGTCATGCGATGGCTGCTGGGCTAACCTTGAAGCGTCGCAACTTTGACGCCTTCGTGACGGCTTTCGATGCTGTTATGGCAGAGATGGAGGATGAGGTTTTTGCCGAGCAAAAATTCACCGATGGCCCCTTGCAAGCAGGCGACTTTAGCTTATGGTTTGCTGAGCATTTGGCCAATGCCAGTATTTGGGGTCATGGCTTTGCACCGCCGATATTTGATGGGGTGTTCGAAGTATTGAGCTTTAAGATACTAAAGGACAAGCACCTCAAATTATCACTGCGTTATCCTGATGTGCAGTATCCGATTGAAGCGATTTATTTTAACTTCGATAGCGAGGTATGGGATTATCGTGCCGAAAAAGTGCACGTATTGTTTCAGCTAGACATCAACGAGTGGAACGGCAAACAAAGCTTACAGCTGATGGTAAGGGATTTAGCTGTGGTCAGTGAATAAGCATATTGCTTTATTATAAGACCACGAACAGACAATAATAAGGCGTCAACTGAGTTTAAAGTTGACGCTTTTTTAATATTTGCATTCTAGGGCGTGTCTTCATTTCAGAAATGGCGATAAAAATGAGATAAATTGCCGTCAAACAAGAAAAATAGCGTAGATAATATCGGGATATTAACAAGCTATTCGACGATATTTGGCCATTTTTAGCCCATTTAGATGACTATCGAATGAATTGAAGACACACCCTAGGGTTTAGTATTTCCATTCAAGAGCAGGAAATTGCCAATCGTAGCGAATGGCGAGCATTCTTATCGTAAAAATCGTCATCATGGCAGAGATGTCAGCAACCCAATCAGTCACGCCTAGGTTGTGCAGGGCAAAGTAGAGAATGCCGCCCGTCAAAGCCGCCGTGATATAAATCTCTTGCTGCAATACCAGCGGAATCTCGTTGCAGATCATATCGCGGATGATACCGCCGACAATAATCGTAATCACCCCAAGTAATAATGCCACGGGTACATTGGTGCCCATGCTATCAGCAACCTTGATACCAATTAGGGTAAAGGCAGACAGACCGATGGTATCGGAGAGCTTGAGGAACTTATCAACGCGCCTTGAGTTGGGATGAAAAAATATTTGCGTTGCTAATGAGCAGAAGGTAATGACGGTCAGATAGCTCATATCTACCATCCAAAACAGCGGATGACGATCCAAAATCACATCACGGACGGTGCCGCCGCCGATAGCAGTGACGATCGACACCAATAAACAGCCAAAGACGTCGAACTTTTTATGTTTTGCCAGTATCGTCCCTGAAATACTACAGGCCACAATGCCAATCATGTCAAACAAGTAGAGCAAAGAACGCGGGTCGAACGTCGTGATCAGTTCCGTAGGATCCAATGCGATAGTCAACATGAGCGAGTCTCAGTAAGTTTTTATGATAATTATATAATCATTGTAAATCAGGGTCTGTTGAACATTCAAATATTAGGACTGCTGATTGCTAAAATCGTCCCAAACCTTTTATCAAATCAGGCGTAAACCGACGATAATGTCGAGACCTTAGCTAGGTTTACAACAACGTTTGGGGTGATTTTAGTATCAGCCTTTCAGGGCAGGGCTATTTTTTGCCAATACATGGCGAAATTATCTAACCTAGAATGACTAGGCGTCAAAAATTTCACTGCGTATTGTCTAAAAAATAGCCACTGCCAGTGCCACATTTGAATGTTCAACAGACCCCAATACAACAGCGCTTACTTTTTAAACCCTATAAACTGGTCTTATTTAACCAAGCGAATAGAAGGAAGATGCCAATCAAAGCGCAGCGCTAACATCCGTACGGCAAAGATAACGCCCAGCATCACAAATTCATTCAATCCAGCATCCATGCCCAAACTGTCAAGCAGCAGATAAGTGACCGAGCCTGCGATACTGGCAGAGATATAAATCTCGCGCTGCAGCACCAACGGTATCTCATTACAAATAATATCACGCAGCATACCACCAATAATGGCTGTCCAAACGCCCATCATAATGGCAATCACTGGTGACATATCTTGGGTCAATGCTATCTTAAAACCGATGACACTAAAGGCTGCTAGCCCAATAGCATCAAAGAGTTTGAGGGCGTTATCAATCTTATGATAGAGATGAAAAAAGATCTGCAGGATAAGGGAGGTGATAGTGATGACAATCACATAGTTGAGATCTGACATCCAAAATAGCGGATGACGATCTAGCGCCATATCACGTAGCGTACCACCGCCAATGGCATTGACCATTGAAACTAAGATGCAGCCAGCAATATCAAAGCCTTTATGCTGAGCGAGCAAAGTACCGGCGATAGCACAAGCAATCACGCCAACCATATCGAGCAAATACAGCAGAATATCAGGAAAAATAAAATTATTCATCATAGCGTTATTTTGGTCTCATCCATCTTTGGCAAATAGTACCAATCCCAACATAATCAATCCAATACCTATCAACCCCAGTGCCGAAGGTATCTCGTTATTGAGTAATAATATACCGCCAATCAAGGCAAATATCACCTCGCTGGCTTGGGTAGAATCAACGCCCGCCACTTCACTGGAGGTGACGGCTTGTTCGCGCGCATATAAAAAAATACTGGTTGCTGCTACCCCTGCTAACAGAGCCACGAGCAAAGTATTGAACAGCTGTGTGCTTTCGGGTAACTCAGGACGCACTATAATGCCTAAAACCAGCCAAAATGGCAAACTACCTAGAGTCATTAGCCATACTTTATTAAAGGCATTTTGCAGCAGCACCGTTTCGATAGCGGGGATACGAGCAATCAAGGTTTGTAAGGGTGAGTGCGTTTCAGCCGCCGTTTTGGCTTTTAGCTTTTCAGGGTCAATATCAGTGTCGGTTTTGATACTAGAACTATCAGCATCCGCTGAGTGAGTGCTATCGACAGGTAAAGCGTAGGCTTCTGTGACGAGTGGTTGGTTGTGAGTGTCAATAGTACTTTGCAGAAGGCTGTTTTCTCTGACCTTGCGCTGCGCAGCGGTATGCTTGCGAGCGTTGTGAGACACCTGCCAGACCAACTGATTGCCGATTGGATAGCTAAAAGCGGCTATCAGTGCAGGCAGCGCACCATACAGTAGCATCTCTGCCATTGGGGTGGCATTTATACCTCCGAGCGCAGCAGCGCGCAGACCTTCGCTGACATTGACCAGTATCACTCCGATGAATACCAGCATGGCGTAAAAAATGAATTTTTTGTCAAAGCGTTGCCCAAATGCCAGTAGGACGAGGAGGCTAGTCACCACGGTAAACATAAATGTCGCCGCCACCACCCAACCGGCGACATGATCACCGGCATAACAGATGCCCGTGTAAAAGATACCAAAACCAATACTGCCAGTGATACACCAAAAGCGCCAATGCTGACGAAAGATAATCGCCAATTCTTTGATACGACTAAAACCATGCTGCATAACGATAATAGCGGTGATAATCAGCCACATAAAGACATAGCGGAGACTGGCTGACCAAAACCAGTGACCACCTGCATCACTCATCAGCTCGTTTAAAATAAAAGTGGAACTAAAGAACGCACCCGCCAACAAGCCGAGTAAAATGAGTTTGACCATCCCTGAATCCTTACCGTCGGCTATATGTCAGTTCGTTTAGCGGTTTTTACCTGCTTTTTTATGCGCTTTTCTATTTGCCTTTGGCATCTGCCCAGATGATTTTGTGCAGTTGTAATTGAAAGCGCACGGGCAGGGCATCGGCCAATATCCATTCAGCCAACTCGCGCGCCAATACTGGCACATCGGGGCTGGCCTCTTCGTCAATATCGTCTGCGACATTAAACATCGGAGAAAACCAAACGGTGCTGACCAATTCATTTAGCTTATGCTCGATCAACATGGCTTTTGCCCACTCATAATCGGCATGGTTCATGATGACGAACTTAAGCTGATCATGCTGAGTCAGATAGTCCAGATTTGACCATAGGTTTTTATCGACTTCGCCTGAGCTTGGCGTTTTGAGATCCATCACTTTACTGACTGCTGGCGGTACGTTTTCTACCGTGAGCGCGCCTGCGGTTTCAAGCGAGATTTCATAATCATCACTCAGTAAGCGCTTCATCAGTTCAATGGCATTCGGCTGTGCTAATGGTTCGCCACCCGTCAGACAAATACGCTTGCAAGGATAGCTTTTGATGGTCTCTATAATGGCTTCTAGCGACTGACGTTCGCCGCCCGTAAAGGCATATTCGGTATCACAATAAACACAGCGCAGCGGGCAGCCGGTCAAGCGTACGAATATCGTCGGCAAGCCTGAGGTCAGTGCTTCACCTTGCAAAGAATAAAAGATTTCTGTCAAACGTAGACCCGCTTCAGGATCAGTGACAGGAATGGCGGCGGTGCGTAATAGTGATTCACTCATAATATGTCAAATACAGTTAAAGATTGATAATGAGATTAAGCATTTATCAATCGTAATAAAAAGGCAGGTTCTGGTATGGGAGTTTTGCGTTTGGATAAAGCCAAACCAAAAAAATGGATTATAACGCAACAGCCTATATTAAGCTGCAAAAAAGATGCTGGAGGATGACTCCAGCATCTTTATGTAAAACAATGATTGTACGTGCTAAATGATTATACACTGTACATATTTAGGCTAAACGTAATAACTCATTTACTGATGTTTTAGCACGGGTTTGTGCATCGACTTTTTTGACGATGATAGCAGCATATAAGCTGTGTGTGCCATCTTCTGATGGTAGGCTACCTGGTACGACAACTGAGCCTGCTGGTACACGGCCACGATGAATCTCGCCCGTTTCGCGATCATAAATACGCGTTGACTGACCGATAAATACACCCATCGAGATGACTGAGCCTTCTTCAACGATAACGCCTTCAACGATTTCAGAACGCGCACCGATAAAGCAGTTGTCCTCAATAATCGTTGGATTGGCTTGTAATGGCTCTAATACACCGCCGATACCAACACCACCTGACAGATGCACGTTTTTGCCGATTTGAGCACATGAACCTACGGTCGCCCACGTATCTACCATCGCGCCTTGATCGACATACGCGCCAATATTAACATACGACGGCATCAATACCGCACCGGCTGCGATGTATGAGCCTTTACGGGCCACGGCTGGTGGCACTACGCGTACGCCAGCTTCTTTGAACTGTGCTTCGGTCCAGTTGGCAAACTTAGTTGGCACCTTGTCATAAAACTGTATGTGCTCACCAGCGGCTTGCACGTAATTATCGTTTAAGCGGAACGATAGTAAGACGGCTTTTTTTGCCCACTGATTGACGACCCACTCGCCATCCTTTTTTTCTGCAACTCGCAGTGTACCGTTATCTAACTGCTCAAGCACTTGCTCGATAGCATCACGCACATCTTGTGGCATAGTAGATGGGCTGTATTCGTTGCGGTTTTCAAAGGCTTGTTCGATGGTTTGTTGTAATGACATGGATAAAAATTCCTAAGATGAATGAAAAGTAAATAAATCTTATAGTTAAAGATAGCGTCAAAAATCGACTAAAAATATTGCCTGCCACATTGTCGCTAATTTGACGACTTTTAGCAAATAAGTTGGGCGCAAAGGTCTGTATTGATAATAAGTAATGCCATTTAGAACGATGAGCTATTGCGTTCTATCCATTCTAAGATATCGTGATACACCACCTTGTTCGCCTGCTCGTGAAGGGGCTCATGGCGCATGTTTGGGTAGAGCTTTACTTCCACATTATTGAAGTTTTGTTTCTTTAGGCGACTGACAATGTTGCGAATGCCGCTGCCCATATCACCGATGGGATCACTTTTGCCACTGACAAAGAACAGGGGAAAGTCTTTTGCAATCGTCGCAGCCCAGCCTTTATGGAGACCTGTTGTCATCAAGGTGAATAGCGTCATAAAACCATTGTTAGTAAAGTCAAAACCGGTGAGTGGATCGGCTTCATAAGCGGCGATATTGGCGGGATTTTCACTGATCCACGCAAACTGCGAGTCAGAAATACGGTTATCAAGTTTGCTATTCAGTACTTTGTTCATTACTTTAGCAAATACAGTATTTGGTTTTTTTGGTGCCGCTTTGGCCAATAGTTTATTAATAGGTAATAGTACTTTGGTCAATGGGTTGGCGTCTGCAGTGCCCATTAAGATGGCCCCAGCAAAGTCTTGTGCGTGATGTTTGAGTACATTACGGACGATAAACGAGCCCATAGAGTGACCCATAACAAAGTGCGGCACATGAGGATGACGCGATTTTAGGCTATCAGCCATAACGATGACGTCTTGTAATAAAGACTGCACTGGATGCTCACTGCCAAAAAATCCCAAATCAGCCTTTGTTTTTACCGTTTGACCATGACCGAGCTGATCGTAGGTTGCTACTGCAATACCATTATCAGCCAAAAACTGAGCAAAGTCCGCATAGCGACCGCTGTGTTCTGACATGCCGTGGACGATTAGTAAAGTGGCCTTAATTTTTTTATCACTATCACGCGGCTCAAAAAATGTATGATTCAGATAGTGGGTATTGTCAGAAGAGGTGATCTGGTCAGAGGTACTCATAAGCGTAGAATCCTTGCATGGTTAGAGAATGAAAACAGACTGTTTCTAAATTTTTTAAGCATTGAGCGATGGGTGCTAAATGCATGGTCAATATGACTTATTTACAAATTAAGCAGCCAGTCAGGTTTTATAATTGGGATGAATGATTGCTACCATCAATTTAATCATAAAGCCTTATCAGGTCAATATTATTTACTGCGGCGTCGTTATCGTACAATAGTCTTGCTTTAAATGCTTTTAACTTATGTTTTAATTTCGATAGCGTTTTTATCTTTCCTAAGTTTCCAGCGTTGGTACACCCTAGTAAACCAGTCAAAACTATTTAAAAGTATCAAAAACATTGAGCGATAAAATGCCCATAAAAAATATACCTATAAAAATAATGCCCTTAAAAAAGTTGCTCTTGGTAGGTGCTGGTCATGCGCATATTGGTCTGTTGCGTCGACTCCGTGGGACGCCTCTAATAAATGCGGATATCACATTAATCAGCGAGCAACCGCAGTCGATCTATTCAGGTATGTTGCCTGGCTGGATGGCGGGGCACTATATACTAGATGATATCCGTATAGATATTGCGGCACAATGCAAGCAGGCTGGCGTGCATTTCATTCAGCAGCCAATCGTAAAGATAGACGCCAAATCACAGCGAGTCATGACCGCTGACGACTATGATCATAGCTATGAGGTAGTGTCGTTAAACACTGGCGCGGATACGGATATGCACTGGTTAAATAATGCTGACACTAATAATGCTGACACTAATAATGCTGACACTAATAGTGCTGACACTAATAGTGTCATTGCGATTCGTCCGTTACATAGCTTTGTGAATCAGTGGTCGCAAGTGCTTGCTACCGCTCAGCGCTCAGCACATTATCAATTGGCTATTATCGGGGCTGGCGCAGCGGCAATCGAGCTGGTTATGGCTGCCCAAGTCGCCTTGCAGCATATTCACCCGAATCATCAAGTGTTTTTAATCTGCGGTGATGTGCTATTGGCTGGTTTTAATCAAAAGTTTAGACATCGTGTTATCAAGCAGCTTAATCGTCTGAGTATTGAAGTTATCTACGAGCGCGCCATCGCCTATCAGAATGGGACATTGATTACTGAGAGAGCGTCATTGCAGCAATCCTTTTTAATGGATGCGGTTATCGCTGCCACTGGCGTGACTGGTGCAGCGTGGACAGCCAGTACGGATATTGCCACAGTTGACAACGGCTTTATCGCAGTAAATGCGCTGCAGCAAAGTGTCTCTCATAATAATGTATTCGCCGTCGGTGATGTGGCAACGCGCGTGGATAAAGATGTCGCGCACTCAGGGGTTCATGCCGTACATGGCGGTGCAGTCGCAGCAGATAATTTATTAACTTTTATGGTAGATCAAAATAAACCCTTACAAAGCTATCAGCCCAAAAATCGCACTTTGTATTTATTATCTTGTGGCGATAAGTATGCCATTGCCAGTTGGGGCAGTGTGAGTTTGCAAGGTCGCTGGGTTTGGTATCTTAAACGCTATATTGATAAGCGTTTCGTCAATGCAAATTAAGCTATAGTCAAATCCATATAAATCCGCCACACCGTTATCCTCGCTAAGCGTGCTCATGTATCGCTTACACCCAGCTTCCTTGTATCGTAATAATTTGAATTCAACTATGACTGGCACTAATACTGCGAGCTATTCTCTCAACATATTTTCGATAGCTTATAAAGATTGAATATATTTATTGAATACACAATGATTAAAAATGCTAGTGACATAATAGGGTATCATTGATTAGATAAACTTGATCTTAACTGCAAATCGATTAGAAGAATAGTAAACAGACCCTAAGCAGTTGAGTAAATATCACAACACGGATTCTATAATTTTATGAAATCTACCATTGAACTACTCGAATTTACTGACTTTCCAGCCATCAAACGTCGTGAGTTAACTACGCTACAAGTGAACATGGGCTATTTGTGCAATATGTCCTGCGTACATTGCCACGTGGCAGCCAGTCCTTATCGTACGGAGATGATGTCGCGTGAGCTGGTCGAGCTGATACTGGACGTACTAAAAGTACAAGATATGGATACGCTTGATTTAACCGGTGGCGCGCCTGAGATGCATGAAGACTTTAAGTATCTGGTTACCGCCGCGCGCGCTTTGGGTGTCAAAGTGATTGATCGCTGTAATTTAACAATTCTGATGGCAGAAGGCTATGAGGATATGGCGCAGTTTTTGGCAGACAATGAAGTCGACGTGGTGGCATCAATGCCTTGTTATTCATTAGAAAACGTCGATAAGCAGCGCGGCAAGGGTGCGTTTGACGACAGTATATTGGGACTGCATAAGCTCAATGCCTTAGGTTATGGCAAAGCTGGCTCAAACTTAACGCTGAACCTCGTTTATAACCCGCAAGGCGCCACGCTACCGCCCAATCAGCAACAGCTAGAGGCGGACTATAAACGTGAGCTAAAAGAACATTTCGATATCGAATTTCATCAGTTATTTGCTTTGACCAATATGCCGATTCAGCGCTTTGGTGCGGTGCTATTGGCCAAAAACCAATTCCATCCCTATATGGACTTGCTTAAGGCCAATTACGTGGCTGGCAATTTAGCCGAAGTCATGTGCCGCTCGACGATCAGTGTCAATTGGCTGGGAGAGTTATTTGATTGTGACTTTAACCAGCAGTTAGAGATTCCAGTACCCAACAAGTCCCGTCGGCATCTGAGCGATTTATTAACGCAAAATCCTACTGGCGATGATATTGCGATTGCAGATCACTGCTATGGCTGTACAGCAGGACAGGGAAGTAGCTGCGGTGGCGCGCTGGAAGAAGAGACAGCAGGGCAGACAATAGCAAAAACATCCTCGATCTAAACGGAGTTAATTATGAACATCTTTAATAACATAAGTAAGAGTACAGGTAGTTTTTCAAGCAAGCGTTTACTGATTAAGACAGCAGTAGCTACTTCTGTGCTATTGGCTAGTATGGCAAGTTATGCTGATTTTAATCATAGTACTTGGGATAGCTTGCTGAGTAAAAATGTCACTATGACCAATGGTGGTAAAGCCTCGGTCGTTAATTATAACGGTATGAAAGCGGATCAAAGCAAGCTTGATAGCTACATGGCAGCAACTAGCAAAGTCAGTCAATCAGAGTTCAATGGTTGGAGCAAAGATGAGCAGTTGGCATTTTTGATTAACGTCTACAATGCTGGCACGGTAGAGTTGATACTGACTAAGTATCCGAATCTCAAATCGATCAAAGATATCGGTGGGATATTTGGCTCGCCATGGAAACAAGATTTTGTCACGCTATTAGGCAAAAAGCGTTCACTTGATGACATCGAGCACAATCTAATCCGTGGCTCTAAACGCTATAATGAACCGCGCATTCACTTTGCGGTGAATTGTGCTAGCATCGGCTGTCCTGCGCTATTAAATGATGCTTTTACCGGTAGCAAACTGGATAAGCAATTAGAGCAAGTCACAAGTAAATTCCTCGCAGATAGTAGTCGTAACCGTCTTAAAGGCGGCACGCTTGAGGTTTCTCCCATTTTTAAATGGTATAAAGAAGACTTTGAGTCGAATTGGCGCGGTACCAAAGATTTGGAAGGATTCTTAGCTCGTTATAGCTCATCTTTAGGGCTTAATAAATCGCAAAGCGCTGATTTAAAAAGTGGCAAAACTAAGATCGACTATACTAGCTATAATTGGAATCTGAATAAGAAATAATACTGATAAAACATAACAGCGAGCACTGCCAATTATGACCGCTATAGCTACGGTTTCTATTATTATTCCAGTAATAAATGAGGCGAATAATTTGCCTCATTTGTTTGCCAATATTAACAGTCTAAAGCCAATGCCACAGCAAGTTATCTTGGTCGATGGGGGCTCAAACGATGATTCTATTGGCATCGTTCGAAGTTTTATTAATGAGTTAGTGCTTGGCAGTGAGTGTAAAATTGATTGGCAAGTTATTACGTCCAAAGCAGGGCGTGCGCGGCAAATGAATGCGGGTGCAGCATTAGCCACTGGCGATGTTTTGCTATTTTTACATGCCGATACGCGGTTGCCAATTGACGCTATCGATAGTATTTCTAGGGCGATGACACTAGCAAACTGGGGACGTTTTGATGTGCAGCTAAATAGTCGTCAGCCGATGCTTTGGGTGGTCAGTGCCATGATTAATTGGCGCTCACGTTTAACTCATATCGCTACAGGCGACCAAGCTATTTTTATCAGTCAATCTTTATTTGCGCAAATGGGCGGCTATCCTAATCAAGCGTTGATGGAAGATGTTGAATTATGCAAGCAACTAAAAGGTATTGCTAAACCTGCTTGTCTGAAAAATAAAGTCATCACATCAGCAAGACGTTGGCAGCAGTATGGCACATGGCGGACGATTGTCTTAATGTGGCAGTTACGTTTTGATTATTGGCGTGGCGTGTCGGCTGATAACATTAACGCGCGTTATTATAAATAATAGAAAAATTTCAATATGACTCAAAATCAAAAAACCTGCATTATTATTTTTGCAAAATTCCCTGCACAGGGCATGGCAAAGACCCGTTTGCAACCTGCGCTTGGCATTGATGGTGCAGCGAGAATGGCACGGCAATTACTTTTACATAGTATCGAGCAAGCTGTGGCTACGGGCTTTAGCATTGAGCTGTGTGTCAGCCCTGCGCCAAGCGATCCATGCTGGCAAACGCTTGGTTTGCCTGACTCGCTGCGATGGTCAGAGCAAGCAGATGGTGATTTGGGTTTGCGTATGTTCACGGCGAGTCAACAAGCATTAGCGCGTTTTAAGCAAGTGATTTTGATAGGCACAGATTGTCCTAGCCTTAGTTCTATCATCATTCAACGGGCTGCACAGCGATTAGACACTCAGGATAGCGTGATGATACCAGCCTTTGATGGCGGTTATGTGCTGTTTGGCTTTAAACAAGTTGCTGCTCGTTTATTTAATGATATCCAATGGAGCACGCCGAGCGTAGCAAAGATTACTCAACAGCGCTTGGCAGAATTAAACTGGTCATTGGCCTTTTTAGACTCTTTGCCTGATATTGATGAGCCTGAAGATTTGCAGTATTTGCCTAAAGGCTGGCTTGATGGTGACGAAATTGCTAATTTTTGACTTATTTTTCCTTCTCTTGCTTAAACCAAAAAAGCCATCAAACAGTTTGATGGCTTTTTTATGCGAATAGAATTAATACTACTTTTTATATTATTTTTGATATTACCTTTAATTTTACTCGGGCAACAGCGCTGCAAGTTTAGTTTTAATCTCAATACTCATCGCTTCAATAGGTGTCACTAACGCTTGAGCAAGCGCATGATGAGCAATTGATTTAGGTTGTTCAACGGCTAACAAAGCAACCGCTTCTTTAATGACTGATTGAGCATTATCGGCATTTTTCATGAGGTTTTGAATCGCATAATCGGCGCTGACGTCTTCTTTAGTAGGATGCCAGCTATCAAAATCTGTGACCAAAGCTAAAGTTGCGTAAGCGATGCTAGCTTCCCGCGCCAGCTTGGCTTCTGGCATATTCGTCATGCCGATGATGTCAGCGTTCATTTGGCGATACCAGTGTGACTCTGCACGAGTCGAGAATTGCGGGCCTTCGATACACACATAAGTCGCTTGTGCATGACATTGCCCTTCATTGATATTCGCTTGAGTGTAAGCGCGATTCAGAATATCAGCGACTTTCGGGCATAAAGGATCCGCCATCGAGACATGCGCAACTGCACCTTTACCAAAAAATGTGCTGGCACGATGTTTAGTCATGTCGATCATTTGATCAGGGACGACCATGTCTAACGGTTTAAGCTCTTCTTGCAATGAACCCACCGCTGATACTGAAATGATATAGCGCACGCCTAGAGTTTTTAGCGCATAAATATTGGCGCGATAAGGTACTTTAGAAGGTGTAAATTTATGCCCTTGACCATGACGGGTCAAAAAAGCAACGGTCACACCATTCAATTCCCCTAAGATAATATCATCGGACGGCTTGCCATAAGGTGTTGAGATGCTGACGCTACGCTGGTTAGTCAAGTCTGCCATTTGATACAGACCGCTACCGCCAATGATAGCGATGTCAGCAGAGTGTTTTACAGTGTCTTCTTCTTTTAAAGTCATAGGACGTTTCCAGATGTTTGACAATAGGTATTTAACTAAAAAAACTTAATAAGGAAGATAACTAGTCTTTTGAACGGATACTGCTAGCGCTTAGTGACTCTCTTATACATTCCTTGAGCCAGCTCCTTAACCGCCATTGTCTGACTTTGCACAACACCGTTATATTTAGGCAGATTGTCGTCCACATCTTTAACACGGCGATTGTAAAACAGATGCATCGTCGGTTCAGGTAGAGCGGCTGCATTAGGATAGTTATCGGTAGGAATGAAGACCAGAGCACCGCCCACAGCCATCTCTATACTGGGCTTATGACAGCGCTTACACAGTCCACGGCTGATATTCGGTGGCATTTTCCAACGACGAAAACGCGTTTTATTGATGTCCATTTCGCTGAGATCTGACTTAAACAAAACCGTGACATCGTTATAAGCCTTACCCGTATAGTCCTGACAGATAGTGCAGTGACAAATAAAGCGAGCTATCGGAGTATGGTTAATCGTATAAGTGTTGCTATAACAAGAGCAAGAGCCTTCTTGCGGCGTAAATTCGGTGCTCATCGGTCAATCCTTTTTTTATAAGAGAGATCATTATTTTCGATTCTAAACTATGGTTTCAAAATATAGCACGATAGTCAGTTCTATATAACTTGGAGACTATTAAGACGAGTGAAAGTACTCGCAATAGTAGATTAATCGAGCCTGACAGCGTATATAACTTATATGGTATTGACCATATCCTAGCTTGCTAGTGTAGCCGCTTTCGATAAGGGTAGTATTATTATTCGTTGATTTTCAGTTATTTAGAATGTTTTTCTAAGGTACAGTTAATCCTAAGAGACTATCTATTACAGACACAAAATAAATGCAGAAATATAGTTTAAAGCGTGTCTTCATTTCAAAAATGGTAGTAAAAATGAGATAAATTGCCGTCAAACAAGCAAAATAATGCAGACAATATCGGGATACTAACTAGCTATTTGACGATGTTTGGCAAGATTTAGCCATTTTTAACCCATTTAGATGACTATCGAGTGAACTGAAGACACGCCCTATTCATTCTTGGTAAGCATTTTTTGACTCCGTAATAAATAGCCTTGATGCTATTAAGACGATGATAAAGGTTTACACTGTGCTTAATTTTTGTTTAAATAGCTTGAATAATGAAACTTTGTTTCGCATAGCAGAACTTTACTAAACAAATATCAATACTCCGAATCGCTATTTTTAACTCAAGTTGCTTTATCTACAAGGTTTTGAGACATAAAAGGCTTTGGTTTATTTATGGTGGGAATTGCTATACTATTACAGGTCTGTAACGCATTAATATTTATATAGTAATGCCGTTAGAGGTATTAAATCGATTATTTCAAGGATGAATGCAATGTTCAACTCTCTAAAATCTCCGTTATTTTTATCAGCGATGCTAAGCGCCACTTTAGGCCTAACCGCATGCTCATCACCAAGTTCAGAAAATACTGACAGTACGGCAACAGATAGCGTTGCTACTGACACTGCCGCCGACAAGCTGGATACCAAGTTTCTTACCATCGCTACTGGCGGAGCATCTGGCCCTTACAACATCATTGGTACTTCATTATCAGAAGTCTATGTCAAAACCTTTGGCGTAAACTCAAAGACGCAAACCACCGGCGCTTCAGTCGAAAACGTCAATCTATTGACCCAAGGTAAAGTCGACATGGTATTGGCGCTCAGTGATGTGGTCACCGACGCGGTCGAAGGCAAAAACAACTTTGATAAGCCAATTACCAACATCCAACAAATTGCGGTCTTGTACCCTAATGTGGTGCAAATCGTCACCACCAAAAAATCTGGCATCAAAAATATTGAAGACTTACGTGGTAAGCGTATCGCTGTGGGCGATCAAGGCTCTGGCACAGAAGTCAATGCTCGAACGTTATTAGAAGGTTTCGGTATCACGTACGATGATATCACTGTCGATTATTTGGGTTTTTCTGAAGCGGCGGATGGCATGAAAGCGGGTAAAATTGAAGCAGCTTTCTTTAGTAGTGGTCTACCGAACTCTTCATTGATGGAGCTAGAGCAGGGCTTGGACTTACAGTTAATCACCATCAATCAAGACAAGCTAAAAGAAATCATTGCAAGTAAGCCTTACTTTAAAACCTTTGAGATTCCTGCTGGCACTTATGGCAATGACGCCGCGATTCCAACCGCAGCGATTATGAATGCTCTATTGGTAAGCTCTGAGTTGTCTGAAGCAGATGGTTACAAGTTGACCAAAGCGTTATTTGATAATTTAGACGGCCTAAAAACAGCACACCAAGCGGCCAATGATATTAGCTTAGAGACGGCTCGTGAAGGCATGGTTGCACCTATCCATCCTGGCGCCAAAAAATACTATGATGAACAAGCCGCTAAATAAGCAGTTATGGTTACTAAAAATAAGACATTATGGTTAATAGCTGGCGCAGTGCTCATTGCTGCGCTGGTTTTTTTTATGCTGTGGCATCTCTTTGTCCGTCAGCCTGTGGTGGAAGTTCGCGTCGCAGGTGTTGACGGTGCTAATGACAAGGTTTGCTATTTCGTCGAGCCTGACTTTCAATTGCGCTGGATACATTCTGTAGAAAAACAATGGTGGGAAGAACAGTATCAGCGTATAGACGGCAGCAGTACAGAAGACGCTGAACTGCTGCTGACCACCACTTATTTTGAAGCTTTTGGCGCAGGTACACCCTCTACTGAGGCGCTTGCTCCCATACAAAAACCTGGCTATCTGGGTTATCAAATCAATGAGAAACTGCCCAAGCTTAATTGGGTGGTCTCACGGCTTACCAAAGGTGAGATTGACTATGGTAACTATCGGATACGCATTCACCGCTGGGTGCCAGACTATTCTGAAGTAACGATCATGCCGACAGCGTATGGTTTCATTGATAGATTTAACAAGGACTTGTGTCATGAACTCCCAAGTGACGGATCACGATAATTTGACAACGATGTCAGATAACCATATCAATAACGATAGCGACTCGCCTATACATTCTCATCCTGACGTTGAGACTAATGTCGACGCTGAGCTTGAGGCGCAAGCCCATAATAAAGCCATATTAGAAAAGTACGACCGAGAGTCCATCACGCGCCATATCACTCAAGGACCAGTGAAGTATTTTATCGCTGCAATTTGCATTTTTTATTCTCTGTTTCATTTGTATATCACTTTTAATCCCATGCCAGCGCTGCTACAGCGCTCTGTACACGTGGGCATTGGTTTTGCCTTAATTTTCTTAATTTTTCCAGCGAGCAAAAAAAGCAGCCGTCAGCGCGTGGCTTGGTATGACTGGCTTTGGTTTGTCTTTTCCCTATCTGGGATGGCTTATTTGATCTACGAATATCAAGATATTGTGACCTCACGTGGCGGGATGGCCAATCAGACAGATGTGATTTTCTCGTTGATTACCGTGGTCTGCGTATTAGAAGGTAGTCGCCGTATCACAGGTTGGATTTTGCCAATATTGGCAGGGATATTTTTGGCCTATCCATTTGTTAGCCATTTGGATTTTATGCCAGACCGACTATTGACTCGTCCTTATGACATGGGTGATATTTTTGGTCAATTATTTCTAAAAACCGAAGGTTTATATTCTGTTGCGATTGGTGCATCGGTCACTTTTATCTTCTTATTCATTCTTTTTGGTGCATTTTTAGCACGTTCTGGAATGGGACAGCTATTTAATGATTTGGCATTGGCCATTGCAGGTCATAAAAAAGGAGGTCCGGCAAAAGTGGCGGTCATCTCCAGTGGCTTTATGGGTAGTATTAATGGCTCTGCTTTATCGAACGTGGTCAGCACTGGTGCCTTTACCATCCCTCTGATGAAAAAGGTTGGCTATCATAAAGACTTTGCAGGTGCAGTAGAGGCGAGCGCTTCTGTGGGTGGGCAGATATTGCCACCGATTATGGGTGCCAGTGCCTTTATCATGGCAGAGACGACAGGGTTACCGTACAGTACGATTGCGCTAGCGGCATTATTACCAGCGATATTATATTATCTTGGCGTTATCGCGCAGGTGCATTTTCGCGCTGGTCGTCGTGACTTAAAAGGCATTGCCAAAGAAAACTTACCAGCAGTCAAAGAAGTCTTAAAAGCACGCGGTCATATGCTGCTACCGATTGTCTTTTTGGTCTTCTTATTAATCAAAAACGTGCCCGTCGGCTATGCAGCGGCATATACCATTGGTTTTACCGTCGTGGTTAGTATGCTGCGCAAAGAGACCAGAATGGGTTTTTCTGATATTTTGGGTGCGCTAGAAGATGGTGCTCGTCAGTCGCTCGCCGTGATGGCTGCCTGTGCGGTCGTCGGTATCATCATCGGAGTTGTGAGTTTGACCAGCTTTGGAACGGTGATGACCTCATCAATTGTCACACTTGGTGCAGGGTCGTTATTCTTTACGCTTATTTTAACGATGCTTGCCTCGATGGTATTGGGCATGGGACTGCCGTCTATTCCTGCTTATATTATTACGGCAACGATGGCAGCACCAGCTTTAGCAGGGTTTGATATTCCGATTTTGTCAGCGCATATGTTCGTCTTTTACTTTGGTATTTTTGCCAATATTACGCCGCCTGTGTGTTTGGCTGCTTTTGCCGGTGCAGGCATATCCGGCGGTGATCCGATGAAAACTGGCTTCTTGTCGCTCAAACTGGCACTTGCCGGATTTATCGTGCCGTTTATGTTTATTTATAATCCGACGATGTTGATGATAGATCCTACGGGTCTGGCAGTCACAGCGAAAGATTTCCCATTGCCGCCTATTATCGATATCATCACGGTCGTAGTCACTTCGATCACGGGTGTTATTGCCTTAAGCTCGGCGCTGGAGGGGTATTTTAAAGGTACTATGAATTCGGTGACGCGTATTATCTTGGCTATTGGCGCTTTATTACTGATTTATCCTGAGATTACCACGGGATTATTAGGCGGCGTCATTGTCCTTAGTATTGTTATATTCAATATAAAAACAGCTGGCAAGCCAACGCCAACTTTAACCGTGTAAAGCGTTGGGTTTGGAGGCTTTACAGGTTCATTAAAGTTAAAAAAAAGGGTGAATAACATAAATTGTTATTCACCCTTTTTACATGCTTCGCTTAATGTTTAAGCTTTAGCTCATTAAAACCTGACACTTAACAACCAAGTTTGCCTTCGGCTTCTAAGGCTTTTTTGCTACGGATAGGCGCTGGGCAATCTTCACCATAGTATTGACGATCGGCAAAGTAGCTTGAGCGTACCATCGGGCCTGCCCAAATGTTAAAGAAGCCAATCTTTTTGCCATAGTCCATATAACGCTGGAACTCGTCTGGATGAACATAACGATCAACTGGCGCGTGGTTTTTACTAGGTTGTAGATACTGGCCAACCGTAATCATATCGACGTTATGTGCTTTTAGATCATCAAGCAGTGCATAGATTTCTTCTTCCGTCTCACCAAGGCCAACCATAAAACCGCACTTGGTCGCGATATCAGGGCGACGCTCTTTATAGAGCTTGAGCAAATCTAATGAATGCTGATAGTCAGAACCGGGACGGAAGGCTTTGTACAGACGCGGAACCGTTTCAATGTTGTGGTTAAAGACATCTGGTGGGGTTTCTGTCAGTAGGTCTAAAGCCACTTCCATACGCCCACGGAAATCTGGCACCAATATTTCAATGAGGCAATTCGGGCTAAGCGCTCTTGATTCATTGAGTACTTCGACGAAATGCGCCGCGCCGCCATCTTTTAAATCGTCACGATCCACAGAGGTGATTACTGCATATTTAAGCTGCAAGCCTAAAATGGTCTCGGCAGTGTGGCGCGGCTCATCTGCATCTAGCTCATTCGGACGACCATGGCCGACGTCACAGAACGGGCAGCGACGGGTACAGATATCACCCATAATCATAAAGGTCGCCGTACCATCAGCGAAGCACTGCGGCAGGTTAGGGCAAGCGGCTTCTTCACAGACGGTATAGAGCTTTTGCTCACGCAAGGTGGCTTTGATACGCGCCACCTCGCTAGGTGACGACATCTTGACCCGAATCCAATCTGGCTTTTTCTTCGCCTCGACGGTCGGAATCACTTTAATTGGGATACGCGCAACTTTATCGTAGCCACGTAGCTTTTCGCCTTGGATGGCTTTTCTAGGTTTGACCTTAGCAGCAGGCACATGTGTTTGTACGGCAGTTGTCATAATAAATTATCTCTTAACCCTTTATCGTATAAGGGTTTATGGAATTATTAGCATATGTTATTAGTTGAACTATTATAGCAGAAATTTAGAGGTCGATTTTTAATCAATATTGGCTAACTGACCTTTTTAAAGTCACTGGTTTAAAGTTACTGTTTTAAGACTACTACGATTGCTCTTTCAACCATAGTTTTAAATATCAATATCAATATCCAACTCATTCAGGATATCTATGGCGGCACGAAACGCCTCTTGGGTGGCAGGTGCACCGCAGTAAGGTAAACTGTGCATCAATACTTCTCGAATCTCAGCGACAGTTGCGCCATTATTAATCGCACCTCGAATGTGCCCTTTTAGCTCAGTTGGGCTTTTTTGTGCAATTAAAAAGGCGATGGTGATTAAGGAGCGATATTTGCGCGGTAATACTGAATCATCTTGCCAAGTGCTACCCCAAGCATGTTCAATAATCCAGTCTTGCAAAGGTTGGGTAAATCCAGTCACCGCATCAAGTGAGCGTTTAACATGTACCTCGCCCATTACTTCAGTACGAACCTTAAGGCCGTTTTGATAATTAGCGTTATTCTTCATATCATTGTTTTCTATGTCGTGGTTTTCCATATTGCTATCGTCCATGTCGTCATCCCTAATGTTTATTTAAGGCATGTCCTCAATTCAATTGACAGTCATCTAAATGGGCTAAAAATAGCTAAATTTGCCAAACAGCGTCAAACAGCTGATTAATATCTCGATATTATCTGCGCTATTTTTCTTGTTTGACTACAATGTATCTTATTTTTATCACCATTCTTAAAATGAGGGCATGCCTTAGTATATGGTTAATAAAAGCTGTTTTTTCAAGCGCTATTTTTTTAATTGATATTTTCTCTAAGCTATCGTAGCAAGATAATATTTTATCAAATAATATCCTGAAAAATGTTTAGTAGTCTCGATGTATTAATTTGATTATGAATCGAGCTATGCTTGACGAGAGTGACAAGCAGCATATTGGTTGCGAAAGGCTGCCCAATCATATTATTGATGGTACTATTTTTATAATAAATGTCCAATATGGCCCTATATTGAGCCTTTTAAAGGCTGAGCCATTAACATTTAGAGCGTTTTAAGCTATGATTGCACGGATAATTATTCCATCTAGTATATAGACGCAGGCTGTCATGCTGACTACCCACGTAATGTGCTAATACCCCCAACTGACGAGGACGACTATTGTGTTAGAAGCTTATCGTAAACATGTCGAAGAACGTGCTGAGCTAGGAACGGTTCCGCTACCACTGAACGAAAAACAAGTAGCAGAGTTGATTGAAATATTAAAAACCCCACCAGCAGGCGAAGACGCATTCTTAATGAACCTGCTAGAAAACCGTATTCCTGCTGGCGTTGACCAAGCTGCTTACGTTAAAGCTGCATTTTTAGCTGCTATCCTTAAGGGTGAAGCATCATCACCACTTATCAGCAAGCAAAAAGCCGTCGAAATCCTAGGCACTATGCAAGGTGGCTACAACGTGCAGCCATTGGTTGCTGCACTAGATGACGCCGATGTTGCACAAGACGCAGCAGAAGCATTGAAGAAGACATTGCTCGTATTTGACGCGTTCAATGACGTGACTGAAAAAGCCGAAGCTGGTAATGACATCGCAAAAGAAGTTGTGCAATCTTGGGCTGACGCTGAATGGTTCTTGAACCGTGCTGCCGTACCAGAAAAGACCACTTACACGACGTTTAAAGTGACTGGCGAAACCAACACTGATGACTTGTCTCCTGCGCAAGATGCGTGGAGCCGTCCTGATATCCCATTGCATTCATTAGCCATGCACAAAAACTCTCGCGACGGCATCACTGCTGACGAAGAGGGCGTCGTCGGTCCAATGAAGCAGATCGAAGCGCTAAAAGAAAAAGGCCATCCACTGGCTTATGTTGGTGACGTGGTTGGTACGGGTTCTAGCCGTAAGTCTGCGACCAACTCAGTACTGTGGCTCATGGGTGAAGACATTCCTAACGTGCCAAACAAACGTGGTGGCGGACTGGTATTAGGTAACAACATCGCTCCTATCTTCTTCAATACTATGGAAGATTCTGGTGCATTGCCAATCGAAAAAGTAGCGGTTGATAACCTAAACATGGGTGATGTGTTTGACATCTATCCGTATGAAGGCAAAATCACTAAGCATGATTCTGACGAAGTACTGTCTACGTTCAAGCTAAACTCACCAACATTGCTTGATGAAGTTCGTGCTGGTGGCCGTATTCCATTGATCGTTGGTCGTGGTTTGACTAACCGTGCTCGTGAGTACATGGGTCTTGGTCATTCAGATATTTTTGCCAAGCCAGAAGAGCCAGTTGATACGGGTAAAGGCTTCACGCTTGCACAAAAAATGGTTGGTAAAGCTTGTGGTCTGCAAGGCGTACGTCCAGGCATGTATTGCGAGCCTAAAATGACCACAGTCGGTAGTCAAGATACCACTGGTCCGATGACGCGTGATGAGCTAAAAGACTTGGCATGTTTGGGCTTCCAAGCGGATCTTGTGATGCAGTCATTCTGTCACACTGCTGCTTATCCAAAGCCAGTTGATGTTGAGACTCAGCATACACTACCTGACTTCATCATGAACCGCGGCGGTGTCAGCTTACGTCCGGGCGATGGCATCATTCACTCATGGCTCAACCGTATGCTACTTCCAGATACCGTTGGTACTGGTGGTGACTCGCATACTCGTTTTCCAATGGGTATCTCGTTCCCAGCGGGTTCTGGCCTAGTTGCATTCGCAGCTGCGACTGGTGTTATGCCACTTGATATGCCTGAGTCTGTGCGTGTACGCTTTGTTGGCGAGCGTCAGCCTGGTATCACTTTACGTGATTTAGTCCATGCGATTCCTTATCAGGCGATTAAAGAAGGTTACTTAACTGTCGATAAGAAAGGCAAAATCAACGAGTTCAACGGCCGTATCCTTGAAATCGAAGGCTTAGAAGACCTAACGGCTGAGCAAGCGTTTGAGCTATCTGATGCGTCAGCTGAGCGTAGTGCTGCAGGTTGTACTATCACGCTATCTGAAGAGTCAGTGACTGAGTACTTGAACTCAAACATCACGCTGCTTAAGTGGATGATCTCAGAAGGCTATGGCGATGCGCGTACTATCAGCCGTCGTATCGAGCAAATGCAAGAGTGGTTGGCTAATCCAAGCCTTATGCGTGCTGACGAAGATGCAGAATACGCTATCGATATGACCATCGACATGAGCACGATTAAAGAGCCGATCCTTTGCTGCCCGAACGATCCAGACGATGCAAAAACCTTGGCTGACGTGGCTGGTGATACCATTGATGAAGTATTCATTGGTTCATGTATGACCAACATCGGTCACTTCCGTGCTGCCGGTAAACTGCTACAAGACGTACCAGCAGGTAGCCTCAAGACTCGTCTATGGATTGCGCCACCAACTAAGATGGATGCGCGTCAATTAATGGAAGAAGGTTATTACAACATTTATGCTCAAGCCGGCGCTCGTACTGAGATGCCAGGTTGTTCACTATGTATGGGTAACCAAGCACGTATCGCACCGAACTCTACTGCGGTATCGACCTCAACCCGCAACTTCCCGAACCGTCTAGGTCAAGGCGCTAACGTATACCTTGCTTCTGCAGAGCTTGCAGCCGTAGCAGCGGTACTTGGTAAATTGCCAACCAACGACGAATATCAGCAGTATGCTGGTATGCTAAACAGCATGGGTGATGAAGTATATCAGTACATGAACTTTGACCGTATGACTGATTATACTGAAGAAGCTGATAAGATTAACGTTGCTCAATTGACCTAATTTTGGTTTAAAAATTTAGATTATTTAAAACGAACCTCGTGTCTTATGATGCGAGGTTTTTTGTTGAGTGTGATAAATTAACACGTCATTGATTGACGCTTAAATATAATACCCAGTTGTAAACTGTCATTTGTTGGTTAATAATTAACTAAACTAATTTAACAAGGAGTTTTTATGGCGGGTTCTAGTGGTGGTCAAAATCAAGATGAAAAAGTATATGAAATAGTTAATAAATACTATTATGATATTGAGTCTATTACAGTATATTTTAAAAGGTATTGTATATTTTCTAAAAGATTTGAGCATAAAGGAATTGCTTGGCTCATGTTATTTTTGATGCTGTCTATAAGCTACCATGCAATTATGGTAATTGTTATGGAGTCATCGATTTTACAAAGTGTGTTCCCAATTTATATTTATAAGAGTAAAATTTTAGGTTGGATATTTTATCTTGCATCTTTAGCTGTATACGTAGCAGTCTTACTATTTATAAATAGCAGAAAAACAGATATTCTAGAAAGTAAATATGGCAGTAAGGATATCCAAATAATACAAGATAAGTGGTTAAAAAATAATCTTCCTGAGAACATGAATTCTTTTAGTTTAGTAAGTAAAAGCACTGAATGGTTTCAGAGTTATCATAAGGTAAATCATAATGAATTTTTATCTACTGGAAAATTACTCCAAAATTCAAAAATTAACATAATTATGAAAAATTTTTTGGCTGTTATAGGCTTGTCCATATCAGCTAAGTTTTTAGGTGGAGTCGAAGTCTCTGAGATAGCAAGTAAATACCCTAATGAGACGAGCCTTTCCTAAAAACTGTGTAACTGCTTATAATCCACTAACAGGAGAATAAGCAATGACTAACCAAACTGACATC
>NZ_JBEOOZ010000016.1:0-67072 GCF_040309625.1 Psychrobacter sp. 78a-MNA-CIBAN-0178
GTTCATGGTTGCAATCTCACTTTGGTCGGTGGATAAAGACTTTGATGCTAGCGCATCTAGGTCTTTTTTTCACCTCACATTTGGTATTGCACTTCATGTGTTAATCTAAGTACCAAATAAAAATGATAAAAACAAAAAAGAATTATAAATAGTTTTATGGGGCATTATCAACAATGGCTGCTTAAGCAAAAGCGATTGATAAAAGACTGTAAGCAACTGATTATATGCGTTATAATGGCCGCTGTTAGATGTAAGTCAGTATTTATTACTATTAGTAAGCATTTTGCTTGAGTGGCAGATTCGATCGACTTAACCATCAGTCACACTGCCATTCCCTCTATATTAATAGATGTAGTAGTATTAGCGCTGGTTTAGTGTAATCACCTTACAAAAACAAGAGGCGCGGCTTGCTTTTATGAGCAAAAAGCCGTAAAATCTTGCCTTTAATTTTTCCCTGTCGTGTTCGTCGTAAAAGCGTTGGTATAATATCATCCACGGCACACGGGTTAAACGGAGTCAGACAATGTACGCAGTAATCAAAACTGGTGGTAAACAGCACCGTGTAGTCGTCGATGAGCTTTTAAAAGTTGAATTACTAAAAGCAGAAAAAGGCGAAACAATCAAATTTGAAGATGTGTTGATGGTTGTTGACGGTGAAACTGTCAAAATCGGTCAGCCTATCGTTGAAGGTGCTAGCGTAGAAGTAGAAGTGGTTGAACATGGTCGCGGCGAAAAAATCCGTATCATCAAGCACAACCGTCGTAAGCATTATCACAAAGAGCAAGGTCACCGCCAATGGTACACCTTGTTAAAAATCAAAGCGATTAATGCCTAATTATCCACTTAGCAATTACTGCTAAATAGCGCACTAAATGCTTAAGAGTTGTCGCATTAGCGATAAGTCACATTAACAAGGAGATTTTCTCATGGCACATAAAAAAGCTGCCGGTTCAAGCCGTAACGGTCGTGATTCAAACCCAAAAATGCTCGGCGTAAAAATCTTTGGCGGTCAAGCCATCGTTGCCGGTAACATCATCGTTCGTCAACGTGGTACAGAATTCCACGCAGGCGAAGGCGTTGGCATGGGTCGTGACCATACTTTATTTGCACTGAATGACGGTGTGGTAAAGTTTGCGACCAAAGGTAAATTCAACCGTCGTTATGTTATGGTTGAAAGCGCATAATTGCCCATCTAGGTTGTTTTATTCTTTTCGAGTAAAACAATCTGATGACTAAAAAATCCTCTATTACCGTTTGGTAGTAGAGGATTTTTTATGTCTGTAAGCCAGAGCAAGTCTAAGCTTGTGAACCAATCGACCCTATAAGGTTTTATATAAATATCTTGATATAGTGTGTAACAGAGGTGGTTACAAGCGCGTATGGCAGGCGTAGTAATGATTGCAAATCATGACTAGGCGCGTAATGAAAAAACTGGCACACTGTGCGCATTGCTTAATAAGGCTGGTTTTATCTAGGCTATTAAACAGTATTGAAAACAAAAATTTTAATAACAACATTTATTTTTTAGCGATTACGCATTTTGAGAGAGGATTAATAATGACTTTACTAAATAAACAAACCACGAGCCTAAAACAAAAAATGAGGAGCGGTGCTTTAGCAGGTGTGTTGATGACCTCACTTGGTGTCGCAGCGCCGATGATGGCACTCACACAATCAGCGACGGCTGCCCCTGCGGATAACTTGACGGCTGCTAAGCGTTTAAATACACTGTTAGCCAATACCAAGAGTATGACGGCTAACTTTAGCCAAACAACCAAAGGCGCTAATAGTGGCACGTTTTCTGGCTCTATGAGTGTGCAGCGTCCAAACAACTTTCGCTGGGAAACAAAGTCACCTTCACAGCAGCTAATCATTGCTAATGGCAGATCGATGTGGGTTTATGACAAAGATTTAGAGCAAGCGACTAAGCAAAACGTCGATAGCCAAGTGGGTAATACCCCAGCACTCTTATTATCAGGTGATCCAAGCAAAATCGATAAAAACTTTAAAATCACCCAGCCGTATGATAATAAAAACTACTATGTGCTTTATCCAAAGTCGGATAGTGCCAGCTTTAAGAGTTTATCAATGAGCTTTAGTGGTGGTAAGCCAGTCATGATGGTGCTAAATGATACCTTAGGTCAAACGACCTCTATCAAGTTTAGTGGCATCAAACTGAACCCGAGCATCAGCAGCAGCCAGTTTAAATTTACCCCGCCAAAGGGCGTTGATATTATTAACCAATAATTAACAATCAGTACTGTTAATCTAACTGTAGTGATTTAGAAAAACTGGTTTAAAAATTTGCTTCAAAAAAAGGACAAGCCTATTAGGTTTGTCCTTTTTTATGGTCTTAAAAATAGTATACAGTTCTCATTGCAAGCTGTTTAAGAGCGTACTTTGAGGCTAAGAGAGCGCTTTAATGGCTGCCATATCTGGCATCGGTGGTAACTCATCTAAATGATTCAATCCAAAGGCATCTAAGAATTGTGGCGTGGTATGTAGCAATGCTGGTCGACCCAAGGTTTCCTTATAACCCTTCTCTTCAATCCAGCCTTTATCGAACAGCTGACGCAATATATTACTCGATAGCGTGACACCGCGCACGTGCTCGATGTCACTGCGGGTCACTGGCTGCTTATAAGCAATCACACTCAGTGTCTCAAGTAAGGCTTGGCTAAGGCGCTCTTGACGCTGCGGGAATACACGCTGAATCAAGCCACTGTAGCTATCCGCAATTTGTAGGCGATAACCACTGGCCGTCTCATGCAAGCTTAGTACACCCGTATCCAAGCGCTGCTGTAATAATGCCAAAGCTTGTTTGAGATCTTTGCTAGACACAGACAAGTGCTTCTTTAAATCATGAGCGGTGAGTGGTGCTTCGGATGCATGCAGCAGCACTTCAATATGTTTGCTCATCTCTGCTAAATGTAGATGCTGCGTATCTGTCATTTTACATATTCTCTATTAAAAACCATTAAGCCAACCACTGTAACGTTAATGACCCTAGGTGGCTGTCTTCAGCAGATTCATTACCAGTAGCAGTATCGTTAGGGTGACTCTCTAAATCAGCGTTTATAACACCAACTAGCTGGCGTTTCATCAGCTCGAGCACGGCAACGAAGCTAACCACCACACCTATCTTGCCTTGAGTTTTATCTAATAGCCCATAAAACGAGCGCGCGCCATTCATACTTAATTGACGGCTAATACTGGCGATACGGTCAGCAAGAGGAACGGCATCGACTTTAATGGTATGCATCTGATAGTCGGGCTGTAACTGCATTTTAAATAAGCTATCAATCAACAGATTTGGCGAGTAATTGGGCAGCTCGGCATTCATAATATCTTGACTGGGCATACTAGCCATCGCCAAAAACACATCGCGTTCAAGACGCACAAGACTGTCCAAACGCTGACTGGCGGCTTTGATTTGGGCGTATTCCTCAAGGCGCTCAATCAGTTCAGCCTTTGGATCGCGCTCATCGGTAGGGGTTTCTGGCTTTGGTAACAAAAGCTCCGTTTTGATTGCAATTAATGTCGACGCCATTAGAAGATAGTCACCGGCCAATTCAAAATGCTCGGTGTCCAACTCACTAATATAAGCCAAATACTGCTCAGTGATGGGCAATATTGGCATTTGGGTCAGATCAACGTTATTTTTTTTGACTAAATATAACAAAAAATCTAAGGGCCCAGCAAATTGCTCGAGCCAAATGGCAAATGCTTGCGGCGGCACATAGAGATCTTCTGGCAGATGCTGCACTGGCGTTTGATAGATACGCAGTGACATATCATGAATTTCTACGCTAGACTCAATTAATCGTTCACTCTGCATGTCGGTAGTCTAGTATCGTAATCAATGATAATTTATTTAAGTTTAGCAAGCGGACGGATACCAATCGCACGGCGCGTTTTATCCAACTGTTTTTGGCTGTGACGACGGGCTTTAGCAGCGCCCATTTGCAAGATTTCCTCCAACTCTTTTGGATTAGCCATCAGTTCTTCATAGCGTGCGCGGAATGGCGCAATTTCATCGTTGATTTTATCAAACAGCGCTTGCTTGGCATCACCCCAACCTATACCTGCAGCGAATTGCGTACGCATATCAGCAATTTCTGCAGGTGTGGCAAAGGCTTTATAAATCTCAAAAATAGCAGAATCGTCAGGATCTTTTGGCTCTTCTGGCAATTGTGAGTTGGTCACAATTTTCATGATCGCTTTATGCATCTGCTTTTCAGCGCTAACTTGTGGATTTAGCTCACCAAATAGCGGAATAGTATTGCCATAGCTCTTACTCATCTTACGTCCATCAAGACCCGTCAATAGCGGCATCTCATCATCGACCACCGCAGAGGGTAGCGTAAATAGCGGCTTATATTTATGATTAAAAGTACCCGCAATATCACGCGCCATTTCAATATGTTGAATTTGATCACGTCCTACTGGTACGTGAGTAGCATTAAACATTAAGATATCCGCAGCCATTAATACCGGATAGCCAAACAGACCCATCGTGATACCTTGGTCGGGATCAACATCTTCTTTATTCATGTTGGCATCTACCGATGCTTTGTAAGCATGAGCACGATTCATTAAACCCTTGGCACATGAACAATTTAAAACCCAAGCCAATTCTGGTATTTCGGGAACATCTGATTGACGATAAAAGGTCACACGCTCAGGGTCAAGACCGCAGGCAATCCAAGTTGCAGCAATCGCTTTAGTAGACTCATGAATAATAGCAGGGTCATGGCATTTAATAATGCCATGATAATCGGCTAAAAAGAAAAAAGCTTCATCATTACTGTTCTGAATAGATTGAATCGCTGGGCGAATGGCGCCTACATAGTTGCCTAAGTGTGGAATGCCTGAAGTGGTAATGCCAGTTAAAATGCGTTTGGCTTGTGTCGAGTTATCAGAGATTTGGCTGTCAGAAGTTTGATTATCAGAAGTGCGGTTATTATTCATGGAAAATCCGTTATTTATTTATAAAGGTTTTATTTATCGAATTATTATAATTGCGTGGTTATTGAAACGCTATTTATGTGGTTATTTATGTATTGATGACAAGATAAAATATTAGCTGCAAAGTATAGCAAATTTTCCCAGCAATTTTCTTAAGAATAGGAGTCTACTTATAAATACCAGTCCGACCATCAGGCCCATTTTTGAAGCGGCGATGGAACCACATCCACTGAGTCGGATCAATACGAATCAACCCTTCTAAGATTTCATTGACACGGCTAGCATCACCAACCTCGTCGTTACTGGGATAATGATCTAATGCTGGGGTAATGGTTAAATGATAATGCGGGCGTTTGCCACTCGGCAGATTATCAGGCGTCTGCCGATAGGTATGCAATGCCATGACCGCAGGTGGCTTGTCTTTGCTACCTAGCTTTGCCATGCGTCTTGAAGCGGTGATAGTCGCTGCTGGCACACCAAAAAATGGTGCCATTACTCCTTGCTTAAGACCATAATCTTGGTCAGGAGAGTACCAGATAACATGTCCGGCTTTGATAGAGTTGACCAAACTGCGCATGTCTCGACTAGAAATCTGTGTACCGAATATATTGGTGCGGCCATTATAAATAAACCAATCAAGTAATGGATTATTCTGCGTGCGATACATACAGTCTACAGGGAAAAATTGTGCACAAAGTAAGCCGCCCAAATCGAGCATGGTATAGTGAGCGCCTAGTAGAATGACTGGACGACCTTCGTTTTGGGCATTAACGAGATGCTGTAATCCAGAGATAGAAACGGTGCGGGTAAAGACATTTGGTCGGAACCATGCACATAAGGTTTCGAACACACCAATACCTTGGTTGACAAAGACTTGCTTAGCCATCAGCTCACGTTCGACTTCTGGCTTCTCTGGAAAGGCCAGCCTTAAGTTAATCAGCGTATCACGTCGCCGCGATCCTGCTACTTTATAGGTTAAAATACCTACTTTACGCCCAAGCCAAAACTGCCAACGTAGTGGCAGATAAATCATCGGTAGAAAAATAACCAGTAGTAGCCAAATCGCCCAATATTTAGGCAATAAAAACTGCCATTGAAAAGGCTTTTTATCTGCTTGTGCCGTACGTTTATGGGTTTGAGTAATCGTTGGCGTGCCGATAGGAATAGCGGGTGACTTCGCTGCTTTCCCATGCTGCGCGGCAGTTGGCGCTGGCATATCGGTCTTTGATGACTTGCTTGGATCGTATTGTTCGGGCGCTTTCATAATATCCTTCTGCGCTATAAATAACGGCGTATCATAAATAGATAGGTAATATGATGGGGTAGCGTTAGGCGCTTTGCAAGCAACATTTTCGCAAAGTGCGGCAATAAGAGCGGTGTGCAACGCAACCGCTTACGCCATACATCGCTTGTCAATAAAGAGATGAGTGGGCATAAAAAAACCCCATAAGCTGTGACCAGCTTATGGGGTTTTGCAAATCTATTCTTTTGCTTAATACGGTTAAATCGACTCTGAGAAAAAGACGATAACCACAAAAAGCAAAGAAGTAGTTTTGATTAACGTTTCGAGAATTGTGGACGTTTACGTGCTTTACGTAGGCCCAATTTCTTACGTTCAACTTGACGTGAATCACGAGTCACAAAACCAGCTGCTTTTAGAGCAGGTTTGTTGGCTTCGTCAAGCTCGATCAATGCACGCGTGATGCCGTGGCGAATAGCGCCCGCTTGACCACTGATACCGCCGCCTTTAACCGTAATGAAAAGATCATAAGCAGTAGGTGAGTCAAGTAATTCTAGAGGCTGACGAACAACCATGCGTGAGGTTTCGCGGCTGAAATATTCATCAAGTGGCTTGCCGTTAACAACAATGCTACCAGTACCTTTAGCTAAAAAGACACGAGCAGTAGAAGTTTTGCGGCGACCAGTTCCGTAATTGCGTTCCATAAGTGTATCCTTAGATGTCTAGTGCTTTAGGTTGCTGTGCTTCATGTGGATGTTCAGTACCCGCATATAGTTTCAGCTTCTTGATCATCGCATAGCCAAGAGGACCTTTTGGAAGCATACCCTTAACCGCTTTGTGTAGAACATCTTCAGGCTTATGTGCAAGCAGTTTACTGAAGTTGGTTTCTTTGATACCACCTGGATAGCCACTGTGACGATAGTATTTTTTATCTTGCGCTTTTTTACCCGTTACCGTGATTTTGTCAGCATTGATGACAACAATAAAGTCACCAGTGTCAACGTGCGGCGTAAAAGACGGCTTATGCTTGCCACGTAAGCGAGTAGCGATTTGAGTGGCTAAGCGACCAAGGGTTTTGCCGTCAGCATCTACGACATACCAGTCATGGGTCACTTCAGCTGGTTTTGCACTAAGTGTTTTCATGATAAAACCTTAAAATTAGAATTCGTTGAGAGTTTAGCTGGGAACGGGGCTCTCAAAAAACAGACTGCACATTATAAGCAGTAGCGCCTACGCTTGCAAGCTGCATTGGGGTTTATTTTCGCCTTATATACATTAAACTGCAGCGTTGGCCAGTTTTTTAGCGGTTCTAAACATTTGTAACGTTTGTTAATCGTTTTTATTAACCAAACAATTATGACGATGATAGCTGATAAAGTCCAGCGACAACTTGTCCCACTTTGGTTTGTTTGAGGCAATCAAAGCTGATTGGCGCTTGTATCATTGATGTTTCATTGAATATATTCGCTAGCTGATTCAATTGTGCTGCTAAGTCTTTATCGGCCTCTAAATAAATAAGGGTCGTGGGGCTAATGAGCGACTGGCTGATAAGCGTCGTTAAAATCGGCTGCCACAAATCTTCAGCATAGGGCGGATCGATAAAGACAATATCAAAAGGGCGCGAGACAAGGTGACTTTGCATCAATACTTGCTCTGCGGTGCCATTGATAATCTGATAGGTATCAGCGTCGAGGCGCAACTGCTCAGCGCTTTGCTGCAGCATGTCGCTTTGTGCTCGATTCATCTCGATAAAGGTGCAGTGTGCCGCACCACGAGACAGTGCCTCAAAGCCTAAGACGCCACTACCGGCACAGCTGTCGAGCACGTATGCACCATGAATATCAGCAAGTAACCAATTAAATAGGGTCTCCCGCAGGCGATCAGGGGTCGGACGTAAACCTTCGGCATCGATGAAGCTGACGCTGCGCCGTTTAAACTGTCCACCGATAATACGTACCTGACCGGCAGCCGACGATTTTGCTTGATGAGACGTTTTACGCTTAGTGCTATGCGATGTTGCTAATTTTTTCATGGTCACCGTTCTTATTCTTTATGGGTCTTTATTCGCTCGCTGTCGTGGGTGCTGCTTGCGCGGCTGCCTGCTCTGCTAACGCTGCTTCTTTGTCGCGCAGGGCATCACGCATGACTTTTTCAAAGGCTTTTTGACGTTTGATGACTTTTAGTTGGTCAGCTGTTGGTGGCAAGATAGGATCATTTTTGCGTTGTAATACCCAATAGTCAAATAGCGCGCGACCAATAGGTGCTGCCACGGCACTACCGCCGCCACCGTTTTCGACCAACACGGCAAGGGCGATTTGTGGGTCTTCTACTGGCGCAAAACCGTTGAACCACGCATGATCCCAGTGGCGCTTGTCTATCGCAGACTTATCATAACGTTTGCCTTGAGCGATGGATTTTACCTGTGCCGTACCAGTCTTACCCGCGATACGATAGCGCGGCGTATAGATACCACGTCCCGTGCCACCTTTCACCACACTTTCCATCGCATCATGCATGCGTAGCCAATCAGAGGGTTTGCCGTTATAGTCGATTTTGCCATCGGGTTTGGTGATGACCTTGACCTCTGCTGCCCCATCGCTGCTTTTCAGCAGATGCGGGGTAATGTGATAGCCCTTGTTGGCAGTCATCGCTGTCGCATTGGCGATCTGTAGCGGCGTGGCTAAGAAATACCCTTGACCGATGCTGACTGAGATCGTCTCACCCGGTAGCCAGCCTTTATCGTACGTGTCTTTTTTCCATTTTGGCGATGGCATAATGCCTGACTTTTCATTGGGCAGGTCAATGCCAGTCTCCTCGCCAAAGCCAAAACGTACCATCCAATCATGCAGACGCTGAATGCCCATCTCATAGGCCAGCTTATAATAGTAGGTATCAACCGACATCACGATAGACTTTTTGAGATCGACTGTGCCGTGACCACCACGTTTCCAATCGCGAAAACGGTGGGTATCTCCGGGCAGACTGAAATAACCAGGATCATAAATAGTGGTGTCCCAATCACGCAGACCGTAATGAATCCCGCCCAAACCTTCAAAAGGCTTGATAGTAGAGCCGGGCGGGTAAGTGCCCTGTAATGCCCGATTATATAGTGGCTGATCCAGATCGTCCCGTAGTGAGCCATAGTCTCTAAACGAGATGCCAGAGATAAAAGGGTTGGGGTCATAGCTTGGATTACTGACAAAGGCCAGTACGTCACCGTTTTGCGGGTCTATCGCCACAATAGCGCCGCGACGACCATCGAGCTGCTGCTGAGCGACGGTTTGTAAACCGTAATCTAAGCTCAGGGTAATATCATTACCTGCAATCGGCGGTTTGGTGTCTAGTTGGCGAATAATATTGCCGTGAGCGTCTGTCTCTACCGATTGGTAGCCCGGTTGTCCAAGTAAAATATCTTCATAAAAATCTTCAATACCGATTTTGCCAATGAGATCCGTGCCCGCATAGCGATCTTTGTCAATGCGCTTGCTTTCTTTGTCGTTGATACGGCCGACGTAACCAATGACGTGGGCGAACAGCTCGTCGTAAGGGTATGAGCGTGTCAACTTGCTCTGGATAGTAACACCGCGAAAGAAAGGCTTGCGCTCGCTGAACTGCGCCAATTGTGCTTCGGTTAAATCGATTTTAATGGTCACTGGATCGTTTTTACTTTTGCTCAGACGTGCCAAAATATCCGTGATGTCTTTATCGGTAAGCTCAAAGATGGGCGCGAGCAAATTTAAGGTACGTTCTGGGTTTTCGACCTCATCAGGGCTGAGCATCGCCGTAAATACAGGCTGATTGTCCGCCAGTATCACCCCATTACGATCATAAATATAACCACGGCTTGGCGGTGCAGATATCAGCTTAATGCGATTGTTGTCTGCCTGTGTCGTATATTTATCATGAGCATAGACTTGCAAATAACCATAGCGTAGTAGCAAACCACTCAGACCCAAAAATATTAGTAGCCCAAAGATAATGATCCGGTGCGCAAAAATACGGTTGACCTGTTCGGTGTCGGAAGCTAGCGGTTTATTCATATAAAATCAGTACTCAGGCGGTCGGCGAAACATCAGAAGCGGGATAAAACGGTGGGATAGTCAGTCTAAGCGCGATGAATATAAAGGATAAGATTAATGATTTCAATCAGATACAGTGCTATGCGCAATCATTAACTTGCAATGACTGGTGTGTTGAATTTCGCTGCAAATTAATCACAAATTATAACAGAACAAATGCGAGGGCGCAGTACTCTGCGATTTATTTTATCGTTGGCATCATGAGTGATTGAGATAAATGGGTTTGAGATATTTACGATTATGAGGATGATTCTTTTACGATTACTTTCACAATACCAGTGAGGCAACAGAACTTGTCATCTCTAGTCACAACTTGGCTAGGGTCGACGTGTGCTAATGAATAGCAAGTATGCTAAAATCAGGCGATTTATTTTATATCGTCAATTCTATATAGCATTGACGCGCTGTCAGAGTCGCGCAGGCTATTATAGAGTATTACTTGCATTGATAGGACTTGCACTTATCTGTCTTATATTCAAAAATATTAAATCAATTAAAAATATTTTAAACCAATTAAAGGTACCTTGAACGAATTAACAGGGTCTTGAACCGGTTGGTTATTAGTAGTTATTTTGGGGGAACGTCTTTTGAGCGTTCTTAATTTGCTAAGCATATTTTATTAGCAACGACAATCATCATGTCAGGGACAACCAAAGTCATGGACGCAACTTCATTGTGGCAAACGATAGCTGAGCACCCAGAGTTTTTTGCCATGCTAACCATCCCACCCGTGACGGCATTCGTCACTTGGATACACGTGTGGATGGCGCTCAAAATGCTGTTTTATCCTGTTAAGTTTTGGGGTATTCGTATTCCGAACTTTCCGTTTTTTGGCCTACCGGGTATCGGCTGGCAAGGTATCGTGCCGCGAAAAGCGGGCAAGATATCTGGGGTAATTGTAGATCAAACGCTCTCTAAGCTCGGTTCGCTTGATGAGTTTTTTAAGGCGATGGAGCCGGATCAAATGGCAGTTTTTATCACTGATACCGTGGATAAAAACCTTGAGCCACTGATTGATGAGATTATGCTCGACCATTCGCCAGCCCTCTGGGGCAACTTGCCCTATGCCTTAAAGCGTCGCGTCTACGCCCAAGCACACAAAGAGTTGCCCAGTATCATGCAGTCGCTGGTGACGGATTTGACTTATCATGTCGAAGACTTGGTCGATATGCGTAAAATGATTGTTAATACCATGGAAAACGATCGGCGCTTAATGGTCGATATGTTTTTGAAGGTAGGCCAAAAAGAGATTAACTTTATTTGGCATATCAGTGCGCTGATTGGATTGGTTTTCGGTATTGTGCAAATGTTCATTTTTTTGGTGGTGCCGCAGCATTGGACCGTACCTTTCTTTGCCGCTATTTGGGGGTTTCTCACCAACTGGATCGCCATTTGGATGGTGTTTAATCCAATAGAGCCGCACTTTATACCGTATGTGAAGTTTTTTGCGCTACAAAGTCGCTTCCCGTTCATTAGGCCGCAGCTGCCGCATATTGGCCAGTATCGTTTTCAGGGCGGCTTTATGAAGCGTCAAGAAGAAGTCTCTGAGGTTTTCGCTGAGATTGTGGTAAAAGATTTGGTGACGCTTGAGAACATCATGAATGAGATGATGTATGGTGACCGTGCTGCACAAACGCGTGAGCTCATGAAGTCGCACTTATATAAGGTGTTAGAATCGCCGGTCATTAGTACGACGTTAAGAGTAGGGCTGGGTCGCCGTGAGTATGGGCAGTTAAAAAATACTATTATTGATAAATCCATCGTCGCGACCATGGTGCCACTACGTGATCCTGAGTTGAATGAAAGCCGTGCCAGTAAGATATTTGGGCTGTTCCGAGATCGTATTCGCGCATTATCGCCAAATGAGTTTCAGAACTTATTACGTCCGGCGTTTCGGGAAGATGAGATGACGCTTATCGTCTTGGGTGGACTGACTGGGTTTTTGGCAGGTTGGTTGCATCTGGTGTTGGTGTTTTTCCCAGCGATGCAGTAGGGCAGTAGGGCAGTAAGTAACTTTTTTTACAGACTTAATAAAAGCACAACCAGTGTAAGACAGCTTCTTTGTATTAATAAATCGTATTAGTACATCACGATAATAGTAGCGGGTTTTATGGGCTTCTATAGCGATTAAAACCTCTGTTTGTAACCGTAAACTATGACCGCATTAAGGACTATATAGCGTTCGCCAGTGGCTAATAAATGCCATCGGCGACTCTTAGATAGTATCCAAGGTAAACAAGGTTAGACCATATGTTAATCACAGAATTGGGTTATTTTGCCTTGCTGGCCGCCTTTATATTGGCGATTTTGCAAGTGGTGTTGCCAACTATTGGCATCATGCGTGATCACGTTGCTTGGCAGCGTTTGGCACCAAGTTTGGCATGGGCACAGTTTGCTGCCATGATTACCTCATTTGGCGCTTTGATGGCCGGCTTTTATTACAATGACTTTAGCTTGGTCTACGTCACCCAGCATTCTAATACCTTGTTGCCTTGGTACTATAAGCTATCAGCAACGTGGGGCGGGCATGAAGGTTCGTTATTGTTATGGATGACCATCATGGCCACTTGGTGTGCCTTGGTGTCATATTTTAGCCGTGGTCTGCCGCTGTCGATGCGTGCGCGGGTATTGGTGATATTGGCTGGCGTACAGATGATGATGCTGGCGATGTTAATCTTTACCTCGTCGCCGTTTGATCGTACTTTGCCAAACCTGCCTGTCGATGGCGCGGATCTGAACCCTGTTCTACAAGATTTCGGTCTGATTATTCATCCGCCGATGCTATATATGGGCTATGTGGGCATGGTCGTGCCGTTTGCGTTTTGTATGGCAGCATTATGGGAAGGGCGCTTGGATGCCGTTTGGACGCGTTGGTCGCGTCCATGGGCACTCGCTGCTTGGGGTTTCTTAACCATTGGTATCGCGCTGGGTTCTTGGTGGGCCTATTACGAGCTTGGCTGGGGCGGTTGGTGGTTTTGGGATCCAGTAGAGAACGCGTCACTGATGCCATGGCTTGCCGGTTTGGCATTACTACATTCGTTGGCAGTGACTGAAAAGCGTGGTGTCTTTAAGGCATGGACGATTATGCTGGCGATTTTTGCCTTTGCGCTGAGCTTACTTGGCACGTTCCTAGTACGCTCTGGCGTTATCACTTCGGTGCATTCGTTCGCCGCTGATCCAACTCGTGGCTTAGTCATCTTAGCTATCTTAGGGGTTATTATTGGTGGCGGCCTGTTGATGTTCGCAGTGCGCGGTTGGCGTTTGACGGTCGAGAGTCAGTACCAGCTTATCTCGCGTGAGTCATTCTTAGTCATCAATAACGTCATTATTCTGATTGCTACCTTAGTGGTCTTGCTGGGTACGCTATATCCTATCATTGCTGATTCCTTTAATTTGGGTCAAGTATCGGTAGGCCCTCCTTACTTTAATGCGCTATTTGTCCCCTTAACGTGGTTGTTATTGATTGCGATGGGTATGGGCTCTAATATCCGCTGGAAAAAAGACAAGCGCCCATTACTTGGCGTTGGTATGGTCATAGCTGTTAGCAGCTTAGTATTGGCAGCGATTATTGCTTACTTTGTCCACCCGTCTTCTATGCTCAATATTGGTGTCACTTTGGCCGTTAGTTTTTGGGTATTGTTCTGGATGGTCGTCGACTTTAAAGACAAAACCAAAAATGCACCGAGCTTTTTTAAAGGCTTGGGTCAATTGCGTTTGAGCTACTGGGGTCAGCAAACGGCACATATTGGTGTGTTGATAGCGGTTATCGGCATCGCCTTCACTAGTAGCCTAAGCATCGAGCGTGATGTGGCATTGGGCGAAAATGATAGCGTGCATGTGCAAGGTTATGACTTTACTGTAAAGGATTTTCATGAAGTCAGAGGCAGTAACTTCGATGGTATGCAAGCGGAAGTGGAGGTGACCAAAGACGGTCGCGCAGTGACTACCTTGTATCCTGAAAAGCGTACTTACGTGGTGAGTATGATGCCGATGACTGAGGCGGCAATTGATGCCAGTCTCATGCGTGATGTCTATGTCGCACTTGGCGAACCAATTGCTGAAGACAGCAACCAATGGGCGGTACGTATCTATGTGAAGCCGTTGATTCGTTGGATATGGCTTGGTGCTATTATCATGGCTCTAGGTGGATTGCTAAGTATGCTAGACAAGCGTTATCGCATCAAAAAGCCTAAGACTGTCAGCCAAAATGCGATGGATTCAGCAGGCTTTGTGACTGTAGCAGATGTGGAAGCACCGGCAGTAAAGATGGGGGACAATTAGTATGAGTACGTCAAACAACACCTCTAACCAAAATGCTAATAAGACCATCAATAAAAAGCAGCTAAAGATATGGTTTCTGATTCCGCTCATCGTTTTTGCAGGCTTTGTGGTTATGCTCTATATGCGTTTGGGCCAGCCGACTGAAATCGTCACCAATACTGCTCTTGAGCGTCCGGTGCCTGCATTTGAGCTGCCGTTATTGTCAGATACCAGTCGTATTATGACCAACGACAATCTGCCTGATCGGCCGTTTTTGATGAATATTTGGGGCTCTTGGTGTCCCACTTGTATTATCGAGCATCCTTTTTTAATGCAGTTAGAAGAGCGCGGCGTCAATTTGGTTGGCGTCAATTACAAAGATGACATCGGGGATGCGCTAGGATATCTTAACCGCGGCGGCGATCCCTTCTCGATGTCTATTCAGGATTTGTCGGGTCAGTTTGCGTTAGATTTAGGTTTGACGGGAGCACCTGAGACTTTCGTGGTCGATGGTGAAGGGGTTATTCGTCAGCATATTATCGGTGAGATTAATGAGAGTAATTGGCAAAGTCGTATCACGCCTTGTCTCATGGTACTCAACGAAGCCAATAAACGCAATGTCAGTCCCGACCCCAATCAGGTCAAGGAGGCGTGCAAATGATAACGATGCCTATAATGACTATGAAGACAATGACTATGCCGACAAAGCACATGAAAACTCTGACCACAGCATTGGCTAGCTTCATATTTGCGTGTTTGCTAAGTATAAGCCTTGGTATAACTATAAACATGGGCATAAGTATGAGCGCTTATGCCGCCATCGATGTTTACGACTTTGACTCTATACAACAAGAAGCTCAGTATCGAGGTCTCATTGAAGAGTTTCGTTGTCCAAAATGCCAAAATCAAAACCTTGCAGGTTCTGATGCGCCTATTGCCCAAGATTTAAAGCAAAAAACCTACAATATGGTCAAAGATGGTCGGAGTGATACCGAGATTCGCAGTTATATGCAGGAGCGTTATGGCGACTTCATCAGTTATAAACCGCCTGTCCGTCCCTCAACGTGGATACTATGGTTTTTTCCACCATTATTACTCGTGCTTTTAATAGTTGGTTGGTTTTGGCGAAGCAAGCGCCATCAGCGTGTTGCTAGTGGTCAAAGCGGCGTGACGGTAAATAATGGCGCTGCTGCATTGACGGTAGCAGAACAAGCTGAACTTGATCGCCTGTTATCACGTGCTGATAGCAAAGATAGCGTCAACAGAACAGATCATGACATCACCAGCATCGAGGACAAAAAATGAACCTATTTTCTACTGTTGGCTTATTTATTGCCCTAAGCTTACTTATCGCTTTAGTTCTTGGTTTTATCACCATAATGCCGTGGTTAAGAGCCTCACGCGCAACAGATAAGCCCGTGGACAATCAGCTACTCGATATTAATATCGCTGTCTTTCGCGCTCGTCTAGCAGAGCTAAAAACTGATAAGGATGCTGGCACGATTGATGATAGTCATTATCAATCCCAAAAGCTTGAGCTTGAACGTCAGCTTTTAGATGCGCAGCGCGTAGTGACGCCGATGATTGCGCCCGGTATCAAAAGCCGGTTAATCATTGTAGTCTGGGTGCCAGTGTTGGCAGCGATGGCGTATCTGATGGTCGGTGATCGCACGCCTGTATTTGAGCTGTGGGCGGCCGAGGATAAAGTCGGTCAAGTTGCTGATGATTTATTGGCAGGTAGGATTGACCAGCCGCCAGCTTGGGCCATCGAAGATGGTCAACAGTTGATTAGCGCTATGCAGACCAACGTCTATCGCCATGCTGATGATTATAATCGCTGGATGCGCTTGTCCGAGCTGTTCTTATCACTAGAAGCGACAGATTCTGCACTAGAGGCTTTGTCGCGTGCCTATCGCTTAGCGCCCGATAATGAAGAGATTGCGACGACCTATGCGCAGATTAGCTTTTTTGCTAATAAAGGGCAATTAGATGCTAATAGCCGCCGCGTTCTAGAAGGAGTGCTGGCCAAAAATCCACAGCATGAAGGCGCGCAAATGCTCATGGCAATGGGTGAGGCACGCAGTAGTAACTTTGATCAAGCACAAGGCTGGATTACGCGTCTGCGCGCTAGCATTTCAGCAAAGCCAGGGGATCATACGCAAGCGCTGGCCAGCTTGGATGAGCTGAGTGCCAATGTGAGCGCTCAGCAACAACAAGCGTCTGAAGGTATTGACGTTACAATAACCATCAATACTAGCTTGTTACCGTTGGTCAAAGCCGATGATGTCTTGTTTGTAGCGATACGCGATGTCAAAGGTGGTCCGCCGTTTGCTGCTAAGCGTTTGCCAATTAGCGTGATTAAGCAAGGTGAGGTTAATATCAGTCTAAGCGATCTCGATGCCATGATGCCGACACGGACACTAAAATCTGCCCGTGCGGACAAGGTACAGCTGGCCGTCATTGCCCGTATTAGTCACAGCGGTAATGCAGTCGCCGAGTCCGGCGATTTATCAGGTAATCCTGTGGTGATTAGCGCTGAGCAAAATCAGGTCAATGTCGACATTAATCAACAGGTTCCTTAATCTTTATTTCTATGTTTTTTACTTTTGATACCAGCGCTGTTGCCCATCCGAGCAGCGCGCAATAGCATTATTTGAACAGCTAAGTCATGGCAACTTATCGCTGTAATACTGAAAATACTTGAGCTTTGTAAAGCCACAAGGTAAGGTAGCTTTGCAATCAACCAATCCCTGAGTTTTATTTGTCCCAAAATCCCAATTATTAAGGAGAATCGTGTAATGATGCGTATTATTTTGCTAGGTCCACCAGGCGCCGGTAAAGGTACCCAAGCCCAGTTTATCTCTAAAGAATATGATATTCCGCAGATCTCAACGGGTGATATGCTGCGTGCAGCAATCAAAGAAGGTAGTGAGCTTGGCAAACAAGCCAAAGACATTATGAATGCTGGTGGTTTGGTTTCTGACGATCTCATCATTAACCTAGTGAAAGAACGTATCGCTAAGCCTGATTGTGTCAATGGTTGTATTTTTGACGGTTTCCCGCGTACGATTCCACAGGCGCAAGCGCTTGCTGATGCAGACGTCGCGATTGATCATGTGATCGAAATCAGTGTCCCTGATGACGAAATCGTCAAGCGCCTATCTGGTCGCCGCCAACATCCAGGCTCAGGTCGCGTCTATCATGTCGATCACAATCCACCAAAGGTCGAGGGTATCGACGACGTGACTGGCGAAGCGCTTATCCAGCGTGAAGATGACAAAGAGTCGACCATTCGTGATCGCTTAGCGACGTATCATGAGCAGACATCAGCGCTCGTTGGTTTCTATCAAGACAAAGCCAGCAAAGGCGCTGATGCGCCTAAGTATGATAAGTTTGATGGTACTCAAGGCATTGATGATGTGAAGCAGCAGATTTTGTCTGCGCTAAAAGGCTAAAATATCCTCGATATGTAGTCTATTTATATAAAAGAGACCTCGACTTTGAATAGTCGGGGTTTTTTTATTTGAAAGTCATAGCTTTTAGTCAATATTTGCGTAGCGCGAGATAAAATAACCAGTGTATAGTTAAATATAAATCGTCAAGCTATTGTTAATGGAACAGATGTGACATGGATAAACCAACACTAAATATCATATTTCATCCTGATCTCATAAAGCCATCCTTTGCATCTGAAGTCTTTTTAATATTAAAAGAGACCGTAATTTGGAATAAGCAAATGACTTCTAGGTATACAGAAAGCTTTGGTCTTTCTTATCATTATTCAGGAATGAGTTATGATGAGAAAAAAATGCCAAAGATTATTCAAGAGATAGCTTTGATCATAGCAGGGGTAGTTGGTTATTTACCGAATAATTGCTTAGTAAATTATTACCTAGATGGTAGTAGCAAGATGGGCTTTCATTCAGACGATACGAGTCAGTTAGCTGATGGAACAGGTGTCGCTATTTTGTCGTTGGGGGTGGCTCGAGATATGCTCTTTAAGCACAAATATTTTGAAAATATTACGGAGTCTTTTCATCTTACGAATGGAACGTTAATATATATGAATGATAGTATTCAAAAAGAGTGGTTACACTCGATTCCTAAAAGTGACACTCAGTCCGGCAGAATCAGTCTTACCTTTAGAAAATTAATAAAGTGATGACTAAAAACTAATTATATCTTAAACATAAAAAAGCCGCTTACTCATTATAAGTAAACGACTTTTAGATACTGCTATATCAATACGTCATCAAGCTAAAACTTATGCGTTACCTTCAGCATCGATTTGCGCTTGCTGTTGGCTTTGCGCATAGGCTTGATCAAAGTTAACAGGCGCTAGCAATAACTGTGGGAAGCTACCACGGGTAACGATGTCACTGATGACTTCACGAGCATACGGGAACAAAACGTTCGGGCAATAAGCACCTAGGATTTGACCGATTTGATCTTCTGGAATGTCTTTTAGCAAGAAAATACCCGCTTGATGCACCTCAGCGATAAATGCCGCTTCTTCTGCATTTTTTGCAGTAACGCTAACGGTCAAAATCACTTGATAATGATCGTCGTCTAGCTTTTCAGCATTGCTTGATAGATTGATATCAAGCTCAGGGTTCCACTCTTTGGTGAATACGCCTGCGCCTGGTACTTCAAGTGACATGTCTTTGACATAGATGCGCTCTAGTGCCAATTGTGGTTGTGCTTGTTCTTCAGCCATGATAATTCCTCTAAAAGTTAATCAAATGAGTGGGCAAACAATAATTGTAATATAAATCGAGACTATGTTTCGAAGTTATTTTGAAGTTATTTCGATATGATCTCGATGTTTTTTACCAATATTTTTTATTTGCCATTGTCTCTCTTTATGCACGTTATACATGCGGTATTTGCACCTGCGATTCTGACACAGGTGGTTTTCACCAACGTAAAGATAGCACAGGTAAAGAGAGACCGTCAGCAAAGTTAGCAGATTAACCTGCTAATAGCTCGTCAAGTTTGCCCTGTTGATTCATTTGATTCAGCTCATCAAACCCACCGACGAAAGTGTCACCGACGAAAATCTGTGGCACAGTGCGGTAGTTATTGGTTTTTTTCATTAGCGCTTGGCGTTCTTCGCTGCTGATGTCATGCATGCCGACTTCTTCGTAATCAACGCCTTTAGATTTTAGTAGTTGTTTGGCGTTTGAGCAGTAAGGGCAGATAGGGGTGGTATAAACTTTAACAGATACAGTCATGGTAAATCCTTATTTATTGGTTTTTGGCGACAGTTTTATTATAAACACTCATGTTATAAAAAATATTATAATCCGTCACCAACGAGTAAATGGCAAATGTAATTGCGTATGCTCATTATAAAGTGGGGATGGGTAGGATAAATTCAAGCCAATCCAGTCCAAAAGCTGTGACAGTAGCATAAATGCCACACAAAAAAAGACACCCAATAAAGAAGTGTCTTTTTTCGAATTTTGCGCTACTAGCAGTGAGAACGAGCGCGTAGGCTAAACAAGCTATTTAATTCAGTAATTTTAAGCAAGTTATGCAAACTACTTATGCAAGCTCGGTTTTGCCTTGCCTTTATTTTTAGACTTGGCATCTTTTACACCGACCAATGGCATGCCAGCACTTTGCCAACCGCCCACACCGCCTTCTAAGCGGTAAACACTGTCTTTGCCAATCATTTGGATGGCTGCGCCTGCTTGCACGCCCATATCGCAAATGATGATGACTGGCTGCTCAATTGCACGAATCTCTTCGATGCGGTCTTTGAGGTCAGTAAAAGGTATGTTGCGGCTGCCTTGGATATAACCGGTCTCAAACTTCTTTTTGGCGCGAATATCGATAAGCTGCGCGTTTTGCGAGTTCACCATCATCCCAAGGCTATTGGGCGATATTTTCTTACCGCTACGTTTGTTTTCGATGGCAAAGAACAGTACGGCAAGTACGGCCAATATGCCAAATAAAAACGGGTGGTTGCCCACAAATTCTAGCGCACGATCCAAAACATACCTCCAAAAATAAGTGTTCTATTAAGCTGAGAAGACAGCCTAACGATTGCGAACAAGGCGCTATTATACCGATAAGGCCATCTATAGTAAACGTGTGATGCTCAACCTAGGGTTCAGCGCTTAATAAGACAATGTATGAGTAAGACAATGCTTAATAAGGCTTAGTGTCCGCTTCTTCTCTTAACGTGACCAAGTTCTCAACGCGGCGCTGTAATACCACGCCATCAGCGACCGCTTGCCATAACGCGCAGCCTTTGCTGTTGTGAGTGTGCCGACAATCACGGAACTGGCAATCACCTGCCAGTGGCGCAAGCTCCACAAAGCCTGAAATGATATCATCTGGCGTCAAATGCCAAATGCCATATTCGCGAATACCTGGGGTATCAACGATTCCGCCTTGGGTTAAATCTTCGGGCTGGAAGGGTAACAAGCGGCTCGTAGTGGTGGTATGTTGACCAAGCTTTGAGTTCTCCGAGATGATATTGACGATTTGCCCAGAGGCTGGTAATAGCGCATTGATTAAGCTGCTTTTACCGACACCAGACTGACCCGCAAAAATCACCAATTTTTTATCGATGTAGCGCTTTAGCTCATCTAACCCTTCTTGCTCATCGCTATCAGCAATATTTTCTGGGCAGTCAACAGAGGTCAATACACTTTCATAACCAAGCGCCGCATATTGCGCCAATAATTCACTAGTATCGACGCCGTTTTCTTGCGCCAGTAAATCAGCTTTATTAAGGACGAGTAGAGGTCTTACACCCGCATGATGACAAACGACCAAATAGCGATCAATGAGGGTCGGTGCAGCAGCAGGTAGCGGCGCAAATACAATGGCGAGAATATCGACATTGGCAGCGACGGGTTTGAGCTTATGATAACGGTCAGGACGCGAAACCAGCGAGGTGCGCGGTTTGACGGATTCGATACGTCCAAAGCCAGTGTTAGGGTCGGCGTTCCAGCGTACTTGGTCACCAGCGGCCAACATCGGCAAGTTGGTACGTACGTGACAACGCCAAATATCGCCTAGCCCCAGCTCCTGCCAAAACGGCTCAGGGTCGTCAGGCGCAACCTCCGGCTGCACTGGAATGACAGCGGGCAAGCTGGTCACTTGTACTTCTAATTGCTTACCATAATGCGCCATGACCACGCCATCCATCAAACTGTCATCGATGCTGTCTTGACTGTCCAGCTGTTGTTTGTCGATGCGACGAATCTGTTGTTTAGTCAGCTTGCGTTGCCGGATTAATGCCATGGGAGTGTGACCTATTAAAAAAATATTGCTAAGTGTAGCGTGAAAATTTGCTAACATACAGCCTAAAGCGCTTGCGCCAGACAGTGGTTTTGTAATGTTTGAGTTTTTTTAGGCGTTACGAGCTAATAGGCGCATCGCCATGTCATTTGCACATTGCCAGCTATTGATGATTTATTTAAGTAACATTGCTACAAAATTGTCTCAGCTGCAAAACTGTCTCAAACTTTATTGACCATAGGATATTTTATGACTACCGGCGACCATCCCAATAAAATCAAAATCAAAAATCAAGGTAAAAAAGGGTTGGTATGGATTGACCTAGAAATGACCGGACTTGATACCATCAACGATGAAATCATCGAGATTGCTACCGTGGTGACGGATGAGGATCTCAATGTCCTTGCCGAAGGGCCTGTGTTTGCGATCAAGGTATCGGATCAAGTGTTAAATAAAATGGATGACTGGAATACCAAGCAACATGGCCAATCAGGCTTGGTTGACCGTGTACGCCGTAGTACCGTGACCTTGGCAGAAGCAGAAGCTGAAACCATTAAGTTCCTTAATAAATGGGTCGATAGTGGTAAGTCGCCCATGTGTGGTAACTCAATCTGCCAAGATCGCCGCTTTATGGCGCGTCAAATGCCAGAGCTTGAGCGATTTTTCCACTATCGCAACCTGGATGTCTCATCGATTAAAGAGCTGTGCTTTCGCTGGCGTCCTGATATTCTCAGAAATTTTGAAAAAGGTGGCAGTCATTTAGCCTTAGACGATATTCGCGATTCTATCCGTGAGCTAAAACATTATCGTCAGCATTTCTTTAAACTCATGCCTTAGGATAATGGTGAGCAGAATAACGGTTCGCAGAATGTGAAATGTGAAAAGCTATAAAAAAGGGTCTGTTACTTATGCAACAGACCCTTTTTCTTTTAAATGAAAGGTACTTAATGAGGCGAACTCTACACTGAATATTTAAATTCAAACAAGCCAAATTCAGTATTGTTACCTTTAGAATGGTTGCTTGCTGAATCTTCACCTTCTGTCGTAATTGCGCCAACGACCACCACGACTTTGGGTTGACGTTTGTCTTCGTCGAGCAAGCGCCAATCACCAAGAACGTAACGGATTTTGTCATTAGCCGTCTGATGAATATCTGGACGATGAGTATGTCCGTGTAATAGCGCATCATGATTATTAACTGCTAGTGCCACTGATTTTTCATTAACGTCCATAATACGCGCCGCTTTATTGGCGTTATTTTTTTGACTTTTTTTACGCATGTTCTCGGCGATAGCCAAGCGTTTTTTTAGCGGTTTATTCAGCAAATACCACTGGATTAACGGGTTACGCATCACTTTGCGAAAAAACTGATATTTCTTATCATCAGTACATAGCGCGTCGCCATGCTCTAATCGGTAACTTTGTTGCCCAACCGTTAAAAGATAAGGCTCGTTAATCAGCTCACCGCCAAATAAATTACAAAACGGCTGACCCAATAAAAAATCACGATTACCATGCATGACTAAAATCTCGCAACCTGCGATCCGTAGTTTTTTTAATTTGACAATTAATGGTGTGAGCCAATGGGTTTGACGCTCATCTTCTGATAAGGACAAATAAACATCATCACCCAGCCAAACCTCAAACCAATCGCCTAAGATAAACAAACGTTTTAACGCAGGCAGAGCAAGGCAATCATCGAGCAGCGCCAAAAAAGCCTGCACTAAGGCAGGCTCTTCCGGTGATAAATGCAAATCGCTAATCAATACTTGCCGCACGCTATGAGGGCGGGTGGTAATTAGGTGGTCAAAACTTTGCATTTATCCTTATCCTAATGTAGTAAACCAAATATAAACCTATTATGGCGTCAGACTCGCTTACTGTACTAGTCGTACAATTTTCGCTTGTCTTCCTTGTACTAGATTCATATTTGTTTCACTATAGATTATTAAAAATGTACTCATTCAAGTTGCTTATTCAGAAACAACTTATTCAGAGACAATAGTCGCTGAATTGATAATGACTGGCTCTTTTGGTACGTCAGCATGCATGCCGAAACGACCCGTTGGTACGCCGCGCATTTTTTCGATGACGTCCATACCACTGGTTACTTTACCAAATACGGTATAGCCCCAACCTTGCATGTTTTTGCCAGAGTGGTTTAGGAAATCGTTGTCTTTTACGTTAACGAAAAACTGGCTGGTTGCTGAATGCGGATCTTGCGTACGCGCCATCGCAATCGTACCTTTGTCGTTTTTTAGACCATTGTCCGCTTCGTTTTCAACGGGTGCGTTGGTTGCTTTTTCATTCATTTCGGCGTCCATTCCGCCGCCTTGAATCATAAAGCCATCAATAATGCGATGAAAAATCGTGCCGTCATAATGACCAGACTTTACATAGTTTAAAAAGTTCTCTACCGTTTTTGGTGCTTTTTCTTCGTTGAGTTCGATAACGATCGCACCCATACTGGTGTCAAGTTCTACTACTGGTGGCATGTCTACCATGGGATAATCCTTTTTGATTGCAGCGCCTAAAATGACGCTGTTAAGTGGTGGATAAAAAGTTGGTGGTTAAAAGTTAGCGTTAGTCTAACGGCTTTTTTGTCGTCTGTCATGTATCAGGCTGTTAATGCATTTGCAAAAGCTGATAGAATAACGCAACTTTCCCTTTTTAATGGTTTTTGAACGCCAGTGTCAATACGTTAATTTTGACACCCCAATTTTAATAACTGAGTTTTTGACCATTTATTTTTAATACCTTAATGCTAACTATTTGATTTTATTGGTTAGTCTTAACAGCTTGGTTTAATTTTTCATGGGGCGTGATGGCACGCGGCATGAATGGACAATTTGCGTTAGGAGCAATGCCCGATGAGTGAGCACTCAAACAACAATGTACAGAAAGATGAACAAAAAAACGACTTTATTCGTAATATCATTCGTGACGATGTCAATGCGCAAAAATACCAGCAGATTGTAACCCGTTTTCCGCCTGAGCCAAACGGCTACTTGCACTTGGGTCACGTTAAATCTATCTGTCTAAACTTTGGCGTCGCTAAAGAGTTTGGTGGCATCTGTCATTTGCGCTACGACGACACCAATCCAACCGCAGAAAAACAAGATTACATCGACAATATCAAAAACGATGTGCAGTGGTTGGGCTTTGACTGGGCAGGCGAGGCGCTACATGCTTCTAGCTACTTTGACCAGTTGTATGCGTGGGCGGTACAATTGATTGAGCAGGGTGATGCGTATGTCGACTTACAAACTCCAGAGCAAATCCGCGATAATCGTGGCTCATTTAATGAAGCCGGCAAACCGTCACCACAGCGTGATGCCAGTGTCGCAGACAACTTAAAGTTGTTCGAAGACATGAAACACGGTAAGTTCGAAGACGGCAAAGCGGTATTGCGTGCCAAAATTGACATGTCTGATGCCAATATGAACATGCGCGACCCCATTATCTATCGTGTGATGCATCAAGAACATCATCAGACCGGTGATAAATGGTGCATCTATCCTATGTATGATTTTGCCCATCCGTTGTCAGATGCGCTAGAAGGCATTACCCATTCGTTATGTACGCTAGAGTTTGAAGATCATCGTCCGTTTTATGATTGGATCGTCAATAAAATCGGCTTCAAGCAACCACCGCATCAGTATGAGTTCTCACGCCTCAATGTCGACCATACGTTGACCAGTAAGCGTAAGCTCAAGCAATTGGTCGATGAAGGTATCGTCGATGGCTGGGATGATCCGCGTATGCCGACCGTCGCTGGTATGCGTCGCCGTGGCTATACGCCTGAAGGCTTGCGTGATTTCTGTGATCGCGTTGGTATCTCCAAAGCGGATGGTGTGACCGATATGCGTCTGCTAGAGTTTAGTATTCGTCAGTCATTAGACAATACGACAGCACGCGGTATGGCGGTGCTTAAGCCATTAAAAGTGACGATAACCAACTTTAGCGATGCGGTCAGTCAGTGGGAAACGCTCAAAGCAGATAGCGTCAATGCGCGTTTTGACGCTGAGACGCAAACCTTATGGTTGACTCAGCCGAACCATCCTAATGTCGATATGGGCGAACGTGAGATTCCGTTTACCGAGACTTTGTACATCGATCAAGGTGATTACGAGATTGAGCCGCCAGCAGGCTATAAACGCCTATCACCCGAAAAGCCAGAAATCCGTCTGCGTAATACCTATGTCTTGGCCGTGACTGAGCATGTGCTAGATGATGCAGGCAATGTCGTTGAGCTAAAAGCAACGATTGATCCGGCAACGCTAGGCAATAACCCTGAAGGTCGTAAGGTCAAAGGTGTGATTCATTGGGTATCGGCCAGCCAAGGGGTTCCAGCCACCGTGCGCTTATACGAGCAGCTATTCAGTGTCGAAGATCCGAGTAGCGTCGCTGACGTGCATCAAGCATTGAATCCTAACTCGTTGACCAAGCTAAATGCCGTGGTTGAGCCATCATTGGTCAATGCGGATGCTGGCACACGCTTTCAGTTTGAGCGTGAAGGCTATTTTATCTCTGATAGCGAAGAGCACAGCAGTGACCAGCCTGTCTTTAATCAAATCGTCAGCTTACGTGACAGCTATAAACCGGCTTAATTTATTGCGATTAGCGCTACTAGCGTTTATTTGAGACAATACTAAACAAAAGTAGTTTGCAAGCTGGCCCATTTCTAGTACGCTAGGGATGGGCTTTTTTGTGGATAATACCAAACCCAAAAAATACGATTAGTTTTGTCAAACTTGCTTAGTCTACTAAATGTAGTGCTTGCACGCGTTTTCCTTACTACTCAAGTTTTTGTGAATGGTATAAGTGTAAATTTTAATCGTAAGGTGTGAGGGTGCAATCATGGCAAAATTTTTAAATAGCAGCGGGACGACGTATCATCTAGAAGAATTGATTAAAAATGCGTCTGACAGATTGATTATTATTAGCCCCTACTTAAAGTTAAATGAGCGTATTAAAGAGCTGTTAGAAGACCGTAATCGTCTCAAAATCGATATCCGTATTGTCTATGGCAAAAATGATTTACATCCAGAAGAGATTAATTGGCTAAAAAACCTGACCTTTATTCGTACTAGCTTTTGCAAAAACTTGCATGCCAAATGCTACCTTAATGAAAATGAATGCATCATTACCAGCCTCAATCTCTATGAGTTTAGCCAAGTGAATAATAATGAGATGGGGGTGCTTATTTATCGTAATGAAGATGCCAAATTATATGCTGATACTTATGAGGAAGCGCAGCGCATTATTCGTATCAGTGATGAAGTGCGCATGTCCCTTGAAAAAGTACATGATAGCGATAACAAGAGCGCCCTTAACAACGGCTCTAATAATGGCGTTAATAAAGCTTCTAAGAATGGGTCGAGAAATACGTCCAGTATGCTATCTAGTGCTGGCAAGGTAAGCACAGACTCAGTTGCCAGTAACGCTACAGAAGCGGCAACGCCTAATTATTCTAAGCTGACGACGGCGAAGCTGGCGAAAGAATTGGGCTTTAAGACGCAAGAGTTAAACGATAAGCTCCTTGCCGCAGGCTATCTAATAGAGCAAGAAGGCGAGTTGGTATTGACGGATACTGGCCGTGCGGCTGGTGGTACCAGCAAACGTGGTAAATTTGGCGAGTTTTGTTTATGGGACTCTGGGATGGTGGTATAGATGCAGGTTTCATCGGAGCTTATGCGTTTAGACCTAAATGGCATAAGCGCATTACAATCCGTCACAAGACATTCATAACCAGTCTGTTAAGATGAAATAGGATTTCCTGACGGGTACTCCGTTATTTTTATAGCGCTACACGTCAATGATAATAATAGAGCGCATGACCTTCTTTAGATGCTAACCTTTTAATATTAGCTTTTAGATACTAGCGCTCATCACTAACGATAGTTAAGGAATTAAGCATGGCACATTTACGTTTAGGTGACAGCGCACCGAATTTTGACGCCACAACCACAGAAGGCGATATCAATTTTTACGATTGGGCAGGCGACAGCTGGGTCGTTTTCTTTTCGCATCCTGCAGACTATACACCAGTATGTACCACTGAGCTTGGTCGTACTGCGGCATTAGGCGGCGAGTTTCAAAAGCGCAATGTAAAGGCGATCGCTTTATCAGTTGATGGCTTAGAAGATCACAAAGGCTGGGTTAGCGATATTGAAGAGACTCAAGGAACTGCTGTCAACTTTCCTATCATTGCAGACTCTGAGCGCACAGTAGCCAATCTTTATGACATGATTCACCCCAATGCGGATAATACAGCGACGGTTAGAAGTGTCTTTATCATCGACCCTAACAAAAAGGTACGCTTGACCTTAACCTATCCAGCCAGCTGTGGCCGTAACTTTGACGAGATTGTACGAGTCATTGACGCCATGCAGTTGTCTGATAAATATAACGTCGCTACGCCGGTCGATTGGAAGGACGGCGATGATGTTATCATTCCACCAAGCGTAAAGAATGAAGACATCGCAGCCAATTATCCTAAAGGTCATACAGAAATTAAGCCTTATTTGCGCACCACGCCAGCACCTAATAAATAAAGTGAGCGTTTTTGCAATTGCTTAAAAAATAAAAACCCTATAACTTACTGTTATGGGGTTTTTTACCATTCATATCACAAGCAGCGACAAGGTTTTGCTATGATAAAAACCAATAGTCACTGTGCTAAGCGAGCAATAACAAGCTTCTGCGCTTTGATGATACAACGATAGTCATAAAAATTTACCGTTATCGTTCTTTTCGGAAATAATACTTAAAAGGAATTTACCATGAAAAAACTATATATAACTCGTACTGCACCCAACCCTCGAAAAGCCCTTATATTACTTGCCTCAAAAGGTATCGATGTCGATGATATGGATGATATCGATGTGGTCGACATTGATTTTGCTGCCAAGGAACAGATGTCAGAGGCTTTTACTAAGATAAATCCCATGCAGACAGTGCCAGTTTTAACCCTAGATGATGGCACAGTGCTCAATGATTCGCAGGCGGTTTGTGAATACCTTGACCGCGTTTATGGTGAGCGCTCAGTGATGGGCAATGATGTGGTTCAGCGTGCACAAGTCTGTTCGATGCGCCGTATTGCGGAGTTTGAAGTGCTTTATAACTTGATGTTGGCCTTTCAACACAGCCATCCATCAAAGGCACAACGTGTTGAGCAAGTCCCTGAATTTGTAGCACCATCCATCGCTCGTGCGGTCAAAGCTTTGGCATACTTTGAAACCAGCCTAGAAGGTCATGACTATTTGATCGGGGATCAACTGAGCTTTGCAGATATCGTGCTATATCTAGGCTTGGACTTTGGCAAAGCATTAAAAGTAGATCCTACTGCCCATGGCGAAAACCTTGCGCAGTTTTATGCGAGAATGCATGAGCGCTTTAGCATTAAAAAAATGGCAAAAGCGAAGCCTACGGAAGCTAATGAATAGAGAACATTTAATCCTTATCTGCTAAAGCCCTAAATATTTTGTGCTGTGTACTGAACGTCCAAATAGGGATGGTTAACAAAATCTGTTGATTATCCCTATTTTTTTTGGACTTACTATGTCCATTTAGAAGGCGGACTTAAAAAACAATTAATAAAACGAAACGTTTCATTACATAAGACAATAGGATCGAGGTTATAGTAGTTAAATTGTACCGGATTGCTGCTATTAGTTTTATCGATATAAATAAAGATAAAAATCTTTATAAGTTAATACAGTAAAAGTAGATATTAGATATAGTCGATCAATATATAGTTTGGAGACAAGGAAAGCGAGCCAAAGTACTACAGCTAGTAGGCTAAGCAAGGCGGACAGCGTATCCAATTTATATAAGATTGACTATAAGCTTAGTAAGAGGGATGTAATATGGTAGGTATGAAGACACAACCCACCACAAAATTACTGTTATTGCCCAGTGTATTGGCAGTAATCCTGACATTGGGAGCGTGTCAGAAGAACGCGCCACCTGCCGAAAATGAGGCGTCAGACACTACGCAAAGTGCAGAGGTCATCGGTAGTGCAGCGGAGATTGAGAATGGCGCTGATATTAATGAGTCTGATATTGACGAGACAGTAGACGCGTCTAAGGTCGCCGAACTTAGCCCAGAACAACAAATGATTGCCAACCTCGCTCGCTATCGTTGGACACTCTTGACTGCCAAGGATGCGAGCGCTCAAGCATTAGCACCACTAATGAATATTAACGACCAGGTGACGCTATTATTCAATCAACATCAAGGTCAAAACACCTTAAGTTATAGCGTTGGTTGCAATACGATGAGTGCTGGCTACGAGTTACAAGCCCAGACACTGACGACCGAAGACAGTATGAGTACCAAGATGTCTTGTGGCGATCTTGATAGTGCAGAAAATCTGTTGAATACGTTGATGCAAGGTAATAGTGAGCTGTCTGTGTCTGCAGGTGAGCCTCCACTATTGACGCAAGTGACCAATGATTCGATGACTTTGGTTTGGACGGGTAGGCTTACGGCACAAGCAAAGTACAGTGGTAAAGGCAAGACCGTATTTTGGGCCGTGAATAGTGAAAAAGTGGCTTGTGGCGATGGTGATTCGAGTATGTGCCTGCAAGTCAAGCCTGTCACTTATGATGATCAAGGCCTGAAAACCAGCGAAGGTGAGTGGACGGCATTCAACGGTGATATTGATGGCTACCAGCACGACGGCATGCACGAAGAAGTACTACGCCTACAACGCTATCAAGTCAATGACATCGAAAATCCTGATAATGAGTCAACCGAAGCGTACGCCTATGTATTGGATGCGGTGATTGAAAGTTCTGTGGTAGAGTAAGTTGGTCAACAGCTTTATTTAGATGCTGGTTTTCAAAAACTATTAACAGCATTGGTTTAAACCAAAAACACGCATCATTTGATCGCGTGTTTTTTTATGGAGATTTTCTTTATTTTATTATATTTTGGCTTCTTATCTTATCGTAAGTTACCTAAGTCTTCTTCGGTTAAACGCCAGCGTCCTTTTTTCTTAGAGGCCCCGCGTCCACGCATGGCGCTATTTAGGAGCAATTTGTTCATTGAATGGCTTGAGTGCGCATGACAAATGGCGCAGGCAAGACCATCAGCGGCATCTTGTTGTGGCACGACATCTAAAGACAGTATGCGGCAGACCATCTCCTGTACTTGTTCTTTGGCTGCGGCACCATAACCGCAAACCGCCTGTTTAATCTGGCGTGCGGTATACTCTGATACTTCCAAATCCAGTGCCACCATCGCGGCGATGGCTGCGCCTCTTGCTTGCCCAAGTTTCAGCGCAGAGTCTGGGTTTTCTGCCATGAATACTTGTTCAATTGCCGTATAGATAGGCTCTTCTGCATATTTTAAATGATGCTGAGTAATACGCGTCAAGCCATTAAAAATACGCTTTAGGCGTTCAGGCATCTCTTTGGTATCCGTACGAATAGTACCCGCATCAATATACGTCAGCTTATCGCCCGTTTGTTGCACGATACCATAACCCGTCATACGTGAGCCTGGGTCAATCCCGATAATAATTGCCATAGTCTTCCGTCTTGCTTTCATTTTGTTTAATGGCTTAAAAATAGGCCTTAAGTTTGATAGTATAGCAATCAATCCCCATATACATCATATGTTAGCCATCTTAATTTGCATGGCGCTCAATTTATTGGTTTTTATTTTATAGGACGACACTTTATGGGTCAGATAGTTGGTATTGCCATCGTTTGGTTTATTATCGAGATGCTACTGTGGTATTTAATTGCTCAGTTTATGAGCGGTTGGTGGGTATTCATGTGGTTCATTATCGCCGCTGTCATCGGTATCACCTTTATTCGTAAAGGTATGGCAGCGCTAAATCCGATGGCTCAGCAAATGAAAGCGGGCGGCATGATGAACCCAGCGATGCGTCCACAAGAATCAACCATGCTTAAAAGTGTGGCCATGGCAGCGGCTGGCATTTTGCTACTTATTCCAGGTGTGCTTAGTGATTTGCTCGCGTTATTGGTGGTACTACCGCCGGTGCAAAAGAAGCTCAAAGACTTTGCTAATAATTACGTCATGAACAACCAACAAAAAATGATGGAGATGATGGCCAAACAGATGGGCGGCGGTCAAAACCCGTTCGGTGGTGCAGGTGGTATGGGTGGACAAAATCCATTTGGTGGCGCTGGTGGCGGTATTAATGGTCAAAACCCATTCGGTCAACAACAACAAAATCCGTTTGGGGATGTGTTCAAGCAGCATACAACTGTTGACGGCACGGCAAAAAATATACCTAAAGATGTCAAAAAGATTACCAAATCTGCTAATGATGAATAAAAGTTAGTGAAAAATCGAACATAAAAAAGCCCCTTACGTCAGTGACGAGAGGGGCTTTTTGGTGGTTGTTATCAGCTTTTTACAAACTTATAGGTATTAATAAACCTAGTGAATATAAATAGAGAGACAACTAACCGAATATAACAACCGAAGTGCCGCCGTAAGATGGTGACCCATGAACCGTGAAGTTCAGGGCGGATGCGTCATTGCCTCTGCAGGTTTCCTGATACACCGCAAGCGGTGCAGGCATACACAATGAAGCAATAGGTACCACATCCTGGTAAAGCATTATCGGCTCAGGGAATAAACATCTACTAGCCAACACTTCAGAATAGATTTATCTTAACCAATGGCATAGCTGATTGCAAGCGCGGTTTACAGATTTATACGTCTCTTTAGAAATGCGCAGCAATCATAGCAGCGGTATTTTATACAATAACTAATAGAAGAAAAGGCTTGAAAGCGTTGAAACAGCAGGATAAACGCGCAGTTTTTCAGCAATTTCAAGATGTATGCTAATATAGACAACTTTCGACATCCTAATATAGCAGTATAGGCGTTCATTCACTTGAGGAGCGGTAATCTATGACCAGTACCCAGCAACAATCTGAATCTATTGACGACAATCAGGCGCAGCTTGATAGCAAGCAAGAAAGCGCACAGCATAAAAAAACACCGCATGTCTTAATGATATTGGACGGCTTTGGTCATCGTGAAGAAGACAAGGATAACGCCATTGCTGCGGCTAATATGCCGAATCTAGATAAGATCTATCAGAAATATCCGCATGGATTGATTTCGGCGTCAGGTGAAGATGTTGGTTTGCCAGATGGTCAGTTTGGTAACTCTGAAGTGGGACATATGAACCTAGGTGCTGGTCGTGTGCTATATCAAGACTCAACGCGTATCTCAAGTGAGCTTGCCAATCGCGAGTTCTATAAAAACGAAGCCTTGGTCGATGCCGTAAAAGCGGCGAACGAGCTTGGCGGCAATGTGCATATCATGGGCTTACTGTCTGATGGTGGCGTGCATTCGCATCAAGACCATATCGAAGGAATGTGTCATTCGGCGTTGGTACACGGTGCCAAAAACGTGTTTGTCCATTGTTTTTTAGATGGTCGTGATACGCCGCCTAAGTCTGCTGATAAGTATATCAATCGTCTGCGTGAGTATTTGAACAAGCTCAATGCCCATTATGAAGGTCGCGTACAGATTGCCAGTATCATCGGTCGCTACTATGCGATGGATCGTGACAATCGCTGGGATCGAGTACAGAAGGCCTATGAGCTTATTACGGAAGGTAAAGCTGATCGTCTATCTACCCGTGCTGATGGTGCTGTCCAAGCTGCCTACAAAGCCCGCGAAACTGATGAGTTTATCAATCCGACTACCGTGATCGAGAGCGGCGACACGCCTTATACTGTCGATGATAATGATGCACTTATCTTTATGAATTTCCGTGCTGACCGCGCCCGTGAGCTAGCGCAAGCGTTTGTGCTGCCAGATCATGAGTTTTCAGGTTTTGCCCGTCATAAGCAACCAAAGTTGGCGGCGTTTGTCATGTTGACCAAGTACTCAGACATTTTAGCTGATAGCCCGAAGACCAGTATTGCTTATTACCCAACCTCTCTGACCAATACGCTGGGTGAATATTTGCAAGAGCAAGGTAAAACGCAACTGCGCATAGCCGAAACTGAAAAATACGCGCACGTGACGTTTTTCTTTAGTGGTGGTCGCGAAGCAGAGTATAAAGGCGAGACACGTATTCTTGTGCCGTCGCCAGATGTCGCCACTTATGACTTGCAGCCAGAAATGAGCGCTCCTGAAGTGACCGATAAGTTGGTAGCAGCAATTGAGTCGGGCAAATATGATGTATTGATTGTCAATTATGCCAATGGTGATATGGTAGGGCATACCGGTATCTTTGAAGCAGCCGTGCAAGCGGTAGAGGCGTTAGATGTCTGTGTTGGCCGTATTGAGTCAGCAGTACGAGCAGCTGGCGGCGATATGCTCATTACCGCTGACCATGGCAATGTTGAGCAAATGCAAGACTACGAAAGTGGGCAGGTGCATACCCAACATACCACCGAGCATGTGCCTCTGATTTATATTGGTGAGCAAAAAGTACAAGTACGTAGTGGCGGTAAGCTTAGCGATATCGCACCGACCATCTTGTCATTGATGAATATCACTGCGCCAGAAGAAATGACGGGTGAAAACCTATTGATTCCAGTATCGTGATTCAGTCCTTCTGAGCTTTTCGTCTGTTAACTACTATGATGTTATCAGGGCAGATGAAGCGGTTAGTGCATGAAGAAAAAGGATAAAGAGCAAGGAAGGAAAGGGGAAGGGTATCTACGATCCTTCCCTTTTTTAGGATAGATTTTTAATCTATTTGCTCTAATCTTCGCTGCCTTCTTAATGCTACATTACAAGATATTATTCATCAATTGCCATATAATAACGTTGCATATTTTCTTTTTATTTAGGTGAGTTTTTTATGCATTCTATCTGCCTTAAGCGCTCATCAGCGTCTGAACGACTAAAAAAATCATCAATGATGACCGCATTGATAACGTCGACCGTCTTGAAACCCGTACTCATAGCCAGTTTCATAGGGTTGAATATCGCTGGCATGCAAGCACAGGCTGCTATAGATGACGAGAGCAGCCCGACGGCCAGTCTGCAGCTTATCAGTCTCAATGCTGATGAGTTATCGGTAGAAAATGATGCAGATGATTTGTCTGATATTGCCGATATGTTAGATGCTGCTGACGCGTCTGATGATGCAATAGATAGCGTTGCAGATGAAAGCGCTTTGACTGATGAAGCAGACGATATCAACACGGATATCCCCGCTGAAGTGGAACAAGTGTCACTGAATGCCATCTCTCCTGAGACTTTAAAGACGTTTGTGGCGGTCGTAGATTTGGTACGCCGTGAATATGTGGATACCGTCAATGACGAAGAGTTATTTAACAATGCGATGAGTGGTATGTTGACCAAACTAGACAGCCACGCTGAATTTTTGGATGCTGAGGCCTACGAAAACCTGCGCGCTTTTACCGAAGGGGATGTCGGCGACGTCGGCATCAAAGTGATGTATCGACCAAAGGCTGGCTATTGGGTGGTCACCGAGGTGCTTAATGACTCACCCGCAGATAAAAAAGGCATAGCAGTCGGTGATTACTTGCATCAGGTTGATGAGTTTAAGCTGGATGACGACAGACAAAGCAATGATGTCGAGCAGCTTTTGACCGGCATTGCAGGCACACAAGTGGATATTGTCACGTCTAAAGCGGGTCGCCGTAAGCATACTACGACGTTACAGCGTAACAATAATCATCCGCAAGTGATTGAGACACGTTTTGTAGACGGTCTGGCGGTGATTAAACTGCCTGCTTTTCAGAACAACAGTCGTGAAAAGTTGCTGCAAGGTCTCATTAGCCTAGAGTCTCCGGTCTCTGGCATTTTATTAGACATGCGTGATAATCCGGGTGGTGTTCTAACCTCTGCGGTGAGTGTGGCCAGCTTATTTATGGTGGACACCGATGTGGTACAAGTGAGAGGTCGCCAAGATGATTCTCGGGTTTTATCGACACAAGGCGCTGCGATACTCAAGCCATTGCCCGTAGTGGTGTTACAAAACCGCTATTCTGCCTCCGCTGCAGAAGTATTAGCAAGCAGCTTACAAGCACAAAAACGCGCCACTATTGTTGGTGAGGTGAGCTATGGCAAAGGTTCGGTACAGTCGGTGATACCTTTGAATGACGAGCAGGCTGTTAAGCTAACCGTGGCCAATTATGTGACGGCGGCAGGCAATAAGATAGACGGTATCGGGGTCGAGCCTGATGTCGCTTTATTAGGCAATGAGAATACTTGGGAGCAGCAGGCTCTGGATTTACTCAGGGCACAAGCACTGGCGTCGGGTATTCGCTTTGTGAGAAATTCAGCTGTAGAGGATAATACGCTCGAAGATCGGACAAATAAAAAATAAGTAGCTAACGATAGCTCTAAATATAATTGATACCACTCAAAAAAATTACAGCAGCAAAGGGAAAGGGTGCAAGTACTATGCATTGCATGCTAAGCGATTTTGACACGGCCAATCGTATTTTTGACGTTTGATATTACTTGTTGACCATCATATCGTTACGCTCAAAGCTGCTTATTATCTGCAAAAGTTAATCGGACTGATCTTCATCAATATCGAGCTTTTTCATACGATAGCGTAAAGAGCGAAACGTCGTTCCTAACAGTTCTGCGGCTTGCGTCTTGTTCCAGCCTGTCTGCTTAAGAGCAGTAATAATCAGATTTTTCTCTTGTTCTTGCAGGTAATGCTCTAGCCCTTTGGCAGGTAACTGACCTTCAAAACCGTCTTTAACTTCCTTTAAGCCATTTTGCAAACTGTCTTGTTCATCAAGCGCCGCGTGATTGCTCGTTAATTGCTGCTCTGTAGAATTGGCGACACTACGATTAGGTTCTGCGTTATTAGCCCTCGAACGCTGAATGGTTGAGGGATAATGCTGAGTAATGGTGCGATAAGGATGTAGATTGGTCTTTGTTTGCTCAGCACTATGCGCTGTTGAGGCTTGGCTGACTTCTTCTTTACTGCTGACAGATGTCATTGTTGGCTGGTCAGCTGATTTATGGTTAGATGTTGGCGTTGTATTATCAACTGCATTGGTATTTTGACTTTGCTGAGTATGAATCTCTTGATGAGTATCAAGTTCCGCTAGACCCAAATGGCTGACGTCAATGGTGCAGGTTTCTGCCAATGTCACAGCGCGCTCAAGTAAATTGCGTAGCTCACGGACATTACCAGCGAAATCATGGTGCTGCAAGCGCTCGCAAGCGGCCGCTGTCAATGAGGGCGGGGTGTCTAATTGCCATTCTTCTGCGATCATTGCCAAAAAATGCTTGGCTAAGACGGGAATATCATCACGGCGCGCATTAAGCGTGGGCAGCTTTAGTTCAATCACATTGATACGGTAGTACAAGTCTTGCCGAAACAGTCCATCTTGTACCAGTTGGTTCAAGTCTTTATGGGTCGCAGATAAGATACGGATATCGACGGGTACTTCTTTGGTATCACCGATGGCGCGCACGGTTTTTTCTTGGATGGCGCGTAGTAGTTTGACTTGCATTGCTAAGGGCAAATCTGCCACTTCATCTAAAAATAACGTGCCACCATTTGCTTGTTGGAACAGGCCTTGCTTATCAGCAACGGCTCCGGTAAAGCTGCCTTTTTTATGACCAAAAAACTCTGACTCCATGAGCTCTGAAGGAATCGCACCGCAGTTTACGGGTACAAAACTGCCATCTCGACGTGGGCTTAAATCATGGATCAGTTTGGCAACCACTTCTTTGCCTGTGCCCGAAGCTCCCGATAAAAATACTGGCGCTTGTGAGCGTGCCAATTTTAAAATAGTGTTTTTGAGTGGGTGCATGACAGCAGAGTCACCGATCAAACGGCTATCCAACATTTGCTGCTCGGGTGAGCATTCAGGTGTGGTTTCTGCTTCGTTATTTTGGTGAATGACCTTGAGCGCATTTTCGACCAACTGGCGTAAGCGTGGCAGCTCAAGCGGTTTATTGACGAAATCAAAAGCCCCTAACTTCAACGCTTCTATAGCCAAATCCATACTACCATGGGCAGTAATCACGGCTATTGGTGTACTAGAGTTATTGCTGATGTCCTTGACCAACTCTAGTCCTGAGCCATCCGGTAATTTGAGATCGGTCAAACAAAAGTCATAGTTGTTTTGCTGCCAGTAGGCGCGTGCCTGCGATAAGGTATAAGCCACATCGCTTTTGATCCCCATCTTGGTTAAGGTGATTTGCATCAAGCGGCACAAATCCACTTCATCATCAACGACTAGCGCGGTTACTGTCATACTTCATCTCATTTTATTATCGGCATCATTATCGACATCGATAGCAGGGGCAATCAAGCGAAAGCAGGTTTTTTGGAGTTCAGGAATATAGAGTAAACGAGCCTGATTGGCTTCACAGAACGCCTGCGATAAATACAATCCCAAACCTGTTCCGGCTTTGTCAGTAGTGAAAAACGGATTGAATAAATGCTGTAAATCACTGGCATTAACGCCCATACCACCATCTAAAATATCGATTATAACATCGTTATCGGCACAATAAATTTCGATTTCCACAAAAGCATGAGGGTGAGCGTAGCTACTGTGACGTAGACCGTTGTTGATTAAATTAATTAATACTTGTTCTAACTGGTGCGTATCGAATGAGATAGTGGATTGACTATGGACACGCAAAAACACGTCATGATCTCGAAAATAATTGTCCAAAAACACCGGCAACCACTCAGCCAGTAGAATCGATTGCTGATTAGCGGTCTGTTGGCGCGACAGTTTTAAGATGTCTTCAATAATACGGTTGACGCGTTTGGTTTGCGCAAAGATCATTTTATAAAGCTCGTGATTGCCTGTTATATCGCTGTCGGTAGCAGCTGTCGGCGCTACTAAGGGCTCAAGAGTAGAGCTGATAGTATTGTTATTATGATCGGCGGCCTTCTTCTCACCTTCTTCGACATCTTCCATCAGTAGCTGACTGGCCTGTGAAATAGCGGCGAGCGGGTTTCTGATTTCATGAGCGATACTGGCAGTCAGTTGCCCAAGCGAGGCAAGCTTTAACTGTTGAGCGCTGGCTTGCTCACGGCGCAAGTCTTCTAGCAGGATAAGCTTGCTGTTATCTTTTAGCGGGATAATCTGTACGCGTAGCTTGCCGACGACAGAGGCATTTGCGACGGCAGGCAATTCATAAACAAAGCTACGTGATTGCCCTTCAGCGACCGATAAACAAGCATCAAGAAGTTGCAGATGCTGTTCTCTGAGCTGCTGCTGAAAGTCAGCAAGAAGGGCGGCTTCGAGGTTGTTTTGCTCATAACTTAAATGACTAGGCGTATCAATCAGAGACGCCAGCGGAGGATTGGGGATACTGAGTAGCTGATGGGCGGCTAGGTTTGCCAATACAATCTGCTGTCTATCAATCACTATGACCCCATTGACCATTTGGGTGATGACTTCTTGATTGATTACATTCAGTCGTTCGACCTCTTTGGCATGATGCGCGGCGACTTGTTCGACTTGTACCAAGCGCTGGGAAATAGACCAGCTCAAAATTCCTACTGCCAAAAAGCTTGCTGACATCAGCAAGGCATCGCCCAAATTTTCCAAGCTCATGCTATTGGCAATGGCATAAAAAAACTGCTGGTAAATAACAAAAATAATGGCGAGTAAGGTAATGATGAGCGCTTGCGAGCCATGCAGTAGCATGAAGCTGGCGGCAACAACGACCATATAAAGCATGGTGAGCTGTAAATCAGGAGCGCCATTGGTATACAGCAAAAGGCTCAAAATAATGACGTCTAATACCAGTCCAAAACCCAGCTGACGCCGTAAATGCTTGGTGACTACATAAAATAAGCCAAGCAAAATCAGACTAATAATGACATAAAAACTCAGCGCCGTTTGCTGCAATAGACTTGGCAGTAATAAGCCATTATCAGCTTTGACCGTCACATACACCATCAGCATAAAAAACAGGCTAACGATAAATCGATAACTGCTATAGATCAGTCCCAATCGACGTAACTGCGGTAGCGGCAGCGTTTCATCTTGCTGAAGATAATGGGTAATGACAGAAACGGCTCTGAGCGCAAATTTCATAAATTGGCCGTAATAAAAAGAGTATTAAGGGGTCTACGGTTGAATGAGACCATGACGAATAGCGAGATGGGTCAACTTCACATCACTATCAACGCCGACTTTTTCATAAATGCGATAGCGATAGGTATTGATGGTTTTGACACTCACAAACAACTGGTCGGCAATTTGCTGAGGACTTTGGCAATTAACCACCATCATCGCCACTTGTTTTTCGCGGTCACTCAACAAGTCAAAAGGTGAGTTGGCATTATCTGACAGTAAAACGTCAGCCAACTGTTCGGCGACATCTTGGCTAAAATAACGCCCGCCTTGATAGATTTTTTTGACCGCGCGTATCATCTCATCAAGTGGTGTGCCTTTAGTGATGTAACCATTGACGCCCGCTTTAATCAACATAGATGGATATGGTTGCGCCGACATACTACTAACGGCCAAAATCTTGATGCCCAAATCCAGCTGAATTAAGCGCTTAGTTGCTTCAAGCCCGCCGATATTGGGCATATTAACGTCGAGCAAAATTACATCGGGGTGCAGCTGTTTGGCCAGTTTAATCGCCATATCACCGCTGTCAGCTTCACCAACGACCTCGATATCAGCACTGTCTGCTAGCATACGGCTAATACCCATCCGCACTAAATCATGATCATCTACTACTAATACTCGTATCATAGTTGTACTCTTTGCTGTCTATCAAAATGAAGGTTGCATGGTGAACGTTAAACCATCTGAAGCAATCTGTATATCTGTAAGAACAATCGAGATTTTTATTATTTTATAATAGGATTTGCAGAGCAATTATTTTTATCCTCTACTATCATCATATATTGCTCTAGTGTTAATTAATATTGCTAGAATCTAATTTAAATGTAGCAAAATTTCAAGCAGGTTAAAAAATACTCATCTAATTGATTTAGTAGATTAAACTTAAATGCAAACCATGATACACTAAAAATACAAAAACTCTATGTGAGTACCTACAAACATAACCACAAACGCTACGTACGTTGTTGCTATTAGTTAGTCTGTAACTGATTATCTATTGAATAGCAGCGCGACAGCAGGGGGAAGAATGAAGCTCTTACCATTAACCAAACAGCAGCTAGTTGTTGCTATGATTTCATTGAGTCTGGGCAGTATTGCGCAAGCTGCACTTACGATTAATGGTAGCGCTGATACTGGCTCTAGTGCTCGTATGAGTTGGGGCGGTGCTGATAGCTTGTCTGAAGCACGTAATATCATGTATAAGTCTAATGATTCGACCATTAAAAAAGTCGATAATGGCTATGGCACGACCAATATTACGAACAGTAAGACCAGTAGTTTCGGTAGCAGCAACAACAGCTATAATAACGCCAATAGCTATAACACCACTTATCGCGGTAGCTTTGGCAGCAGCAGTATGATTCCGATTAGCACTGACTCGCGCAGTGTGGCGGTGATCGATGCCGAAACTGGTGAATCTATTTACGAAAAAAATGCCGACGTCGCCCGCCCTATGGCGAGTATCACCAAGCTAATGACGGCGATGGTGGTGTTAGATGCTGGTCTTGATATGCGTGAAGAGATTACCCTAGATCCTGAAGATTTCGTCGGTCCAAAACGCGCCAGCTCAAACCTTAAATCTGGCGATCGTTTGAATCGTGCTGAAATGCTATTAATGGCATTGATGAAATCAGAAAACCCTGCTGCCAAAAGTCTCTCGCGTAACTATCCAGGCGGCTATGATGCCTTTATACGAGCGATGAACCGTAAAGCGCAAGAGCTTGGCATGACGACGGCTTATTTTGGTGATCCAACGGGTCTCGATAAACGTAATGTGGCTTCGTCAAATGACTTGGTAAAAATGGTACGTGCTGCTGGTAACTATGATGTAATCCGTCGCTTCTCTACGACTAAGAGTTATGACTTTTACGTGGCCAATTACTCAAATGGTAACCGTACTTATAAAGCCAACAATACCAGCTCTCTAGTCCGTTCAGGCGATTATCCAATTGGTATCTCAAAAACCGGCTTTATTAATGAGGCAGGTCGTTGTGTGGTAATGGAAACCCGTGTGAATAACCGTCCTGCTATTATTGTCATTTTGGGCGCAAACAGCTCAGCGACGCGTTGGGGTGATGCCAAAAATATCCTAAACAGTTTGGCGACTCGCCGTACAGTGTAAGCGGATTGGTTTAGTGGGTATAAAGAGGCTGTTATGTAATGTAACGGCCTTTTTATTGTGTTGAATTTAGGACGTGTCCTAGGAAAATTATATGACTCAAGCATCGATTATCACACCAGCACCAAAGCTATACTTATTGACCAATGATGATGAGTTTGCGCTGCTGTATCGCAAATTAAAAGCAGCATTAGCGACAGGGTTTATCGGGCTGTTACAAATTCGTCGTAAGCAAGTCCTGTCATTGCCTGATGGTGACGCACATTTATACGAAGAGGCTAGACAGATAGCTGAGTTGGCTAAAGCATACAATGTGCCAGTCGTCATCAATGATGATATCAAGCTGGCTGCCAAGCTTGGCGTTGGGGTTCACTTAGGGCAAGAAGATGGTGAAATTAAAGATGCCAAGCAAGATCTATTAGCAGATCAAATTATTGGTCGCACCTGTCATGGCAATGTAGAGCTGGTAAAAGGAGCGCACGCTGCTGGCGCCAGTTATGCTGCAATGGGTGCAGTATTTGCCTCTACGACCAAACCTAAGGCAGACGTTATTTCGCGTCAGCAGCTGGTCGATGGATGTCAGCAGGGTATTGCACTATGCGTCATAGGCGGCTTGACTGCAGAAAATATCGTTGAGCTGGCAGGTTTGCCGATTGCTTATGTGGCAGTAGTAGGGGATATTATGGATTTGCCAGAGCATAAAATAGCTGAGCGTTGTCAACAGTGGCAGCAGGCGCTCAACGTCTGGAGTGCGCCTGCTTAGTAACAGGTGGTGGGTATAATTACCGAGTGAGTGCTTAAAGGTTTCTTAAATAGTTTCATTGTTCATTAGCTTTTAAGCTAGGGCGTGTCCTCATTTTAAAAATGGTGATAAAAATGAGGTAAATTGCAGTCAAACAAGGAAAATAGTGCAGATAATATCGAGATATTACCTAGCTATTTGACGATGTTTGGCAAGATTTAACCATTTTTAGCCCATTTAGATTGCTATCGGTTGAATTGAGGACACGCCCTAGGAATATCGCTAAAAAAAGACGTTATTTGGCATGATCCATACATAAAGTAGCGTAGGGCAGTGCTTCCAAGCGTTGCTCTTCAATCAGTTTGCCACATACCTCACACTCACCATAAGTGCCATTTTCGATACGGCTCAAGGCATTTTCGACATAGACTAAATTTTGGCGCGCTTCATCTCTCAGACTTTGGCGCATATCGTTCTGACGATAGGAGATGGCTTGATCTTCCCAATGCTCGTTAAGGTCATCTTGTGGGTTTTGGATATGATCTTCTATTTTATCAATCCTTGTTTCATATTCTTTTTTAAGCTTTAACAAGTTTTGCTTGGCATTATTGACATCAATAGTCATTTTATTCTCCTGAGGTTATTGTTATTGTTATTGTCGAGCGCAATTATTATAAAATTGTTATAAATAGGCACTTTATTATAAAGCGTCTTTCTATCATAAACAGCCTGACTATTAAGTACCACCACGAAATGTTACTGACTTTTAAAGTACTTAAAACGAACTTCAGGTAGCAAGCGCGCGATATGGCTGCCGCAGTATCCAGTTAAGGTAAGCACTATCGCAATCTTTAGGTTTTCACAGTTTTTATGTCGCTACAGTCGCCAAAATTTATGGCAGTTCCTTGTGAGCAATCGTTAGAAAACTGGTAGAATACACCGCTTTTGAAGATTGTCAGACCTATTTTATAAACTAACATGAGCAAAGCCAGCCGATAGAAGAGATACGATTATAAGAAATGGCTGGTCATACCCCTTTTCGAAAAATCATTGAATGAAAAACCATTGAATAAAGCCATAAAACGATTGATTAACAGACAGACTGATGCATAGGAGCAGGTAATGAATTTTTTGCGTATGAGTGAGCTTGATTTAAAAGAGAAGGTTGTATTGATTCGAGAGGATCTCAATGTGCCTATTAAAGACGGCAAGGTTACGAGTGCAGCTCGCTTGCAAGCAAGTTTACCTACGATTAAAATGGCGTTAGAAAAAGGCGCGGCGGTGATTGTCTGCTCACATCTCGGTCGGCCAACCGAAGGAAGTTTTGAATCGATCTACTCTCTAGCACCTGTTGCTGACTATTTAAGCGACAAATTGGCCGCGCCCGTTAGTTTAAACACCGACTATCTGACTCAGGGTGTTTCAATCAAAGCAGGTGAAGTGGTACTACTAGAAAACGTGCGCTTTAATAAAGGCGAGAAGAAAAACGATGCCGATTTGGCGCACACTTATGCAGATTTGTGCGATGTGTTTGTGATGGATGCTTTTGGTACTGCTCACCGTGCACAAGCGTCAACGGAGGGTGTGACCCAAGCGATGCATCAAGCCGACAAGACAGTCTGTGCAGGACCATTATTGGCCGCTGAGCTTGATGCCTTGAGCTTAGCGCTTGAAACGCCAGCGCAACCGATGCTAGCCATTGTTGGTGGCTCAAAAGTATCTACCAAGCTAGAAGTACTACACAGCTTGGCAGAAGTGTGCGCCCAAATTATCGTTGGTGGCGGTATTGCCAATACTTTCTTAGCAGCACAAGGTCATAGTGTTGGTGCGTCTTTATATGAAGCAGATTTGCTCGATACCGCTCGTGACATTATGACTAAAACTGAGATTTTATTGCCTGAGTATGTTGTTGTCGCTGATAAAAATGAGATCGATTTTGCTGACTTTACTGGCTCATTACAACAAGCCACTGCTACCATCAAGTCAGTTGATGCGATTGGCGACAATGATATGATATTAGATATCGCTCCAGAAAGCGCCAAGCAATTGGCTGAGGCTATTACTAATGCAAAGACCATTTTGTGGAATGGTCCAGTGGGGGTTTTTGAGGTGGATGCTTTCGGTCATGGGACGCAAATAGTGGCAGATGCAGTCAAAAATAGTCAAGGTTTTTCAATCGCTGGCGGTGGTGATACTTTAGCTGCTATCGATAAATATCAAGTAGCCGATGGCGTGAGCTATATGTCAACGGGTGGTGGTGCCTTCTTAGAGTTCGTAGAAGGCAAGGTATTACCTGCCGTTGCTGCATTACAAATTAGAGCATAACTGCTTAACGATACTTCAGCAATTGAGTAACATTAGATGTACAACCTATGATGAGCATCTAAGTTACTCTATAAAAAGTTAGGCTATAAAAATAATAGGGTGACTGTGGTATTTGTCTTATCATTCTTGTTTAACTTGCTAGTATGAAAGCACTAAGTACGAACAGGCACGGATTATTATTAAGTAGTAATTATTTGTTTCTATACTGAAAATTATTATTGCATGTCTAATTTGCACTCTATAAAATAGCGCAAATCATGTATTTGACATGCTTTATTTACGAGAGGTTTATTATGTTAAAACGCCATTTATTACTTGCTAGCGTACTTGCTGGTACTTTTGCAATCACTGCATGTAGCCAAGAAACGCAAGACAAAACTGAAGCTGCTGCTGAGTCAGCGGGTGATGACGCTGCTGCTAACACTGACGCTGCCGCTGCCGAAACAGAAGCCGCTGCTGCTGAAGCTGAAGCTGCTGCACAAAATGCTGGTGCTGAAGTCGCCGAAGGCGCTGATAATGCTGGTGCCGCTGCTACTGATGCACTAGCAAATACTGGTGAAGCGGTTGTGGTAGGCGCAAATGAAGCCGTATCCGCTACTGCTGGCGCGGTTGCTGATGGTGCAGCTGCTGTTGAAGATAAAGCCAGTGAAAATGCCGTAGAAGCAGAACAACAGTACTAATTAGTAGTTTTGATTTTAAGCATTGGTTATAAATACCAGTTGCTATATAAGCCCTCAAAATATTTAGAAAGCTTTGGTAATCGCCAAGGCTTTTTGCGTTGTATCGATTAATAAATTTAAACATCCAATACCGTGAATAATTCGTGAACCCAAACCTGTCATCTCAATAAATAGTCGTGCAACCGCTACGAAGCACGATCAAAATTTGCTATAATCGGCGCGTGCTAATTGCTAATCAAAATCCTGCATTTTTTCCCACCCGTTCTATAGTGCTGCTTGTCGATTTAACGACCTTGCAGCGAGGATAGAACACTTGTAATCACCACATAGTTACAAGTATTTATTTTAAAATCTAATCAGAGAGCGTTTTATGGCCTTAATATCGTTACGTCAACTTCTAGATCATGCCGCTGAACACAACTATGGTGTTCCTGCTTTTAACGTCAACAACTTAGAGCAGATGCGTGCAATTATGATGGCGGCCGACGCCTGTGACTCACCTGTCATCGTCCAAGCCAGTGCTGGAGCACGTAGTTATGCAGGGTCGGCGTTTTTACGTCATTTGATTATCGCAGCTATCGAAGAGTGGCCACATATCCCAGTAGTGATGCATCAGGATCATGGTATGTCACCTGCTATTTGCCAGCGCTCAATTCAGCTTGGCTTCTCATCAGTGATGATGGACGGCTCGCTCGGTGAAGATGGCAAAACGCCAATGGACTATGATTATAATGCCAGCGTGACTCGCGAAGTCGTCAAGATGGCACACGCATGTGGCGTGTCGGTAGAAGGCGAAATTGGTTGCTTAGGTAGCCTTGAGACCGGTATGGCAGGCGAAGAAGACGGCTCTGGAGCAGAAGGTATATTAGATCACGAGCAGCTATTGACTAGTGCTGATGAAGCTGAGCAGTTCGTTAAAGACACCAACGTTGATGCGCTAGCCATTGCCATTGGTACCAGTCACGGTGCGTATAAATTCACGCGTCCACCGACGGGCGATATCTTATCCATTGAGCGCGTAAAAGAGATTCATGCCCGTATCCCTAACACCCATTTGGTCATGCATGGTTCGTCGTCAGTGCCGCAAGAGTGGCTTAAAGTCATCAATGAAAATGGCGGTGATATTGGTGAGACTTATGGTGTACCGGTTGAGCAAATCGTTGAAGCGATTAAGCATGGTGTCCGTAAAGTCAATATCGATACCGATTTACGTTTGGCATCAACAGGTGCAATCCGTAAATTCTTAGTAGAAAACCCAAGCGAATTTGATCCCCGTAAATACTTTAAAGCGTCTATGGTTGCGATGTCAGATATCTGTACCAATCGTTTTGAAGCTTTTGGTTCTGCTGGTCAAGCACATAAGATTCGCCCTATTAGTCTTGAAGGTATGGTCGATTTTTATTAGTAGATTTGACGTTAAAAAGTACTTATCGAATAAATGATTATTGAGATATTTCGTTCTGCAGCTGGCTGAATTTTATGATAATTCTTATAAGAGGTAGTGGGTTATGATTGGATTGATTAGCGGACAAGTGCAGTATTTGATGGCACCGACTGCCTGTGTCATGACCACCTCTGGTGTCGGCTATGATATTGAGCTACCGCTACCGTCATTTTGCCAGTTGCGTCTCAACGAGCAGGCGAGCATTTGGACGCATTTTCATGTGCGTGAAGATGCGCAGCTGCTTTATGGTTTTATCGATCGTAAAGAGCGCGATGTCTTTCGTCAATTGATTAAAATAAATGGCGTTGGCGCAAAAATGGCATTAGCCATGCTATCGGCAATGTCAGCTGCTGAGCTAAAAATGCACGTCGAGCAAGAGTCAGAGACGGCATTAACCCGTATCCCGGGTATTGGTAAAAAGACAGCACAGCGCCTATTGATTGAGCTAAAAGATAAGCTGAAAAATATTGAAGTCGATAGCGGTCATTTAGAGTTTGCTATGCAACCTGCTGAGGTGTCTCACGAGGGCAACATCATCGCTGAGGTTGAAGGCGCTTTGATCAGTCTTGGCTATAAAGAAAGAGAAGCTCAGCAAGCGATTAAAGCTGCTAAAAGTAATGGCGATACCTTTGCCGATACCCAAGGTTTGCTAAAAGCCACGTTGCAACAGTTGTCAGGCTTTTAATTCATTTAGCTCACTACTATTATTAACTATAAATAACTCTTAAATAGATAAGCGACATTCATTGTCGCTTATTTTTGTTTTAGGCTGTGCTTTATTTAGTGGCTGCTTTAAGATGTTTTGCATGACTTATGCGTAGCGTTTGGTTATGCTATTTATACCTAATTTTTTAATATAATGATAAAACATATGATGCAAGATCGTTTGATTAATCCATTCGAGGGGGCAGGTGATGCGCCTGACTCCAATATTCGACCGGCATTATTGGCTGAATACATTGGTCAGCCGGTGGTGCGTGAGCAGATGGAAGTTTTTATTGGTGCGGCACGTGGTCGTGGTGAGCCATTGGATCATACACTGATTTTTGGTCCACCAGGTTTGGGTAAAACCACGCTTGCCAATATTATTGCTCGTGAGATGGGTGGTAATCTGCGTTCTACCTCAGGGCCAGTGCTTGAGCGTCCAGGTGATTTGGCAGCGATGCTGACCAATTTAGAAGAAGGTGATGTCCTATTTATCGATGAAATCCATCGTTTGAGTTCGGTCATTGAAGAGATACTGTATCCAGCGATGGAAGATTTTCAGCTAGATATTATGATTGGCGAAGGGCCGGCGGCGCGTTCTATCAAGCTTGATTTGCCGCCCTTTACTCTAGTTGCGGCAACCACCCGAGCAGGTCTGCTGACGTCGCCATTGCGTGATCGTTTTGGGATTGTGCAGCGCTTAGAGTTTTACAATATAGCTGACTTGACGACGATTGTGAGTCGTGCCGCCCGCTTGATGCGTGTACCGATGAGTGAAGACGGGGCGGTAGAGATCGCGCGCCGTGCACGTGGGACGCCAAGGATTGCCAATCGTTTACTGCGCCGTGTGCGTGATTATGCTGAAGTGAGAGGCGACGGTAGTATCAATGGTGCGATTGCGGGTAGTGCACTCGATATGCTGGCCGTTGATAGACGTGGTCTTGACCATCTGGACAGACGTTATATTGAGATATTACACGAGCGTTTTGATGGTGGTCCAGCTGGCGTTGAAGCAGTCGCAGCGGCTATGGCTGAGGATCGCGGTACGCTCGAGGATGTGATTGAGCCATACCTCATTCAGCAAGGTTATGTATTACGTACGGCGCGTGGTCGGGTATTAACGCAGATGGCGATTGATCAAATGCTTTAATAATGAAAACAAAATGCGCCTACTTTTAATTTAAATCATTAAAAGTAGGCGCATTTTTTATGAAGGATATAAAGCTCAAAAATATGCTTAAGCTAGAACCCGCCAAATAACGACAATCATAGCCAATAAATAAAAGATAGGCGCAAACCAACCGACTTGTGTAGCGATGGCAATAAACACGGCAAAACCTGACAGCGCTAGCCAATCACGGCGACGATCATTAAGCATGTCAGCGCGTATCTGCTGTATTTCTCGCAGCTGACTGTCTTGGCGCGACCCTTGTGAGGCAAGGCTTTGTAGACCTTGATCTAGTAGCTTAGGAATATCAGTCGTTGATAATAAAATCTCTGGCAACTGCTGGCGTAAGTGTTGCAAGTTACGCATCGGATCGAGCTGCTCTTTAATCCAGCTACTTAAAATGGGCTTGGCGAGCGACCAGATATCAAGGTCAGGATATAAATCACGACCAAGTCCTTCGACATGCACCAAGGTTTTAAGTAGCAGCATTAATTGCGGCGGAATACTCATATGGTGGCGACGGGCGATATCTAAAATCTGCATTAACACACCAGCAAAGTCGATATCATTAATAGATTTTTGCAGCATCGGGCCGACAGTACGTTTCATATCGCGCATTAAAGCATGCTTATCGGTATTGGGCGGTATCCAACCAGCACGGCTGACGATATCAACCATCGCCGTAAAGTTGTTATTCATTACCGCCAACAGCATACGCGCGACGATAAGCTGATCGTCTTTTGATAGCGTACCCATTATGGCGCAATCAAGACCAATATAGCGTGGCTCATGACCCAAATCCACCGCTGCCATATCTGCAGTGAGTGTTTTGACTGGCGGCGTTTCTACAAAGACATTACCCGGATGCATATCGGCATGAAAAAAGTTATCGCGAAATACTTGGGTAAAAAATATCGTTAAGCCTTTCTTTGCCAATGCTGCTCGGTCATAACCAAGCTTATCAAACACCTCAACTTGCGAGATAGGGACGCCTTGAATACGCTCCATCACCATCACATTTTTGGCAGCATCATAAACTTCAGGCACATACATTAATGCTGAACCCAAGAAGTTATTGCGCATTTGGGTGGTATTATCTGCCTCTAACGTCAAGTCTAGCTCGTTAAGCATGACTTGACGATAATCCTCAACAATATCGATGATATGTACGGCACGCGCCGCTTCAATACGAGCGGATGCCCAGCTTGCCAATTCACGTAGTAGCTCAAAGTCAGAAATAATCGTGGTGCGGATATCGGGACGAACCACCTTTATGACGACTTCACGACCATCATGCAGGGCGGCAGTGTGTACTTGGGCGATAGAAGCAGCCGCTAGCGGTTTGACATCAAAGCGTGCGAACAATGTGCCAATAGACTGCCCAAGACCATGCTTAGGGTCTTGGATTTGGGTAATGGCCACATCAGAGTTAAATGGTTTAACCTTGTCTTGTAGCTGAACCAGTTGAGCGATGATCTCAGGCAGCACCAAATCACGACGTGTTGACAGTAGTTGGCCTAATTTTAAAAACAGCGTACCCATGTCCTCAAGCGCATATTTAATCGCGTTTGGCTGATGCTTTTTACCCCAAGCGGCTGGATGCAAGCGAATTAAACGTGCTAAAGGTTGCAGCTGTGGCGCCTCTTCAATAGAAAAGTGCGTATCAATGCGATATATTGCGGCGATACGCCAAAGCTCAAGTAAACGGGCGCGATGGGATAATAGCATGGGCAAAATTACTCTAAGTAAATTTAAAAGATATGATCAAACTAGATAAATTTTAGAGGTAATACTATCATGGTAAAGATATTTTAAGAATGGCTGAGCCTTATATTATTCATTTAGGGCAGATTGGGTCTGTCAAAAATTTCTATAAGGATTTAAAGTGAAAATAAATAAACTATGGTTGCCACTCTTGACAGTGATTTTCATTAATCACGCTGCTTTTGCGTTTGAGTGTGATTCACCTGAAAAAGAGATTTTTGAGACTACAGATTGTCTATATTCCGGGCGTGCCATAGTTATGGATGATAAAACGCAAAAAGTTGGATTTGTAGATGAAAAGGGAGAGGTAGCGATCCCGCTTATTTACGATGATGGACATAGATTTTCAGAAGGCCTAGCCTCTGTCTATTTGAAAGGAAGAGTTGGTGTAATCAATACTTTAGGAGAAGTCGTTGTCCCATTTAAGTATGATCGTATTACTCTTTTTTCAGAAGGGTTTGCATCCATTTATTTTAAAGGGAAAGCCGGTATAATCAATAATTTGGGAGAGATTGTTGTTCCCTTTGAGTATGATTATATCGCTCCTTTTTCAGAAAGATTAGCTGGGGCGAAAAAGGGTAAGAAAATGGGGTATATTGATTCAATGAATAATATAGTAATCCCTTTTACTTATGACCAAACAGATAAGTTCTCAGAAGGCTTTGGGTCAGTCAAGCTGAATGATAAGTGGGGCTTTATTGATAGAGTAGGCAAAGTAGTAATCCCCATAAAATTTGAAGGACTAGGTGATTTTCAAGAAGGTTATGTCGCTTTATTAACCAACAACAAGTTTGGGTTTGTTGATACAAAAGGAGACGTTGTAATCTCTCCGAAATATCAATATGCTTTCAGATTTTCAGAGAGCTTAGCGAGAGCAAGTATAGATGATAAATGGGGTTATATTAATAAGTTGGACGACATAATAATACCTTTTAAGTATGATTATGCCACCGACTTCAAAAATGGATTAGCTACGGTTACTGTAAATGAACAAAAATTTATAATTGATAAAATGGGCAAGATTATAGAAAAAGACAATAAATAGTAAATTCGTTATAAAATAATAAAAGACTACTCGTTGCCCTTAAGCTTTTCCTGCTCTATTCTAATGGCAGCAAGTTTGGCCTCTTCACGTTCGACATCAGCCCGCAGCTTTAAAAGCTGCTGTTTAAGGTCGTTGACTTCTGCCGCTTCAACTGGATCAGGCACACTATTGCCCGCCACATCATTGGCCCAATCGCTGACATCATTAAAAGCACGTTTGGCACTATGACGCCAGCTGCCTTTGAGTTGGGATATGAGTAGATGCAACTGACTGGCCATTGGCTTACCGATAAATGGCTCAAGCTGTCCTGCCACATCTGGGTCAAAGCCTGCGACCAACTGCTTTAGCTGCATCAGCACTTTATAGTCACCAGCGATTGGCAAGTTGCCCTCAGTGCCGCGCATCAGATTGAGCAATTGCGCTGGATTGTCTACGGTAATGGTACAGTCTGGACGACTATGACCGATCCGGGCGCGCTCCATACTGGCTTGTTGGCGCTCGTTCATACGGCCGCTCGGCTCAAACACGCTGTCCGTCGTCACCGGCTCAAAACGCAAACGCTCATGGGTGAATAGAATATCCAAACGAATTTCAGGCATTGCTATATTCAGTCGCAATACTTTGCCAGCAAGCGGTGCCAATCCTGATTTGGTAATCTCATCACTCGCAATGGCAAGGTTAATCAGCTTTTCGGCACCTGCCAAAAGTAGAACAGTCAGCATAAGGCTCTCGCATGTTTGGTTGAGCGCCATAAGCCTGGCGCATATTTCAATATTGGCTGTTATGACTATGATTAAACGCCTACCTAATGACAGACGTTTTCACATTATGAAGAAGCTTGTTTGTATAAGCAGCTTTTAAAACTACGCTCTAAAACTATTCTTTTCTAAAACTACGCTTTAAAACCGCGATGCACAGCAACGATACCAGCGGTCAAGTTGTGATAATCACAATTCTCAAAGCCCGCTTGCTGCATCATTTGCTTTAGCGTCTGCTGATCAGGGTGCATACGAATGGATTCAGCCAAGTATTGATAGCTTTCTGCATCATTGGCAATCAGCTTGCCCATCATTGGTAATGCGGTAAATGAGTATAAATCATAGGCTTTTGATAATGGCTCAAACACAGGTTTTGAGAATTCTAAAATCAATAAACGACCGCCCGGTTTCAGTACGCGATACATAGATTTTAACGCAGCGTCTTTGTCCGTGACATTCCGCAGACCAAAGCTGATGGTAAGCAAATCAAAGCTATTGTCATCAAATGGCGCTAATGTTTCAGCATTGGCAAGTACAAAATCGACATTATTGCAGCCAGCATTAATCAAGCGCTCACGACCAACTTCTAACATGGCCGCATTAATATCAGATAACACGACTTTACCGTTGCGACCGACTTCACGACTAAATACTTTGGCCAAATCACCCGTACCGCCAGCGATATCGAGTACATGCTGACCCGCACGTACGCCTGACAAGCTAATCGCATAACGTTTCCATAAGCGATGAATACCAAATGACATTAAGTCATTCATAATGTCGTATTTTTTGGCGACTGAGGTAAAGACATCAGCAACGCGCGCTTGCTTTTCTGCTTTATTGACCGTTTTATAACCAAAATGCGTTTGCTCATTACCATCAGTATCAGGCGTATGCGGATTATTGATGTCATCACGCTGGTTAAAAAGTGTTTGTTTGGCAGTTTGTGCTTGCGCTGAAGTGTTGCTTGCGCTGTCATTCAACGTATTATTAGCGTTGGTGGTATGGTTTGGCATAGTCGTTTGTTGACCTTGTGGGGTTCCGGTTGGTAAGTTTTGCACTTGCGTAAAGTCATTACTTTTACTTTTTTTGACGCTAGCATCAATACTCGTATCAGTCGTTGCATTAGGCACAGGACTTTGACGTGCTTTTACTTGAGCGGTGATGTTTTGACTGTGAGTGATGCTGTCTCTGACCAATTTATCTTGCAGCTGACCATTAATCGTGGTGTTGAGCGCTGGCTTTTGGTCAGAGGGAGTAGTGTTATCATTGGTATTATCGGTCATAGCATTATCCTGTTATTCACTTTTATGATTATTTTTTGAGATACTTTTTCGATTACATATTGTTTCTGTTAACGAATTTCACCAGTTAACTGAGTCTCTAATTAGCCCTATAATACACCAAACGCCAAGGGCTTATTGCCATTATCCGTATCATGAACTTCGTCAATAATTTCAAGCTCACGTTCACAAAACGGTTCGATAAAGCTGCTTACGCTTTTAAGGGGTTTCATGGCTTTAAAACCGGTATCGATAAAGTCATACAGTGGTTGAAAGTTGTAGCGATAGGCGGTGCCTTTTGCTAACGCGAACGCTTGTTTGAGCATAAATGAGTTCAAATGCTTGTCAGTGCGGTAGCAAACATCCTTAAGATTGGTAATCTGAATGCGGCGCTTATTCGCTTCATCGACAGTACGATAGGCGGCTAGCATATTGTCTTCGGTAATTGGTAAGTCTTGGGCAAGTAGCCACTGAGCCAAATGTAAATCTAGCTCAATCGCTAGAATTGCTGCTTGGATACCCATACTGCCAGCTTCTAAAGCTGATTCTTTTGCAAGGCGTTCAAGCTTTTTGGCTTTTGGCAAAATCCGCTCTAACTGCTTGGCCAATAACTTAAACTCATCACCGCCGTATAGTTGCGTCAGAAAATAGTCTGCCATCAGTTGGTTTTTTGGCTGTTCGAATAGTTCACTATGCGTACGTTGGAGTCGCGCTTGTTGCCATACTTGCACTTCATTGAGTTTGGTGTTTAATTCAGCATCTTGATGATGTGGTAGCGCCCAAAAATGTGTGAGGTGCTGTTGTAAATCGGTTAAGGCAGACATAGTAAAAATCCTATATAAAGGTAAAAATTATGTGTAGGTTGAGAATGAAGTGGTCAAAGTTATGCTGAGTTTTGATGCCTATTTTGAGCCTTTTTTTATTATTTTATGATCCTATTAAAGCATGCTCTCAAGATTGTGTTCACCTTAAAAGAAAATAAAGCAGAATACAAATGTCAAACTGTTACATAGCAGCGTTATTTACCGAATTGGTCAAATGCTATGATTAAGCAGATGTGCTTTCAATCATAGGACGATGACCATTATGAGCAAAAATGACAATACGACTGAACCCAACGCAGCACAAGCGGTCAGTGCCCAATTTAGTGAGCAAGTGATAGAGGAGCGCTTAACCCCTAATCCACTGAATCAGTTTTCTATGGATAAAGATGCACTACGGTTGGCACTGGTCACCGCTCAATATGCCCTACGAGCAACGCGGCAACAGACGCCGCCAACCCTCAACAAACCAACAGGGCTTTTGGTGTTGGTCAATGGTATGGAGCAGGCAGGCAAAGGCACTGCTGTTAAGCAATTGCGCCAGTGGGTAGATCCTCGGCTACTCAAGGTTGAGGCAACCATCGGTGATTGTCCCTTAGCGTATCAGCCGATTTGGCAAGCACATACCAAAGCGCTGCCGCGTCATGGCGATGTGATGGTTTATTTTGGTAATTGGTATGCCGATTTGCTCTATAACGTTATGCGTATGGCAACATCAGACCATGATGATAAACCATCGAAAAATCAAAAACCAGAAGGTGCCAAGTCTGACAATGACAAATCTGACAATGAAAAGGCGTTACCGATTGCGCAATGGCAAGCGTATCTACAGCAGCAACTTATTAAGCTGCAAGCGTTCGAACAAGATTTAGCCGCCAATCAAACCCGACTGCTTAAATGTTGGTTCCATGTCAATATCGAAACGTTACAAGAGCGATTAAATGACGCTGAAGCCGACCCGCAGTTTTTGTATCAAATTGATTGGAATAGTACAGAGATAGTTGCGCAGTTTAATGAGGTAGCCGCGACACTGCTCCGCCAGCAAGATGATTGGATCATTATTGATGGTGATGATAAGTCAGATGCCGCCGATCGCTTCTGTCATGAAGTACTACAAGCGATGCAAACCGCGCTAGTAAGCAGCAAAATAAATACGGCAACAACCTCAGAGACTGACAAGCAAGCTCAGCAAGCAATTAAATCAGCGAAATTTAAACCTGTAAAAATCCCTAAATTTTTAGAAGACATCGATGATGCCGATATCGATAAGTCTGACTACCGTGATGCGTTGGCAGAAAAACAAGCACGTCTTGCTGAGTTGCTACGTGCGCGCAAAGGTCGGCATATCGTTTTCGCCTTTGAAGGGATGGACGCTGCTGGTAAAGGCGGGGCGATCAAAAGATTGGTGGCACCCCTCGACCCACGCGAGTATCAAATTTATAATATCGGCGCGCCAATGCTGTATGAGTTACAACACCCTTATCTATGGCGATTTTGGACCAAACTGCCAAACGAGCAAACGGATCGTATTAGTCGTATCGCCATCTTTGATCGTACTTGGTATGGTCGCGTCTTGGTTGAGCGTATTGAAGGATTTGCCACAGATGATGAATGGCAGCGTGCATATGATGAAATTAATCGCTTCGAGGCGGACTTGGCCACCGCAGGGACGTTGGTCATCAAATACTGGTTGGCTATTGATAAAAAAGAACAGCTTAAGCGTTTTGAAGCGCGTGAAGAGACGCCGCATAAGCAGTTTAAATTAACCGATGATGATTGGCGTAATCGCGATAAGTGGTCAGATTATGTGCAATCTGCGGCTGATATGCTGGCACATACCGACACAGCGTATGCACCTTGGTGCGTCATCGCCACCAATGAGAAGCGTCAGGCGCGTTTGGATGTGTTAGATCACGCTATTAAACAGCTGTTCGCGCTCTCAGACAGTTAACGGTTATAACCAGCCATAGTAAGGTTGGTTATTTCTCAAATGCCTAATAATATATAACTAAATAAAGAGGTTAGCAGGTTCGCACACTGGCAGTTACAAATCTTGCAATATCATCATGCATTATGTGCCTAGATTTAATATAATAGGCACGTAATGATTTCTGCCTTCTACTAAATGAGATGTGTGGACAAAGCATTCGTTTTATTTAATATAAATATTTTAAATATTTTGATGAAGTCGATTACAATGGAAGCTATAAGCCGCAAGATGCTTTAATCAAATGATTTGGCATTATCACTTGCGGCTTTGTGACATGTTGAATGATGTATCTATGGTCCTTGATATTGCATGGTACTGACGCCCTGTATTAATGATAGCTAAATTAATGATAGCTAAGGGTTAAGGTAAATACGTGCGCTAGGGCAGTAGATCGAAGCTGTAATTTGACCAGCACATTGCGCATACGCTCTTAAGTTTTGCATACTGGAAACGGTATCATTATTGGCGTCGCAATGTTAATAACCGCAGATAATTTCAATCACCTTACGCAGGGCGTATCAACGTATGGGTATTACCAACAGTTCTACTGAGCCAGCCAAATCAGTTGGCTCTATGAGAATAAATCTATTTTTTGGCATTTTACTGATTGCGATGACCGCCTACTTTTTGTGGTGGGGTCTAGATTACACCATGCGTCAGCAGACGACGCTATTTATCGTAGCTACCGCTTTTGGTGTCTTTATGGCATTCAATATTGGTGGTAACGATGTCGCCAACTCCTTTGGTACCTCGGTGGGTGCGGGGACGTTGACCATTCCACAAGCGCTGGGTATCGCAGCGATATTTGAAGTGTCTGGAGCTGTGCTGGCAGGTGGTGAAGTCACCGATACCATTCGCAGCGGCATTGTCGATCTGGATGGTCTTTCAGTAACGCCTAACCAGTTCATCTATGTCATGCTGTCAGCGCTTATCGCTGCCGCATTTTGGCTGTTGTTTGCCACCAAAAAAGGGTTACCCGTTTCGACCACTCACGCCATTATCGGCGGTGTTGTTGGTAGCTCCATTGTATTGGGTATCACGTTAGGTGGTACCGAAATGGCATTATCAACCGTGAATTGGGGAACGATTGGAACGATTGCGATCTCTTGGGTAATATCACCGCTACTAGGCGGCGTTTTCTCCTACCTTTTATACGGACAGATTAAGAAAAATATCATTGAGTATAATGATAAAACAGAGGCGTACATCGCGACTTTGAAAGGCAATAAGAAAACCTTAAAACAAAATCATAAAGAGTTTTTAGAGGCGCTCTCAGAGTCGGAACAACTGGCTTATACCTCAGCAATGTTGCGTGATCAAGAAATCTATAAAGATGATGATTGTGACGTTGAAGATTTAGAGACTGACTATTACAAACAGCTTTATGAAATTGAGAACGAGCGCAGCAACCTTGATACCCTAAAAGCTTTGAAACAATGGGTACCTATCATTGCTGCTGCAGGCGGGGCAGTCATGGCCTCTTTGGTCATCTTTAAGGGTCTAAAGAATGTCAATAATGGCATGACGACGCTGCAAGGCTTCTTAATCATGGGTATGATAGCGGCGCTGGTGTGGCTTGCGACCTATATATATACCAAGAGTATCCGTGGTAAGCATAAAGAGGATTTGACCAAGGCGACGTTTATTATGTTTAGCTGGATGCAAGTCTTTACGGCATCGGCCTTTGCCTTTAGTCATGGCTCAAACGATATTGCCAACGCCGTCGGTCCTTTTGCGGCCATTATGGATGTTATCCGCACCAATAGTATTGCTACCGAAGCGGCAGTACCACCTGCGGTAATGTTGACCTTTGGTGTGGCGCTTATTGTTGGCCTCTGGTTTATCGGTAAAGAAGTTATTCAAACCGTCGGTACCAATTTGGCAAAAATGCATCCTGCTTCTGGTTTTTCAGCTGAACTGGCTGCTGCTGCTGTCGTTATGGGTGCGTCAACCATGGGGCTACCAGTTTCTAGTACGCATACCTTAGTTGGGGCAGTACTTGGCATCGGTGTCGTGAATAGAGACACCAATTGGGCATTAATGAAGCCCATTGGTTTGGCATGGATTATCACCTTACCAGCCGCTGCTTCAATGTCAGCCTTGAGCTTTGTCATTTTGATGTACGTTTTCTAAAATAGAAACGTCATAGCTTAGATTTTACTCATAAAGTAACAACAAAAAAACGCTTATCGACATCATGCCGATAAGCGTTTTTTTGTACCTTTCTAATCTTTCTAATAGTTATTGACTCTTTAATCCGTACCAAATTGCTTACGTTTTTTGGCAAAGAAGCGATCTAAGCGATCCATGGCATCTTCTAAGTCGTGCAAATTAGGCAAAAATACCAGACGGAAATGATCGGGGGTGTCCCAGTTAAAGCCAGTACCTTGAACCATTAAGACATTTTCTTCAACCAATAAGTCCATCATAAACTCCATATCATCTTTGATAGGATAAATCTCAGGATCCATTTTAGGAAAGCAATAGAACGCGCCTTGCGGCATAGTGCAAGAGATGCCTTTAATCGCATTAAGTCGTGACACCGCCATTTCGCGCTGCTTATAGAGACGGCCTTTTTTTGAGGTCAGATCTTTCATACTCTGATAGCCGCCCATCGCTGTCTGAATCGCATACTGCCCTTGGACATTAGAGCATAGGCGCATAGACGCCAGCATGTCTAACCCTTCGATGAAGTCTGCCGCGTGGTGTTTTTTACCAGAAACCATCATCCAGCCAGCACGAAATCCTGCGATACGGTGCGATTTTGATAAGCCATTATATGATAAGACCAGCACCTCGTCCGTCAGGGTGCTTACTGGGGTGTGTACCATATCATCATAAAGAATACGGTCGTAAATCTCGTCGGCCATGATGATTAAGTCATGCTCTTTAGCGACTTGGATAATTTGTTTCAGCAGGTCATCACTATAAAGTGAACCCGTTGGGTTATTGGGATTAATAACCACAATGCCCTTGGTCTTGCTCGTAATCTTAGACTTAATGTCTTCAATGTCAGGGTGCCAGTTATCTTCTTCATTACAGCGATAATGTACCGCTGTGCCACCAGCCAAGTTCGCCGCCGCTGTCCAAAGCGGGTAGTCTGGCATCGGGATAAGCACTTCATCACCGTCGTTCATTAACGCCTGCATAGTCATCACAATCAGCTCAGAGACCCCATTGCCCAAATAGACATCACGAACATCGACTGCTGATAGTAATCCCTTTGCTTGATAGTACTGCAAGACAGCTTTACGAGCAGAAAAAATCCCTTGCGAGTCGGAATACCCTGTCGCGTCTGGCAAATTCATGGCCACATCGCGCAAAATCTCATGCGGTGCTTCCAGACCAAAAGGCGCTGGATTACCGACGTTTAGCTTTAGTATACGCTTGCCTTCGGCTTCCATTTTATTGGCTGTTTGTAGTAGGGGACCACGAATGTCATAACAGACGTTTTGCAATTTATCGGATTTTTTTATTGGATTCATAGAGTGACCACTCATAGGGTTGTTTTGTGAGTTTTTACGGGCATTAGGGGTTGTTGTATCAGTTTGGACATTGTCACGAACATCAAGCCTCTCGTCCTTGGTGTGAACACGATTAGGTGAGTCTGCCTCAGTGGCTGTCTCATGAGGCAACTCACCGCGCAACAGATACCCTTCGCTGCAGCCCAGTATTCGTGCCAATGTTGGTAGCTTAGACGACACAATACCGTTGGTACCACGCTCCCAGTTCGAGATAGCACCGCGACTGACCTTTGCACCCGCTGCTGTCATAGCTTGTGACAATTGCTCAGCAGTGAGTCCCTTGTCGCGGCGTAGCTGTACCAACCGTTCGGCTTGTGTGCCTTTGCTCTTATCATCAGCCATAATCATCTAAGCCTTTATTAATCGATTTGTCATAAAGAGTAAAAGTAAGAAGTTGGTTAAATTTAGTGTTATCGAATGAACTTCTACTTAATCCAAAACCACTTAATCCAGTGCTAATGCAAGATATTATTGCATAAGGTAGGCTGATGCAAGTATTTTTTAATACACGAATGCAAGAATAACTTGCACTAATCGTTTGATAATGCTCCATCCTCACTACTCATGGGCGTTAGCATAAATTTACCAGTAAAATTTTAATAAAATAATTGTGTATAACGTTGGTAAAAATAGACAGCTGCTACCGATGTGATTAAAGTGGCTGATTACAGCATCATTGTCTGTGACGCTATACAAGGTCTATGATGCGATAGATAATTATTACTCATCTCTATCAAGCTTGTCATCATATACCCCTTGAATATCATGCTGACTAGCAGCAGATAAAGGCTATCGTTATCCTAATAAGGTGATGATAAATCCCTAGTAATCGATTATATAATACAATCAGCTTAAGGTGATTTGGCTACAAAGCAGACAAGTAGAACTACGACAAATAGTAGACTAAGCGAGCTTTAACCGTAGCCGATTTATATAAGACTGACTATACATACTCAAGTAAGGATCAATCATGCAAGACAATCAACTTAGCAAAGAAGAAATCAGCCAACTGACCGAAGCAGATTGGAAAGAGCGCCTTAGTGCTGATGAATATCATGTAATGCGTGAAAAGGGTACAGAGCGTCCATTTACTGGCGTTTATAATGATGCAACTGATGACGGTGTTTACCGCTGTAAAGGTTGCGGCGCCAGCTTATTCGATTCTGCTAGTAAGTTTGATGCCAGTTGCGGTTGGCCGAGTTTTGACCAAGGCATCGATAACAGTGCTATCGAAGAGCATGTGGATAATTCGCTGGGCATGACTCGAACAGAAGTCACCTGTAGCAACTGCGGTGCACATTTGGGCCACGTATTCCCAGATGGGCCAAGTGAGACGACAGGTATGCGCTATTGCATCAATTCAGTCTCTATTGATTTAGACAAATCTGAAAAGTAGTTTCAGATATAACCATTAGATTATTTTTCTCTAAAGGTATAAAAAGGAAGCACGTGTTGCTTCCTTTTTAATTATTGGCGCTGTATATTAATATTATTAAAAAGGCAGGCGCACCCAAAAATATCAAAAAAATCAATCAATTTAAGGATAGATGATGAGTACTGTTTACGACTTTACTGCAGAGCGTATGGACGGCAGCCCGCAAGCCTTTTCTGACTATCAAGACAAGGTGTTATTGATTGTCAATACTGCGAGCAAATGCGGCTTTACCCCGCAGTTTGAGGGGTTAGAGGCGCTACATGAACAATATAAAGATAAAGGTTTGGTCGTTGTGGGCTTCCCTTGCAATCAATTCGGTAGCCAAGACCCTGGTAGTAATGAAGAGATCGGGGCGTTTTGTCAAAAGAATTACGGCGTAAGCTTTCCAATGATGGCAAAGGTCGACGTCAACGGCAAAGATGCTCATCCTATTTTTGATTGGCTTAAAGAACAAAAAGGCGGCTTACTGACAGACGGTATTAAGTGGAATTTCACCAAGTTCTTAGTTGGTAGTGATGGTCAGGTGATCGATCGTTATGCGCCAACGACCAAACCTGAAGCCATGACCGCTGATATTGAAAAAGCTTTGGCCAAATAATCCGTTATTTCTTAATAAAATAAAAGAATATTGGCTTTATCGTTAAATATAAAGCCAATAAAAACATGGGATTGTCATTATGCTTATAAAATCGTTAAAAAATAGCGAATAAAAAGGCAAATAATATTTGACAGGCAGGTGTAAATCTATATAATACACACCCACAGCAAGGGGCTTTAATTAAGTTCTATGTTGTTGAAATTATCGTCAAGATATTTCAGTATTAACTAGAGAGTGACTACTTTAGTTAATCAAAGCTTTAGAAAATTCTATTTAAAGAATTTTCTCTTGCGGATAAATACCTACTTTATGTAGGTGCTGAGTTTTTAGAATTTACGACAATGTAAATTCTCTTGCGCTCGGACGAAGCAGTGCTTCGTTATATCCTCGCTCAGGGTGATTAGCTCAGTTGGTAGAGCGTCTGCCTTACACGCAGAATGTCGGCGGTTCGAATCCGTCATCACCCACCACTCTTTTTAGCGAGTGTCTCTGTAATAAGAGAAGATGCTAAAAACGACCTAAGCAGCGGTAGTTCAGTTGGTTAGAATACCGGCCTGTCACGCCGGGGGTCGCGGGTTCGAGTCCCGTCCGCTGCGCCATATTTAAAACTTAGTTTTAATACAAAAGTTTCAACCTCAAACATTAGATTGTTTGAGGTTTTTTTGTGTCTGAATTCTGATGTAAGTATCTGGTTTAGACGCAAAACGGCATAGCTATTATTAACGAGGACGTATTGATCACTATTTTAAAATAATGGTTCAATTCTTTTTAGCGAAAATTTCTATCTTATTAACGAGTAACTTGGGCAGGTAATAGTCATTGAGGTGCGCTTTTGGATATTGCTCGTTGATCCAAGTGACGTAATTATCAGCAGTCAACTGTCCTTGATATATCAGATACAAAGCGTGCAGGGCGACGCTACGGGATAATCCCATCACGCATTGGAAGTTAATCAGTACCATATTGTCAGGCAGCTGTTTATGCGTGATATTAGTCGCTATACCAATGTTTGCTAAGGCATCGTTTGCTAAGGTATCTATCTGTTTAAACAGATGAATAAAATCCTGAGCAGCAACCTCTCTTAAAGACTGTAAATCCAACAGTGGAAAATAAAGATATTTAATTTTAATAGCGGTAAATGATAGGTAAGTATTGCAGAGTGATGAGCTGTTATTATTAACGTCTAATTTGTGTACTTCCGCCTGAGTATTTAGCGCTTTTTTTAAGCTCAAATTATGGCTATTGGTTTCAACAGCGGAGTCAATCACAATAATTGTCGAAAATTTTGAAAAATACAAATAGTGTCTATTATTCATTTGCGACAAGCCAAATAATTTTGGCGTAGCGATCGCATATATAGAGTCCGCTATTTTATAGTTCGAGCCCATATCAGTATGACTCAATAAGCCAGAATTTGACTGTTTATGTTGAGTGAATTGATAGCGTTGTCCGACATACCACATCAGTCGGTAGCCCAATAATAATGGCGCAAATATCAACCAAGTAGACAGTCGTAAGCGCCCTTGCTTATCCTTTGCAAACCAACGTTTATCACGAGTTTGGTTGGGGTGTTGATACGCCCATGCCAAACCCAAAAAACTTAACGCCCAGTACGTGGCGACTACAGAATACAACCCTGCAAAAGTGCCAGAGGCAACGCTTCTATTGAGCATGAATCCTGCTATCGATAGAATTAAAAATCCTGATATCGCCACCACTAAATACTTTAAAACTAAATTATTACGCAGCTTATTGATCATGATCAGTACAAGCGCCGCCAGTAATAAGCCACCGGCAATATCTAAAAGATGATGTTGATAAGTCAGGACGGTGGAGACGATGATGAGACTACAGATACAACAAAGTGCTAGGCGATATAGAGCGGATTTTGAAAGTTGCCATAAAGACGTCCCCAGTAATACAGCATATGCCACATGCAGGGAAGGAAACTGGTTAAAAGGTTTGTCGGTTATATGCAAAAACTGATAGCCATAATGCGCCCAGCCTAATACAGTAGGGCGCTCAAAAGTAAATTTGGCGGGGAATATATAAAAGATAAAACAGGCGAAAAGCGTGGCTAAGATTAATTTTCCTGTTAATAAGGAAAGTTGTGCTGGTGTTTTTACCATAAAAAAGCCGGCACAAAACAGCATGATTGACCAGCTATAAGGCACAATCATCGGTGGGATGAAAGGAATCGCTACATCAATCGGTGTGGCGAGGTTATAAACTTTCTTAGGCCATACAGAGTTAATGCTACTTAATTCAGAAAATTGGATATCATAAAACAGCGCTTGCGCATAGAGATTAGTCAAAGAGTACAGCATAGCAAAGACGCCAAAAGCGCAGGCTAAGGAGATCCATCTAGATATCATGGAAAGAGGTGAATTACTGGTCATAGGGTTTGTCTAATCATTGCCATAATGCAAGTGCTATAAATAGCATAAAACAGCAGATTTTGACACAAAGTAGGTTTAGACTAATCGCAATGTTTGGATATTTTCATGGTTAGATGTGCTCAAAAATTGAAAAAATACGACCGTCACGATGGTAATGAAGGAAAGTAATAATTATGAATCAAATCAGCGAATGGGTACTCAGTATTATGGCAAAGTTTGGCTACTTTGGTATTGTATTTGCCATGTTTGCCGAAAACGTTTTTCCACCTATCCCTTCTGAAGTCATTATGCCAGCAGCTGGTTTCGCCGCGTCGAGAGGTGATTTAAATTTAATCTTAGTCATCCTTGCTGGCACGTTAGGTGCTTCACTTGGTGCGTTACCGTTATATTATTTAGGTCGTATATTCGATAAAGAACGTTTGATCGCGGTTACCGAAAAATATGGTAAATACGTGCTCGTTAAACCTGATGACGTTGCCTCTGCAAATGAGTGGTTCGATAAACATGGTAAAACAGCCGTGTTCTTTGGCCGTATGGTGCCTGGCGTTCGTTCGCTCATTTCTATCCCTGCTGGCATGAACAATATGCCGCTGCTGCCTTTTTTAGCATTGACGGCTTTAGGCTCGAGTATATGGACAGCGGCGTTGACGTTGGCGGGATATTATCTCGGACAGAACTATGAGGTCGTCGAAGGGATATTAGCCCCTTACTCTAAAGGGTTTGGCATACTGATCGTTGTAATTATTATCGGTTGGCTTATTAAGCGCCGTCGGCAACCGTAAATGATGTCCGTTTTATTCGAGAAATATTTAGGGCGTGTCCTCAACCTGAACAAAAGCGACTAAATGGGCTAAAAATAGCTAACTCTTGCCAAACTACGTCAAATAGCTAGTCAATATCTCGATATTATCTGCACTATTTTCCTTGTTTGGCTACCATTTATCTTATTTTTATCACCATTTTCAGATTGAGGACACGCTCTAGTAGCCGCTATTTTTATTATATGGTCAAAGCTCAATAGCATCATGTGAGCTATGCTGAAAAAACCGTACACCTAAACTTGGTAAACTAAGCGTATTAATCGGAGTTTATCATGACCAAGAAAATAAGAAGCTACAGTGACGAATTTAAAGCCGAGGCCGTCAAGAAGATAGCAGACAATAATGGCAATATCTCAGCGACCGCAAAGCAGCTTGGCATCGCCATGCAGACCTTATCTAATTGGCATAATAAAGCCAATCAAGGCAAGCTTATCGGCACAGAACAATATGATCCTGATCTTATGACGGCTCTTCAGGAAATAAAGCAGCTCAAACGACAGCTTAAAGTAGCCGAAGAGGAACGAGAGATATTAAAAAAGGCGACGGCGTACTTTGCCAATGAGGAACTTTAAGAAACAGTCTAGTAGACTGTTTTAGTGACGCAAGACGTAGGGCTATGCCCGCAGTGACAGTTAGTGAAGTAGGCCTTTATCAAAAACAACGATCTCTTCTTTAGTATCACTACTATGTGTCGTGTACTAAAGGTTAAGCATTCTAGCTACTATTATGACTGGCTGAGTCGTGATATCAGTGAGCAACAGATACACCGTAACCAGTCTGAGCTACTTGTCAGAGCGGCACATAGTGAAACAAAAGCATGTTATGGTGCTGATCGACTGCACGCAAAGCTGATAGAGCAAGGGCACGATATTAGCCTATATATGGTCAGAAGCATTAAAGAAGAACATGAAATCAAATGCCGTCGTCACAAACGCTTTAAAATCACCACTGATTCCAACCATAACAAGCTTGTCTATCCAAACATACTAAATCAGCAATTTGATGCTAAGCATCCTAATGAATCGTGGGTCAGTGATATTACTTATATCTGGACCAATGAGGGTTGGTTGTATTTAGCTGGAGTCAAAGATTTATACACCAAAGAGCTGGTCGGGTATGCTATCAATAAGCGAATGACCGCAGATTTAGTATGTCGTGCACTCAATATGGCAATCAAAAATAAACGTCCAAGCCAAGGATTGATTGTGCACTCTAACAGAGGCAGCCAGTATTGTAGTCATGCCTATCACAAAATCATCAAGTAGCATAATTTCAAAGGCTCAATGAGTGGTAAAGGCAATTGTTTCGACAACGCACCCATAGAAAGCTTTTGGGGCACATTAAAGAATGAGCTAGTGTATCACCAAGACTATAAAACAAGGTTTGTAGCAATCAATGATATCATCGGCTATATCGAGCTGTACTACAACCAAGCGAGGATTCAAAAGAGTTTAGGCTATAAGTCGCCAAGACAGGTGTGGTTTGACTATTATCGTAAAGCTGCTTGATCGAGCCCATCCCGAATTCTGTGTAACTGCCATTTAGATTAAGTGCTTACTAATACGATCATCAAACATAATCATAAAG
>NZ_JBEOOZ010000017.1:0-65927 GCF_040309625.1 Psychrobacter sp. 78a-MNA-CIBAN-0178
TCATCAGGATGTTCTTTGACATCATTAAGTAGCACATCATCTGGTATTTTATAGGGTTTGGTTTGCCTGGTTGTTTTACTATGAACACGCCGCTTCCAGTTTTGTATGGTGGTTGGGCTCAGATTATAAAACTCAGCTGCCTCGGCAAAGGTCATACCCTCGTCTAAGCTTTTTAGTACTTGTTTGCGAAAATCTAGCGAGTAAGTCATGGTCTTTATAATAACAATTGAATTTGATAATTAGTTTATAACACTTTTAGGTGGGATTGACTATATATTAATTAATCTAAGCTCTACACTTTCTGTAACATCAGAATTTACTTCAAAGTAGGCATTTTCGTACGATCGATTGGTAGGATCCGACTTTTTTATATTCTCGATTGAAGAGCTAACGATATCGTAAGTGAAAGATATTAACAACATGAAACCTAATAAAAGGATAACTCTCATAGTCATAAAGTCAGTTCCTTTTATTATGGATTGACTATATCTGTATCTGCTTTTAACGATGATTGAGTAGTATTCGTCCCTAACTTTGAGTTTATGTCATTGCCATTATGGACATCAGTTACAGGAAGTTGAACAGTAGGATCGCTACAAGCTTGTAGAGCCAATATAACTAGTATTTTTTTCATAAAATATAAATTTCTATCCAATATAATCTTCCAAGGCTTTAAAACGAAGCCCTATGCTTACTTATAATAGGCATAGTACTAATTTTAATAAAAAATCACTCTATATCAAGATAATCAATATCTTCACATGTTTCGATAAGATCTGCATCTATGCGTCGATACGCATAAGCTAATCTAGCCTGCTTTAACTCATTATCCCAAATACTTAGATGCTCAGACTCTATGCTTGAACAAGTATTTAAATAATCAGATTTGTTATCAGAATTTAGATCTAATCCAATCATTTTGCCGTTTTCAGTAAAAATCTTGATATCTTCATTTTTAAACACATAACCGTTTACCGTATATTGAAAATTCTCTGAAAATACCGCTGTATGCGTGTATTCTTGAGTATTAAAATATTCATTACATAAATTTATCTGATCTGGATTAACTTCAATACTTTGAAGTTTGATTATAGGCACTTCTGATGTATCTAAATCTAGAAAAAATCCTTTTTTTATATTTTCAGGATAGTTAATGCAAGCAAGCGTTTTATCATTCTCTTCTATTCCTATAGTATTGAAGCTCCCACCAATTGCATAGCTTTCACTATCTTTAAGTACAATAGTTTCCTTATTCAAGTTTTCTGGTAATACAGCAGTTTCTTCATTTACTTCTTCTTTTAACAATAAATCTGACTCCTTATCTACTGCTTCTAGTGTAATAGTTTCCTTATCTACTTCTTCTAACTGTGTGCAACCTATTATTAGACTTAATAACAATAATTTAACTACTACATATTTAAGCTTCATATTATCTTCCAGTTTGTGACCAATGCGGCTTGTCTTTACTTCCATACCAAATAACGGATACTTTCTTCCCAGCAGCAACTAAATCATTAAATTCATTTATCTTATATTTGTTACCATTTAAACTAATTGTCTTACCTGAATAGTTAGTGACTGTCATATCTACTGCAAGGCCTACATTATGGTTAGAATTAGATGGTTTTCCAACAGGGTTGCCTCCAATACCATAAGAAGCATGCATAGCTCTAGCAGCTTCAACAGCTTTACTCTTATTTCCACCATGAGTCCAATCAATATTGACACCAGGCCATGGAGGAACTTTTTCTGGACTAATTTTGCCTCTTTTTATATTAGTTGAATAGTACATTAGATAAGATCTTGCATCAGGACGATATGTAGTAGAAATACGAACTGAGATGTTAGCAGCTTTCAATGCACTAATAAATTTCTTAGCATTAGATTTAAACGGTTCTGATAAATCATCTAAACTTGTACTTGCTTTAAACCTGCTATGCCAATGTGCACCACTTGGATCTAACTTAGGCTTTTTAGCCTTATAAACATAAGCAACACCGTTTTTATCACTATTAGCGATGATAGTACCTTTCTTAATTTCCTTACCATTCTCGTTAACTATCACCGCAATGCTGATACCCACATCTGAATCATGCGTACGACCTCTTGTGCCATCACTACCAGTAGTAGAAGCATTTTTGCCATACTTAGTAGATTGAGTCCAATAAGTTAATCCTGATAAAGGCTTATCTGTTGCTTCATCTAAAAACTTAATCGTGATCTTTGCTTGTTTCGTCCTAACTTCATGTGTTGGGCCTTGTTGTGTTACTTTGTCATCGCGTATGACAGTGCCTTTATTAACTTCACTTGAAGTACTAGGTTTTGTAGAGCTGGGCTTTTGAGAGGGCGGCGTAGTTGAGGGCGCATTACTAGTGGAAGCAGAGCCTGTTGAACTGCTATTATTTTCAATCAGTTTATCAGTGCTGTATGTCCATTCAGTTGAGCCATCAGTGACAATATTACTGGTAAATTTATTTGCGGCTACATGAATGACTTTTAGTTGCTGTCCCGCCAGTGCTTTAACAGTGGCTATGCCTCTTGCATTGGCTTTTCTAATCTCAGAGGTACGCCCACGGTAGACGGTTTTAAACTCGTAATTAGGTACAGGCTTTTTGTTTTTATCAATGAATATAAGTTGTAGGGTTACGACAGGAACTTTAAGTACTTTGGTCTGTCCGTTCAAGTCTCCTGTCACTGGAAATGCCATGCTGTAGATTGATTGCTTTTTACCGCCGTCATCATCAAGATAAACACTGATAGATTGGCTAATATCAGCTTTTATACCTGACTCAATACCTGAGCTGTCAGTTCGATGCGGTTTGATATTGTTTTTATACTCAAGGTGGTAGGTTGCTTTTGGCAATGGTTTGCCCGTGTCTGCTTCTACTAGTTTTATGTTAAAGGTGACTTCATCAATTTTCTCATTATTATCGCTACCTTCACTGTGTTGATTTGATCCAATTGGTTCAACGCTATTGGTACTGCTATCGGTATCTTTACTTTCTTTAGTAGTTTGTAATTTTTCATGTTTTGATAGTTTGGAAGAATACTTGCTTTCACCTAGATATAATATCTCATAACCTTGTAGCTGATCTGCTTTTTGAATTATTGTTTCAACAAGATTGGCATCTATTTTTAACTGAATTTTTGCTTCTGGATGTCTGACTATTATGGGTAAATTACCATCTTTGTCTGTTTTATGAGTAACTACTATTTTACCCAAATTAAATGTACCCTTAAATTCAGAGCTGATTTCAACTTCTTTGTTAGGAATGCCAACTTTTTTAGCATCTACAATTTTCACGTATACTTTTCGTTTACAACAAGTTTGAAGGTTATAATGAGCAAATAGACTCATATATTTACCAACACTGGTTTTATTACCGTCAACTTTGTTAATTTTTCCATTTGATGTCAGAAAATCTACTACAGCATCATCACCTTTTAGGTGTCTAGCTGCAATGACTCCCGATTCTGTTACTTCAAAAGGATCAAGATCTTTCGCTTCTGTAATAGTTTTACCATAAAATTCATTTGCATTTATATTTCTCATATAGTTGCATAAGCGGTCAATCCAATATTGGATTGCTTTCAATTGTATTTCACCACTATTTCTAAAGACATCAAATGATGAAGCACCGTACTTATTAGTCCAATATTTATCTTTTTTGTTTCCCCAATCCTGATGTTCACCATTTCTAGTTTTGTCTTTTTTATAACAACCTACATCTTCTAGTGCTATCTCAGAAAATTGGAATAGCCCTACATAGTCCCAAGGGTTCAGCCTTCTAACAGATGCTGGATTGTCTACATACCCGCCTTCTTTGTTTTTACCCTTATAAGTATAAGAATAGCGTAGATCTGAGGATGATTCTTGTCTAGAAACCGCTCTAATGTAGCCGACTCTATCAGGAGTATAAGTAACATCTTTAACTGGTTTTACTAGTGAGCTCATATTACTTTTCCCCCGTTATTGATAACTGTTTTTTACAAGCATTAGGAGCGTAGCTATGATTTAGAGGATCTTGTTTATCAATATATTTTCGTAATAGCTCTTTAGTACGCTGCTCATTACCCGTTATATTATCTTTGATAAATGAACAACCATCGTATAGCATACCTGTCATATTATAATTGGTTGGATTAAAGATATAGAATACTTGCCCTATAGCACACTTATTATCGAAGCAAATCTCGTTGAATACATACTTTTTATTAGTGCTTATATCTTGTATATATACTCCTGCATTTTGAGAACCCAGTGCATAAAGTTCTTTTTTAGCAAGATCTATAGGGTTGACGAGTTTGGAAATCATTTTTTGAAAGGCTTTGTCGTATCTTTTATCATAATTAGGATTACTACCTTCTATCGTTGGCAATTTCTCATTCACCAGTTCAAATGGATAAGTAGTGAATTTCCCATCGCTATACTCATAATCTACATACCGAAAAGGAACTTCATCGATTGCCAGTTCTTTATTTAGTTTATCGATATAGCTCACTGAATCTGGTTCATTGGTTTGGTTGAAAGATTCGTTTACTTCTTCTTTTGGATTAGGAATCATCTTAAGCTGAACGCGTGGTATGCTATCTAAATAATTTTGATAATCTTCTTCGTTTGTGGTTTGAGCTACACTGATGAATGGTATAGTAAAGAGGAATATCGAAAAGAAGCATAGATTTTTATTGCTTAATAAGTACATAGGTTATCCTATAAATTTACTCTGTAAGAGGTCTAACAGCCAAAGTCGTCTTCATCATGTGCATGATTATCGCCACAATCTTCAAATAGGTCTTCAATAGAGCAATTATTGCACTCCATCTGATCTGATACATCAGTGACCTTAATCTCTCCTTTATGGTTCACGTTGCCAAGAATCTCTAGCTCAACCTTCTCAGCTTTATCTCCAAATACTCTTAATGTCTGACCCTCTTCATCAAGTTTACCCTCAAACTCTGTTCCTTTAGAGTGATTAATTAGCTTGTAACTGATGCCTTGGTCTATTAAATCTTGTGGCAGTAATTTTTTAAGATCAAATGCTTTACTAAACAACCCCGAAGTCGGCAAAGCAATTACTGGCGCATTAACCTTACCACCCATTACCAAACTCTTCTTCACCGCCTGAACCTTAATCTCCCCCGGACACACCAGCTTAATCCCGCTCTCATCAATCGTTAAGGACGCCCCGGCGCTGGTCTGAAACTGAATGCGTTTGGGGCTTGCGATGTTCACCTGTCCTGACTCGCTACCGATGGTCATGGATTGCTGGCTGTGCAGTTGCAGCTCACCGCCCTGTGCTTGTATCGCTAGTGGCTTTGTGTTGGCACTGATATGTAAACCCGATAACTGAGCTTGACCACCCACCCCTGCTAATGACTCAATACTATCTGCGGTGAGCGTATAGTTTCCTGCGACTACATCCGACTGCGTGCTGCCTGATTGGCGGACGATGGTCTTTGCGGTGGTTAGGGTGTTGCTGGCTGAGGTCAGAATACTGTCTTTACTCACTATCGATACATCGGGTGCACCCAGCACTTCGGTGTTCATACTCTCGTCGATGACTTGCGCTGCCTTTTCAAACGCTTTTATAGAATCGTTAGCACTACTTATCTCTTTCGTCGATTGCAGGTGTGCTTGTTTGGCCTCTGCTAAGGTCTCATTCAGCTCAGCACCGAGTTTTAACTGTCGTTGTCCTGCATCATTCACCCAAGCCGACTCGTGCTCGCTTTGCGTGTGTCTGATACCAAAGGTGGAGAGCAAGACTCCGCTATCCGCTGTGGCTTGTAGTCCATGGTCAGTGGCAAGGTTGATGCCTTGTCCGCTGGTGGTCGATTGATGATTGCTGTAGCGATGACGGAGCACGCCTAATTCTAGGATGTGCTCATCAGGAGCAAAGGTCGCTTTGTCTGTTATCGTTGGGTTTTGCGCATTGGCACGACTAGCGGTATTGACCGCCCACTGCAGGCCACTCTTATTTGGAGTGTCATCAAAGCTTAGTGCAACCTCAGAGTTAGAAGTCAGTCCGTATTGAGCAATACCGGATAGCCAGCCACTATGAGTATCATCCTCACAGATTTGCGAGTGACCAAGGCCACCACCATGCCATCTTGGCGAGGATCCGCCTTGTAGGTTATGTCTGTTGGATAGTCCGGCATCACGGCTAGTGATGTCATTGTCGTCACTATCGCCCATGCCGATACCGTCATAGAGGGCGCGGCTGATCACGGGGCTGTCGATATCGCCATACCAGTAGTTTAAAAGGACGGATTGTCCAAGCCTTGGGGCAAACTGCCAACCATGAGTGGCGCCTGAGGACAGTTGTAATGAGCGCAGCGGTGGTGTCACCCCGTTATCATGCGGACTGATACCTGAGAAGACTGGAGTGGTGATGGTTTGTTGTAGACCCTCATCTGTGACACTAGAGTCGTAACTTGGCGAGGATGAAGTGCTGGTATCGCCGGTACGAGCTTGGGTCAGACCTGTATAGGTGCTGCTCACAAAAGATTGCTGGCTTGGATAGGGACAGTAAGGAATAGCAGCATCTAGTAAGGTGGCGGTTACCCAGATACCAGTATCTCGAGCGATGTCGTAGCCATGCTCGGGTATGGCGCTAAGTGCTGTTTGCGTTACTTGCTTTGCGGTACGCGCTATCCAGTCTTTTATCAGCACTTGGTTGTGGTAGGAGACGCTGTCACTATCAGGCTCAATACCAACGAGGGTCATGCTGGTACAGTATGTAGATAAATGGCCAATAGAAGGTAGGTTGTTGATGCTAACCCTGCTACCGATACTTAGGCCACGCATGGCACCTGTGGCGCTATAATATTCTCTATTGCAGCCATTGGCGCGTACCCATTGCTCAGCTAAGCGGGTAGCAGATTCGTCGCTATATACCCGAGATGGTGCCCCTAATAAGACAGCAGTATCATCTAGTGCCAGCTGAGAGTCGTCATCTGCTACGCCTTCATAGATAGTATCAGCGGCGAGTCCATCGGCGCGTACCACCACTGTGCGAGTGCCTAACTGCTTGGCGATCATCTGTAGCTCGTCAACAGAGTCTGTACCAGACTGTACTGAAGACTTCTCGTAGCTATAGTCAAGTGGTGATAACTCATTCTCGTCTAGCGCACTGACTAAAGACCAATAGCCAAGCTCATCCACTGAGTCACCTGATACCCAATAGGTGGTGACCCCAATATCGGCAAGCAAGCCGGTAATAAAGTCATAATCGCTGACATCAGACTGCATACGCATAGCGAGCTGTGTGGTTAGTGGCTCTGATGAGAGTAGTTGCTCTGAGAGCTGCCAGTTAAAGTCGTAATCGCTAAGGATGCTGGTGATGATATCTAGGGTGGATTGATGGGTAAAGCTGCGAGTATGGATGGACTGGGTCAATTGCCAGTTAGGAGTGACAACATCAAGGGTGTAAAAGTGCATGGCCCCATCAGAATGTTGATAACGAATTGCCTGAATGACGCCTGTCCGACAAGTAGGCATCCGATCTGCAGATAGTGTGGTTAAACAGACAGTTGTGCTGATTAAAGATAGACATGCGTCGATATCTAAAAAACCATAACTGAACATTAGTATGTGACTAAAGGAGCTTTGATTGAGGCTACTTGTCCAGAAAAAGGCACTTGGATAAAGGAAGGTAGTTGCTAAAATGTCACTGCCAACGCTGAGTTGGTGTAGACGGGCAGTTTGTGAGGGCATAAAAGGGATTCTCATCATTACGACATTAAAAGCAAAACCGATAGATTACCAACAAAAGTTACTAGACTATCCTATGAAAAAAGTATAGGGTTTATTGAAATATTGTCAAGTATTAGTAACTATTGATACACTTATTAGGACATAAAAGTTTGATTTTAATTTCTATGCTATAGTTTGGTCTTTGTGTTTTCAGTGAAGTAATCGCTAATATTTTTGATGATTTGGAAGATTTAATAAATGAGTATTTACGCACAAAGACTGGCCTCTCAAATTGAATTCATTAAACAATGTGCTTTAATGAAAAAAGCGCCTACTCAAGATTTTGCTAAACACAGTGATTTCACTTGTACTGAAGAACAAACGATAGGCTTGCCAGGTATCAATCTGAACATCACCGACGATACCTCCGATGACGTTTGGCTTCGTTTAGAGCGATTGCGTGAAAACTCAGCACCTAAACCCAACAGCTCACTATTAGCACATTGGTTAACATTTCCAATAAAATTTGGCGATCAGCCTTTATTGAAAGAAAAAATCTATGTAAAAAACTTAATAGATGATGGTGTTATCGCTTATGAAGAAGCATTCACCCCGTTTGAAGTCGAGGACAACTATCAGGATGAGACATTAGAATTAGAAGTAGAAGTAGAATTATCAGAAAAAGAAGTTCATTTAAAAGATTTTTCTGAAAGAGAATCTTTACAAGATGAATTTAATGATTATCTCAAAAACATTTGGAAGCCTTGGCTAGTGCAAGAGAAGCTTGTACGCCAAAGTATTGCTCTATATGCAAAGTTATTTAAGCTCAATCAAATGCTACAAGGCAACCTAGCTGATGAATCGCTTGAGCTGGTTTGGGGTGTCGGTGTTGCTGTAAGAAAAAATACTGATAATGGACAGAATAGCGAGCAAATCAAGTATCCATTACTAACACAATCTGTAGAAATCGACTTAGATCAAAAGACAATGGCTCTACTTATAAAGCCCAACCCCTCTCCTTCTACGCTTGAGACTGAACCCTTCTCCATAGATGAGAATCAAGGTTTGGCCAATCTATTAAAAGACAGTAAAGCGTTTTATGAATCAGAGGATGTTTTATTAAATCCGTTCTTGCCAAGTAGCTATGAGCCTATTTTAAAATCAGCAGTGACCTTGCTTGATGCTTCCGGCGTTTATTGGCCTGACCATACCATTACAGATGAACGAAAAATACCTAAGGCGCAAAATCACCTTATCGTCACTGATACATGGGTCATTATGGCGCGCCCTAGAAGCAATAATATATTTTTGCAAGATTTAGATAAATTCGCCATTCAGCTTGAAAATAGCGATGACCTTCCTTTACCAAATGCTCTTATAGCAATGTTGACCGAGCCTGCTACAGAAAATAAAGAAATCATACTACCCGCTTATCGTGGTCTATCTATGGTCAGCGGCAGTGAAAATTATACAGGCACGCCAGCTGAGCTATATTTTCCTAAAGCATTCAATGATGAACAAGTACAAATCGTACAGCAACTAAATGTCCATGACGGCGTTGTCGTTCAAGGCCCTCCTGGTACAGGCAAGACGCATACTATTGCCAACGTTATTTGTCATTATTTAGCGCTGGGTAAACGCGTGTTAGTCACGTCGATGAAAGATCCTGCATTAAAGGTGCTGCAAGAAAAACTGCCTGAATCCATTCGCCCGCTAGCGGTTAGTCTACTGACCAGTGAAAACGAAGGTTTAAAACAGTTCGAATATACGATTAAAAAAATATCAAGTGAAGTATCTAGTATCAATCAAGATGCCTACAAAAAAGATATCGTCATGCTTGATAACCAAATCGATACCATTCATGCGCAACTGGCCAGTACTGACAATAAGATTACGGCTTGGGCGCGGTTAAATCTTGATGATATCGTTATAGATAGCGAAACCATCAAGCCCATAGATGCAGCGACTGAGGTTGCTCAAAACAGGCAGCTTATCGAAAGCTTTCTAGATACATTAGGCATAGAAGAGACATTTAAGCCTAAATTTACTCATGCCGATATGACTGAACTAGGAAAAATAAGAATAAAGCTCGGAAGCGATTTGGATTATCTTGATAAAGAAATACCTGCTGTTGCAGACTTCCCTTCTATCAATACCATAAAACAACTGCACAAGGATTTGAGTTATCTCAATGAGTCGCAGGAGGCTGAAAAGCAAGGAGCGCTACCAAGCTTAGCAAACGAAAACGATAGCACTATCAGCATGGCTCACGATGCTGCTTCTAATACCTCTCGTTTAATTGATCTTCTTCAAAAGATTGCAGTGGCTGGGCAGGATTGGACGACTCATATTCAGCAGAGCTTAGCTGATGAGACTAAGCAAGACATCATCGCTCATCTAACTGTACTCAACGATGAGATTAAGTCGCTTTTTAATGAGAGAACCATTTATTTAACCAAACCTATCACGATGGCTGATGGTTTTGATAAAAATCCAGAGCTTGTTGACGCGGTCAAAAACTTATCCGAAGGCAAGAAACCATTTGGTATCGCTGGGATTTTTGGTAAGTCTGCTGAGAAGAAAATCCTTGAAGCTATCACGATTGTCTCTTCGCAACCCTCAACTGTAGAAGACTGGCAATATATATCTAGCTATATAGACTTTAGAAAAAAATCTCAGGCGCTAATTATTCGTTGGAATGCATTATCAAATGACTTGTCTTTACCAATATTCGACATAGCACCTGATAACTTATCTAATTTGAATTCAGCCGTTCATTTATATGAAGACATTGTCGGTAGCAACAACCTACAACACATTATTAAACAAGCGTTACATGCTATTTTCTTGGGCTGGGATATCATTTCTACTGCACCTTATAATAAAGATGTTTTAGTTGAGATTGAGGGCGTTCTTAAAAAACACTTAAAGAGACATAAATTGGCAGAAAGTCTCACGCTAAAAGAAAATTTACTGAATAAGCTTACTAACTGTAATGGCGTCATTAGTGGACAAATAACGCTCTTTTTAAATCAGAGAATCGGTAATTTGTCGTTGTTAGATGAGGCATTAAGTACGGAGTGGGAAGAGCTACTCAATGAGCTACAGCGAGTAAATAATCTTGCAACAGACTTACAGACGGTCACTGCCGTTACTCAGCTTATCGAAGACAGTGGTGCGCCACTCTGGGCAAATCAATTACGCCATGAGCCTTGTCTTAATTCTCAAGAGTCATTGTCATCTGATGAACTACTTCCTGATAATTGGCAGCAGATTTGGCGTCTTAGCCGATTGATGGGCTTTATAGACAGTATAGATGGTCGCAAAGAGTTGGTTGATTTAACCAAAACTCGTAGCCACTTAGAGTCAGATTTGGCAAGACTCTATCAAGAAGCAATCACCAAAAGAGCATGGCTAAAAGTCGCTGAGAATGCGACGCCAAACGTTAGGGCGTCTTTAGAGAAATACCGCTCTGCCATCATGCGTATTGGTAAAGGGACAGGCAAAGGCGCACATTATTATCGCCGTGAAGCGCGTGAAGCCTCTGCGGGAGCAAGTGCGGCTATCCCTTGTTGGATTATGCCGCATTATCGTATTTCTGAATCCTTGCCAGCAGAGTTCGGAAGTTTTGACTTGGTTATCATTGATGAAGCGTCTCAGTCTGATTTAACAGCGTTACCAGCAATCATGAGAGCAAAGAAAGTTCTAATCGTTGGTGACGATAAGCAAGTGTCACCAGAAGGTGTTGGTCTCGATATCGAAAAAATTCGTAATTTAATGGCACAGTATTTGAGCAATCAAGTGCCTGTCTATCGCTCACAGATGTCACCTGATCGTTCAATATATGATTTATTTAAAGTCGTTTTTGCTGATAGCAGCGTCATGCTAAAAGAGCACTTTCGTAGTGTTGCGGCTATTATTGAGTTCTCAAAGCGTGAATTTTATAATCATGAGCTGATACCGCTGCGCAAAGCCAAACCTTCAGAGCGCTTAGATCCACCACTGATTGATGTATACGTTACCGACGGCTATCGCATTGAAAGCTCTAATATCAACCCTTCAGAAGTCAGGTTTATTGTCGATGAAATCAAAACCATCGTTTCTGACCCAACTTGCAAAGGTAAAACCATCGGTGTTGTCTCATTATTAGGCAATAAGCAAGCGCATAGTATTATGGAGATACTCAATAAAGAATTAGATGAGGCGCTAATGACCGCTTTTGATATTGCCTGCGGTGACGCTAGAACCTTTCAGGGTAAAGAGCGCGATATCATGTTTTTGTCGTTGGTAGTGGCACCCGGAGCTGCCCATGCACAAACGAGAGACACTTTCGCCCAGCGGATGAATGTTGCTGCATCGAGGGCGCGCGATAGAATGTATTTGGTACGTAGTATTGAGTTGGATGAGCTTAGCCAAGCTGATCATTATCGAGCGGAGCTTATCAAACATTTTCAAGCACCATTCATGCAAGATGAAGAACAGGTCGCTGATTTGCGCGATAAGTGTGAGTCGCCTTTTGAAACAGAGGTCTTTGACATTCTCATTGAGAGAGGCTATCGAGTTATTCCGCAGGTTAAAGCTGGCGCCTATCGAATTGATATGGTTGTTGAAGGTGAAGAGGACAATAGCTTAGCTATCGAATGTGATGGTGATAGATATCATGGGCCTGATAAATGGGATAGTGATATGCAGCGCCAGCGTATTCTTGAACGTGCTGGCTGGAAATTCTGGCGCTGCTTTGCGTCCACTTTTGTCACTCGTAAAAAAGAAGTCATCCAAGATTTATTAGCAGAATTGGAATGCTTAGAGATTTATCCAATCACTACCGACACGGCACATAGCAGCTCGTATGTCGAATCTAGAATCGTCAATACGGTTGAAGAACCCATACTCGATATTGAAGCTGAGACCTAGACATTTATAGCCTGCTAGATACTCAGTTCATAGCGACTATCATAATTATCTTAAGAAAAATCCGTCTTTTATCAAAGCACGGATTTTTCTGTTCTTAACTATACTTAAACTTAAAGAATCACCATTCACTACAAGCCACTATTTTACCTAGCTTATTAATACAGACAGACGTACCATCACTTTTCTCTTCTATCTGCGCTGTACCATTATTAAAATTGAAATACGTTGCACCAAAAGAAGTAACGCTCATCCTCTGTACTTTATCGTCCGAGAACTTGAAAGGAATGACAGTTCTATTGGCACCATCTATGAAGCCCCAACGATTACCTTTACGCACGCCAGCGAGCTGCTCACTAAAAGGTCTTATTTCATCATAAATGAAAGGGACAGCAACAGCTCCCGTCTTGGTAACAAATCCCCATTTATCATCTTTAATTACACCGAGCAGACCTTCATGAAAACCATAGTGCCCACCCAAATGACCATCCAGACCGTCGTATTGCGGGGCAACAACTTCTTTACCGTTAGTGTCTATAAGACCCCATAACTCCGTATTAAAGTCATAAACAGGAGCCCTATCATTGCTAAAAGAATCCATCATGGCGTAGTTATTTTCAAAACTGAGAATAACTTTATTGTTAGTATCGATGACACCATATGCATCATCTTTTACAACGACAATTTTACCTTGATAAACAGGGTTTGCCCAAACCTCATTATATTTATCATTAGGATCTATTAAGTTGTCGTAAATAGTAGGTACGACCAGTTTACCTTGTTCGTTGATATAGCCGACTTGATCGTTTTTTAAAACAGGAAAAAATCCATCGCTGTACAACCACGCCTCAACTTTATCAAAATCTTTGAGACTAGCTGTTACTTTACCTTTTATATTGAGTAACGCTTGTGGGCGATAATTGTCATCATAGGCAACAAATAGATGCGTATTATCAGTACATTGAATATTTCTATAGTTACTCTTCGGCGGCATACAGTCCTCAGCAGCTAAAGCAGGCAAACTACTTATTGAAGCAATAATTGGGACTAATAAAGCTTTAGTTATTTGCTTATACAAAACCTAATACCTCGAAATACTATTACCGTGAATTTAATCGAACACTACCACCACACTGGATCATCATTCTCCTCTCTCACCTGTTTAGAAGCTTCGACGGTGACCTCATCGGCAGACAGCTCCGCGATAAATCTTGATGGCTTGTCAAAATACCCTGAATAACTGGCGAAGTAATCAGGCGCAGTCAGATACAGTCTGGTCTTGGCACGACTACAGGCGACATAAAATAATTTTCGTTCCTCTTCTAACTCCTCAAAGTCATCTAAAGAGCGATGATGCGGCGTGATGCCATCAACGAGTGAATTGACAAACACCACTGGCCACTCTAGCCCTTTAGCACTATGAATGGTCGAAATCGTCACTTTGTCTTTATCGTTTTCCTCAGGCTGACTGGTCGTTGCCACTGAGTCATTGGGCGGATCGAGCGCCAGATTTTCTAAGAAATTATCAAGACTGCTGTACTCTGTTGCTAAGTTTTTAAGCACACGAAAATCCTCGCTACGCTCACGCCAGTTCTCTTCAATCGTTTTTAAGACAGGAATATAAAACTCTAAAATACGCTCAATAATAGTCTCGACTGATTCTTCCTGACTTGCCTTAGTCAGAGTATGATACAAAGGCTCAAGTTGCTCACTTTTTTTGGCAAACTTTGCCGTCAGCAATGGTTCAAAAGAATTATTATCAGCATTAATCGCTTGAGTCAAACGCGTCGCAGTGACTGCCCCAACTCCTTGGAACAAGGTCAAAATTCGGTGCCATGCAATCGTATCATTGGGGTTATAAAGAATTTTTATAAAAGCTAAGACATCCTTGATATGGCGGCGCTCAACGAACTTAATACCCCCTACCACGATAAATGGAATATGACGCTCCATAAATTCTAACTGTACATAATTGGACTGAAAAGACGTACGGCACAGTACCGCAAAATCATTGTAATCCTGATCTGGCTTTAACTCGATAATCTTATCAGCAATAAACTTAGCTTCTTTCGTTTCATCACTCAGGCGGCTAAATATCGGTTTTTCGCCCGTTATAGTAGCGTTTGAATAGAGCTGTTTTTGATACCCCAAGGTGATTTGTGCGGACAAGGCATTGATATAATTTAAAACAGCAGGTGTACTGCGATAGTTTTGCTCCAGCTTAATGAGACTCGCCTCAGGATAGGTCTCACCGAACAGTAGAATATTTTCGTAATTTGCGCCGCGAAAAGCATAAATACTTTGGTTGTCATCCCCGACCACCATCAGCGATACTGACTTAGGCTCACAAATCAAATCTATCAGCTGCTTTTGCGGGATATTAGTATCTTGATATTCATCGACCATGATGTAGCGATATTGGTTTTGTAGTAATTGTCTAAATGTGTCATTGGTCTTTAAATGGCGCACGACTTGGCTAATGATGTCATCAAAATCATAGAGATGATTGGCGCGTTTATACTCGTGAAAGTCGACAGCCAACTGCTCGATAATGGGAATATGAATAGCGATATCAGGATAATTATCTTCGATCAAATTACGAATAGGAATGCGCCGATTTCTAGAGGTTGAAAAGATATTTTGTAAGGTCTTCTTGCGTGGAAAAGCTTGGCTTTTGGTTTGCGCAGGATACTTTTTTTCTTTATGAATTAAATCGATCGCATCCTCGCTATCGCCTGTATCCAAGATAGTAAATCGTGGGTTGATACCGAGCAGCCCTGAATACTGACGCAATAGCATATTGCAGAATGAGTGAAAGGTACCACTAGTGATGTCGTTTAGCGCTTTGCTGGTCGGTAGTATATCTTCTGATAATTCATCATCAGACAAAGTATTATTTAGCAGTGTCTTAGCTCGACTCTTAATCTCATTCGCCGCTTTACGAGTAAAGGTCAGTAGCAAAATGCTTTTGGGTGTCACTCCGTTTTCTAGTAAATAGCTGGTACGATACGTCAATGTTTTGGTCTTACCAGAGCCAGCACCGGCGATGACCAATACCTTACCATCGATAGTAGTGGCTGCTAACAATTGATCCGGATTCAGCTCACTGGCGTAATCTACTTTTAAGCCTAAATCACTATTTAACCTTTGCTTCAGCAGCGCAACATTGGCAGCATCGTCGGCGTCGATTAGATTTGCCTCTAGCTTTTTAATCGCTTTTTCAAGACGCGCAAGTTTAGGCTTAATCTCCATAAAGTTCTGCGGATAGTGATAGCGGTGCGTGTCAAAAATAGTGGATGTCATTATAGGAATTTGCCTTTCATTTTATGTTAGCCGCTTTTATCTGTATAAAGCACCTAATACGCAGCAGTTCAGAGATGTAGCTAAGGGATTTTAGTGTTAATAGTTAAGATTGTTAGTAAAGTTTAGCGAGTTATAGGTACTCACCTTCAATGCGCTTGTCAGCTAAATTATTATTTTATAGTACAGCTTACCATAATTGATAAAACAGCAAAATTGCTGGCGATGACTCTGAAAGACTCGGACAAAATCTCAGTATACCGCACAACAACCTCACCCCTATTCCGGTAAATTTGCTACAATATGCCCAATTTTGATTTATCATTTAACCAAACTTTATACCAACTGATTTTATTCATATATTGAGAGCATGTTATGGGTTTTAATTGCGGCATCGTCGGCCTACCAAACGTGGGTAAATCTACCTTGTTTAACGCCTTGACCAAAGCGGGTATCGCCGCTGAAAACTTTCCGTTTTGTACCAAAGATCCCAACACGGGTATCGTGCCAGTACCAGACCCACGCCTAAAGAAATTGGCTGACATCGTCAATCCTGAACGCGTACTACCGACGACGATGGAGTTTGTGGATATCGCGGGTCTAGTTGCAGGCGCGTCAAAAGGCGAAGGCATGGGTAACCAGTTCCTAGCCAACATTCGTGAGACCGATGCGATTGCGCACGTAGTACGCTGCTTTGATGATGACAACGTCGTCCACGTCGATGGTCGCGTCAGCCCTATTGATGACATCGAAACCATCAATACTGAATTAGCTTTGGCGGATTTAGAAGCAGTGGAACGTGCCATTCACAACCAGACTAAAAAGGCTAAAGGCGGTGATAAAGATGCGCAGGCCCTACTTGATATATTCAAAAAGGTTGAACCTTTGCTAGCAGAAGGGAAAGCGGCTCGCGCGGCCAATCTTGACGCGGATGAGAAAAAACTCATCAGAAGCTATGGTTTAATTACCCTAAAACCAACCATGTATATCGCTAACGTCTCTGAGGATGGTTTTGAAAACAATCCTTATCTAGATGCAGTACGCAACTACGCGACTGGCGAAGATTCCATCGTTATTGCGCTATGCAACCAAATCGAATCTGAAATTGCCCAGCTTGATGAAGATGATAAAAAAGACTTCCTAGCTGAGATGGACATGGAAGAAGCTGGCCTTGACCAAGTCATTCGTGGCGGTTATGACCTGCTCGATATGCAGACTTACTTCACTGCGGGCGTCAAAGAAGTTCGCGCTTGGACAGTCGCTGTTGGTGCAACCGCGCCACAAGCCGCTGGTGTGATTCATACCGACTTTGAACGTGGCTTTATCCGCGCTGAAGTGATTGCGTATGACGACTTTATCGAGTATGGCGGTGAAAAAGGTGCCGCGGCGGCTGGTAAGTCGCGCTTGGAAGGCAAAACCTACATCGTGCAAGATGGCGATGTGATGCATTTCCGTTTTAACGTCTAACTTTCAAAGTTCAATAAAGCAAATGGCGTGTTTACACAGTCTTAGTACAGAACAACCAAAAGTCAGCCTTTGTGCTGGCTTTTTTTATTATAATAACGTCTGTTATCTGCAAAAAGCAGCAAATCCGCTGAAAGCATTTAAAAATAATGATAAAAATAACGGACTATAAATTATGACGGCTTATGTTAAACAACCGCTTAATCCTAGTACACATTGGGCAAAATTATTTAGTGCGCAGCGGCTGGGCAGCCATAAAAAAGCACCTGCACAAGACAGCGTGCGCTCCTCTTTTCACAAAGACTATGACCGACTGGTGTTTTCGCACTCATTTCGGCAGCTCAATCAAAAAACTCAAGTCCATCCATTAACCAATCAGCTCGGTATTCATACGCGTCTAACCCATTCGCTTGAGGTCTCTTGTATTGGACGCTCATTAGGAATGATGGCAGCAGAAAAACTGCATGACAAACTAGCCAATGGTCTACCAGCAGGCGTGTTACCAGCCGATGTCGGTGTCATTGTTCAAGCAGCTTGCCTCGCTCACGATATTGGTAATCCGCCTTTTGGGCATGCAGGAGAATACGCCATTCGTGATTGGTTTATGCATCCTGACCGTCAGGCTATTTTGCAAAACCTCAGTAATAATGAGCAATTAGACTTATTGGCATACGAAGGCAATGCACAAGGATTTCGGCTACTCGCCCGCAATGAGCATCATCCCGATAAGGGCGGTATGCGCTTAACTTGTGCGACGTTGGGTGCTTTTATGAAATACCCTTGGCTAGCAACACACAGCAATCATTTCTCTGAAAGCACTTCCCCAAGTAATTCGCTCACCAATGTACAAAAATTTGGCTGCTTTTATAGTGAAGCCTCTCAGTTAGAAGAATTGGCAGCGTGTCTGAGCCTACCACGGTCGCAGCAACATGATGGTTTTGCGCGCCATCCCCTCGCCTATTTATTGGAGGCTGCAGATGATATCTGCTACGCGCTGATAGATTTGGAGGATGGTATCAATCTGAATATGCTAACCTATAGCGAGGTCGCCACGATATTTTATGAGTTGATTGGTGAGCGTCCTAGTAGCGTGAGCTTGCCAGCGCATATGTCTGTCAGGCAAAGCCTAGCATCATTGCGAGCACGTGCTATGATGCGCTTGGTCAACACTGTCACCGACGCTTTTGTCGCTAATAGCGAGGCCTTGCTGGCTGGTACACTGCAAGGCAGCCTATTTGCACATTGTGATGCAAATGTGCAAAATGGTATTAATCAAGCCAAACAATTGGCCCGTGAGCAAATATTCAATCACCCAAGCAAAGTGCGAATGGAATTGATGGCGAACCAATGCTTGCATCGTCTATTAGATGCCTTTATACCCTTGGCTTGGACAAACGCAAAAACTGCGCCAATATCCTTTGAGCAGCAGCGCCTACAAAAACTGCTACAACCGTATCTCGACGAGCATCAACGGGTATTATCAGATAATATCTATCACAATATTTTAAATATATTGGACTTTATTACTGGCATGAATGACCATGAGGCGTATAGATTGGCGCAGGAACTACAAGGTCACTGGGGCAAAATGGTTTAGACTAAGGGTTTAAAAGACCAGTGCAGGTCTAGTAAATTTACACTCATTGCCTATTTCAGTCGTATTCTTGCGCTGAAATGAGTATGATAAACCTCTATTGGATAATTTTGAAATATTATGAGTAGTCGCGAACAAAAGAAGCTTCAAACTCGGCACGCCTTTTTTAATGCGGTGCTCGATCTCTGTATGACAGGGCAGTCTTTTAGCTCCATCAGTCTCAGGCAGGTGACACGCGAGGTTGGTGTCGTACCGACGGCATTTTATCGGCATTTCGATGATATGGAATCGCTTGGACGGGCCTTGGTGGTTGAAGAGTTGGGCGGGACGCTCGCCACCTTAAGCGAAAGCCTGCAAATTGGCCGTAAGCGAAGTTTTGATCGGCAAATCGCTAAGAGTATTCAGCTGTTTTTATATATGGTCAGCGAGCAGCCTTGCTATTGGCAGTTTTTGGTCAGTGAACGCTATGGTGGTTCAGAAGCTGTGCGCAAAGCAATCAATGAATTAATTAAAAAGCATGGTCAAAGCTTAGCAGAAGATTTGGCTTTACAGCCAGCATTTACGCATATTAACGCCTACGATAGACGCTTGCTGGCTGAAGCGGGGGTCAATATGTTCTTCTCTTGGATTATCGATTGGCTAGAGCTGACCTATTCTGAGGATCATGATGATGAGGCTGACTTGGCTGAAATTGAAAAAAAGAAACACCTGATGCTGCATAACTGTACTCGCCAAGCACAAATGTTATTTTATGGCGCATACAACTGGAAGTCTACCGAAGAGACTCGTCTGAGCGACGACTAAGCAATCTATGCAACCTTTGAGTGCTAAGCCGTGTCTTCATTGCAAAAATAGTCATAAAAATGAGATAAATTGCCGTCAAAAATTTCACTGCGTATTGTCTAAAAAATAGCTACTGCCAGTACCATATTTAAATGTTAAACAGACCCTAGCTAAAAACTCGGCCGAAATGCCCACAGACGCTGCGTAATAACTTTAATTGACTTCGCTTTTTTGCTCTTATTGTCATTGCCTATACTGTTGGCATCATTGCCATTTTTATCGTTACTATTATCGCTGCTATTATTAGCATCGCTACTGTTTTTAGCCTCACCATCATCAGTGGTGGTTTTGCTAATCAAGACGGTTGCAAAACGTTGCTTTGTTTGACCTGTATTGGCACTGTCTGTTGCCGTGATAAGCGCCGTAAAAGCCTGACTATCAACGGCTAACAGTGGCGTTAGTGCTGCCCGCTGCTCTTCATTCAAACCGCCCAATATTGGCAATTGCCACAATTCATCGATAGATGGCAATACTTGCTTGCGCCTCATCTCGGTCAACCCACGCATCTGCTCGCTAGTCACACCGTCCATCAGAGACGCCAGCAGTTCAGGACTGGCAGTATTGACATTGATAGGCACATAATAAGGAACGGCGCTAAGGTAAGGGCGCAGTGCTGCTAACACTTCAGCGCTGACTCCTCGAACGTCTTGTAACTGATCGATGCTAATAAATGGCTGGTTTGGTAATATCCCCTCTACTGCCCCGCTGCGCTGCTGCGAATATACCACGCTCTCATCACCGCCATCTTGATAGACCTCACCATCTGCATCTTGATAGTCCAGTACCGCAATGGCGATATCAGGCTCTAGATTTAATTGTGTTAAGAGTCTTTGAAAGACCATTAACGCAGCGGTATTAACCGCACCATTTTGATATAAGTTATTAATATTAAAACGACTGGCTTCGTCGCGCAATTCGATGTTGATGCTGTGATTATCTAGAGCATAGGGTGGTATCGGCTGCGCCCAAATATCTTGCTCGCTGTCCGTATCGTTTAGCTTATTATCAGCGCGAATCACAGTCATAGCCAATTGCTGACCGGCGTCAATGTCTTGTAGTAGTTGATCTTGATCAAACAACAAGCCACTACGCCTGATGGCAATCTTTTGACTAGCAAGCATTGCCCCGGCGACCACCGTAATACTGACCACCAATAGCAGGATAGTCAGCAGTGCTACCCCGCGCTGAGAATGCGCTGTCATGGACATAAACGGCCTCTATTATTGAGCCAATGGCACATTGTCAATACCTTGTAAATTAGCATTTCCCACACCAGCGTTCGCAGTATCGCTACCATTAGTATTATTACTGTTGCCCTCATTACTGCCATTATCGTTGCTGTTATCGCTCTTGCTATTTGGTGCATTTTGCATACTACCACGTGGAGACGGCTGCGGGGCAAGTGCCCACTGCCACGTGATAGGCATATCTTGATACGTAAAGCTAACGGCAATACCTTTTGGCAATAATTGCACCTCAGCTTGGCTATTCGCTGTATCAGCCGTCTGCCCAAAGGCTCTAGTCGTATTGTTGTTATTGCTACTGCTGTTTTCGTCAGGAAATTTGGTCGCAATTTCTGGTAAATAGGCCTGCCAGCGTGCTGCGGTCACCCCTTCTAGCAGTACGCTATCCAAGCTAACGCTATCATCTCCAGCGGCAAGACTGGTATATTGACGGCGAATTAAGCGCTCATCGGCAAAAATATATTCAATGTGCTGCACACTGGCACTACTTTGGTAGCGTGGATCAGGATCTGCGAAGCGTACAAATCTAATATGCTCGCCATCTAAGCTCATAAAAGGCTCAGACTCTATAATATTGGCTTGAGTGCTGTCACTGTTAGTAGTGTTCGTTGAGACACTGATATCTCGCGTACTGGGCGTACTGGGTGCTTGGTAAGGAATGATTTGTCCTATGTCTTGCTGTAGTTGTAGATAGGTATATTGCAAGACAGCCAAATTATCAGCATGAAATTGCGCACGCTCACGGGCGCGGTTCACGCTATCAAACACTTGCCAACCCGCCACTGCCAGCATCGCAAATATTGCCATGGCGACCATCAGCTCAAGTAGGGTAAAGCCACGCTGCTGCCTCACAGGCTGCCTCCACTTGAATTTGGGCTCGCCAAATCAAGGCTACCCATATCCTGTTCTGGATTACTCAAGACCACCTTAATATCGGTCACTGTGCTGCCTGTCTGTCCATCGATAATAGGTGCGACAGCGATAGTCACCTGCTTTAAGGCGGGGCTAATGGTATCGCCGACTGTCATCATCACCTGCCAATCCCGACCTTGCGCATTAAGCGTTTGGCTGCGATTGGCGGTTAGCCATGTCTCTTGGATTTGTAAATCGGCAGCCGCGTTTTGGGCAACGAAATGAGCCAGCGTACGGGTACGCAACACATCAACCGAGCTGAGATACGCACTGCTGGCACGGCTAGCAGCGACAGCGACGACGGCTAAAATCGCTAAGGCGACCATCACTTCAATCAGGGTAAAACCGCTTTCGCGTATCGATTTCAACGATGACTTTTCTGATGATTCAGATGAAATGGCTTTGCTGGCTTTATTAACAGAACTAACAGGCGAATTAGGTAATTTAATCATCCATTACAGTCCTTGTCCTAGCGACATACTACCATCAGGCATGATGGTAATCACCTCACCCACCAAGCGCGATTCATGACGCACTTCAATCGTTACCGGTGTCGCTTGCCCAGTACCAAACCATAATATTTGCGGTACCGTTTGATCGGTAAACCAAGGTTGTAGCGTTTGAGTCTGCCCAGCATTTGCAGCAGCGTTACCAGCATCTAAGCTTTGCACACTCAAACTCACTCCAGCAGGCAGTTCAGGTAAGGTAACTTCGGGTTCAATCTCCCAACTTGGCGTTGCTACGTCCCCATTCACACCTGACATCCCAGACAAATCGGTAGACAACTCCATGGCATTTTTAGCACGACTGTCCGTACGATCTGAAGCGGCTTCAGCCGTTTGATAGGCAATATAAGGATTTGATAAAGTGACAATAACGGGGTTTACTTGACCTTGTTTATCCGCTTGTAAGCTTAAGCCCATCGGCTGCATACGCTCAGCGGATAATAGCCTAACGTAGCTCAGCGAATCGGTAAGGTGTTCATAAAAGGCACGGTTTTTTCGAGACTCACTACTACCAACTGATAAGCTCATCATGCCAGCAAAAATAGACAGAATGACCACAACCACTACAATTTCGACAAGGGTAAAGCCCGCTTGCCCGATATGCCTAGGCGCGTGAAGAGCTGGTATTGAAGATATCGAGGAAGTCGGTTTTGACATACAGAAGTCATCTAGAATGGCGTCATCCTACTAAAAAATAACGCTATATTGAATGGTATAAACAAGACGAAAGACGTGACGAGTTATAAAAACTATAAATCTGTACACATATTAAAAAATAAATTTAACGTGCTGCCATACAGAATATAACAACACAGATTTTTATAAAAGAATAGCTGCTTATGTTCAAAACATAATAACAAGCTAGTAATTGGTATTACGATGCTCTTCGGACTCAGTATCGATCTGCTCCACCAGCTCTTGCATATCCTCATCCATCACCTCATCATCGTCGGCAGGATAATGGCTAGGCAACTCGAGCATTTGCTGAACGAAAGCATAACGCAAGGTATCACGGCGACCCAAGTAGCGCTGATAAAAACTTGAGTTCAATAATCCTGCGCCGCCCTGACCCATCGCCCAAATCGAGGACAAGTAATCACGCGTACTTAAATTGCTGTGCTGCTCCTGTAAATACGCACTGATAATATCAATCAAACGCTTCATACGCTGACGGCGAATATCGTACAACTCACCAAACAAGCGATTGAGACCTGTCACTGATGCTGCCAAACGCTCTTCGATTTGATTGAGGAGCATGGCTTTTTGTGGATTGAATAATTGCTGAAAAATCATACGGGCCACACCAGCCGATGGGCAGTCATCAATTCGATTGATCTCAAACAGCTGCTCTTCATAACGAATAATAATACGCAAGTAAAGCTCATCTTTACTGGAGAAATGCTTATATAAGGTGCCTTTAGCCAAATCAAGCTGGTCTGCCAAACTGTCTAAAGTGATATCACCATCGCCTGACTCAAGTAACAGTTGCTCTGCCATCGCTAAGATATTCTCTTCTCGTGCCTTGAACTGATGCTGACGACTCATAATCTCTCCTAAAACCTGACAAGATTAAGCATATGACCATCGTATAGATTAGTGCGTCGGCAACAAGAGTATGAGGCTATACAAAGTCTGCTCGAAGACTACCAAGGGGAATATGCTTATGTTTGCTAAATAGTCATTGATAATCATATGCTTACGTTTGAGATAACAACTAAAAATAACGTAAAGCAATAACACTATCTAATAAATGACTGAGTGGTCATAGCATAACCATTTTAATGATACTGTGCCAGTAAATTTTCAAAGTTTTTTGCAGTCATTGCACCAACGTCATCGCTACTACAGCCATACATCTCCGCCAGACAACTCGCAACGTAAGGTACATAAGCGGGCTCATTAGGTCTACCACGTTTAGGAACAGGCGCTAAATAAGGACTGTCGGTTTCGATAAGCAATCGGTCTCTAGGCATATTTTTTGCTGCATCTTTGATATTTTGCGCGCTTTTAAAGCTAACAATACCCGAGAATGAGATATAAAACCCTAAGTCTAGCGCCTGCTTCGCGGTCTCCCAATCTTCGGTAAAGCAATGAATGATGCCGTGTTCCGCCCCTTCCGCCTTTAGGATATCAATGGTATCTTCTTTGGCATCACGCATGTGTATGACCAGTGGTTTTTTCAAGCTTTGGCTGGCATGAATATGGCGCGCAAGGCTGGCTTGCTGCTCTTTTTTGTTCTCCGTCGACCAATAATAATCTAACCCCGTCTCCCCTATGGCCCACACATGCTCGGCATCGGCAGTTTCTATCAGACGTTCGACCGTCGCTGATTGTAATACGCTGATATCTTCACAAGGGTGGATACCGACGCTCATGCCGAGATTTAACGTTTCATCACCATAAGTGCTGACGATTTTAGCAATTTCATCATATTCAGCAAAATCACACATAATGGCCATTGCTCGGGTGACATTAGCTTCTTTCATGGCAGCAATCGCGCCGGATAATTGACCATCGTACTTGGTCAAATCCAAACGGTTAAGATGGCAGTGGCTATCAGTAAACATAAACAATCTCGTTAATAAAATAGAAAAATTAGGTTTGAAACGTTAAATGAATAGGGTTATTTATTGCTCTAAAGCGAGCTGTTTTCAAGTAAGGTTTAACGATACACTATCAGATAGTTAATAAATCATAAAAGCGGTTTGTTAGCAAAAACATTGCGTCATCTACTCACTCTTCATAAGCCCTTTATTATGAACCATAAAAAAACCATCAGCCTCTCCCCCATCATAAAAACCCTATTACCCAAACAACTATACAAAAAGCGGTTTTTGTTACAAGACAAAGGGCACAACAATCATATCAAGATTGCTAAAGACGTACGCATCATTGGCAATTCAGCCATTACCATTCGTAAAGGTCATGGCAATCACATCACTATCGGTAAGGGCGGCAAATTTAATCAGTTAAAAATCGACATTAACGGCAGTCACAATCAAGTCACGATTGGAGAAAAAGTTAAGTTCTCAGGGCAATTATTGATCGTTGGCAACCATTTGCATATTTATATCGGTGAGCATACTACCGCCATCGACTGCTATATTCTGGCACGTGATAAAAGTGTGACCATTGGTAAATCTTGCATGATATCGCGCGGTATTGAAATTCGAGCGACTGACGTCCACAAGGTTTACGATATAGACTCTAATAAGAGGTTAAATCCTGCTCACTCTAACGTCATTTTGGGCGATCATATTTGGATTGCTGCCAATGTAACTGTCTCTAAAAACGTTACTATCGCTAGCGGTTGTATCATTGCAGCCGGTGCATTTGTCAATAAACCAGTGACCACACCAAATTGTATGGTGGCGGGCGCGCCTGCAAAAATCATTCGCCAAAATGTACGCTGGGAGCGTTAAAGACTCAGGGTATAAGGCTAGTTTTACCATGCCAAACTTTGCTATTTAAAATTAATGTAACGGCACCACACGCATCACCTCTTCTAAGGTCGTCACCCCTTCACTGATACGCTTCGCACCCGATAAGCGTAGCGGCTGTACGCCTTCACGGTAGGCTTGTTGTTTCAATACATCCAAATTGGCATCAGCTGCCACCAGTTTTTTTAGCTCATTCGATAACGGCATAATCTCATATAGACCAACGCGACCTTGATAGCCGGTATGGCGACAGTGCTCACAACCCTGCGCTATATAAATTTGTGCTGGTACAGCAGCGCGCCAAGGCTGTACCAGCTCTTGCCACTGTATCGCAATTTCACTGTCTGGCGTAACATCGACTGCTTTTTTACAATGCGGACATAACGTACGTAGCAAGCGCTGCGCCATTACGCCTAATATCGTCGCTGAGGTCAAAAACGGCTGAATGCCCAAATCATGCAAGCGAGTGAGTGAACTGGGTGCATCATTGGTATGCAACGTCGAGAGCACCAAATGTCCCGTCAGCGATGCTTGCACGGCCATATTAGCAGTCTCAGCATCACGAATCTCACCGACCATAATAATGTCTGGGTCTTGGCGCATCAAAGAGCGAATGCCGTCAGCGAAGTGCAAATCAACACCCGGATTAACCTGCATTTGGTTAAAAGCGGGCTCAATCATCTCGATAGGATCTTCAATGGTGCAGACGTTGACTTGTTCTGTGGCTAGCTGCTTAAGCGTACTGTATAAAGTGGTCGTTTTACCTGAACCGGTCGGGCCGGTGACCAAAATAATGCCGTTTGGATGCGCGGTCAACTCGTGCCATGTCTCAAGCTGCTTGCCAGACAAACCAAGCTGAGCAAACGAGCGCACCAATACTTCGGGGTCAAATACCCGCATGACCAGCTTTTCACCAAAAGCAGTCGGCATGGTAGAGAGACGTAGCTCAGTCTCTAACCCTTTTGGCGTACGGGTTTTTAGCCGGCCGTCTTGCGGTTTGCGCTTCTCTGCGACATTTAAACGGCCCAAGATTTTAATCCGTGCTGTCACCGCGACGATAATCGCCAGCGGCATCTCATAAACGGTGTGTAATACGCCATCAATACGAAAGCGCACTTTTCCGGTCTCGCGACGTGGCTCCAAATGAATATCACTGGCGCGTTGCTCAAAGGCATACTGCAACAACCAATCGACAACCCTGACGATGTGTTGGTCATTGGCATCGGGATTGGTATTGTCGCCAAGCTGTAACAACGCCTCGACATTGGTGACATCAGCCGCCGCACGCTTATGTAGAGAGTTTGCCCCAGCAATCGCTTGCGTGACTTGATAAAACTCCTGTCGATAGCGATTGATCTGTTCAGGATTGATATAGACCGTACGATAGCTTTTGGACTTAATTAACTTTTCTATATTAGAGTGCCAGTCTGTATAAAACGGCTGATCGGTACCGATGACCACTTCATTTAACGTGACCTCAATCGGCAAAATATGCTGCGAGCGCGCATATTCGAACGACATCAGCTGCGTGACGGCTGGCACATCAACTTTCAGCGGATCAATACGCACAAGTGGCATGTCTGCTTTGGCCGCTAGCCATTGATTGAGCCATGCTATCGTTAATTTACTCTCAGCATGACCATCAAGCGCATGATCATCAAACGCATGATCATTAGGCAACCCAAACTCACTAATCGTCAGAAGCGGATGCTGCGCCTTGTCACGGCGACTGGTTATCACCAGATTATAGCCGCGCTGATCAATTACTCTATCTGCTAGTAATTCATCAAGACACCAACGTAAATCAATCACGATCGAATATTTTTGAGCAGACATATTTTTCTTCTTTTATTGGTCAATAAATATTTCACAAATCAGCAGTTTATAGCTTTCACTTTCATGGCTTTGATAAAGCATAAATACAGTGCGCCAATTTCATGCTAAGAAGTCACTGCTACAACGGCCGTTATTTGCAACTGTCCCGATTCTATCAGCTGAAAGCTGACATCAACAGATTTATAGCGCATGGTAAAACGCTTATTTAACTCGGTGCGCCGATAGGCAGGACGTGGATCTTGGGCGATTAAGGCTTTGATAGTGTCTAGATCAGCCATCATTAACTGTTTTTGAGTTTTATCAATGACTGCTTTAACTGATGATTGCTTATTTTGAGCATTTTCTACCGCTGCATTTTGCGCACTTTGATTGGCGACAATTTGCAAAAACTGCTCATAAGCCAGCTCGATAATCGTCACATCCAACAAGTGCGGCGCAGTTTGCGCAAAACCACTTTTTGCATGACTCAATGCATCACTATAAGCCACATAAGGTTTGATATCGATAATGGGCGTCCCATCTATCATATCAGCACCGCTGATGATAATTAATACCCGACCTTGTATCACCTCAATACGCTCAAGTTTCACCACAGACAATCCCAAAGCGGATGGTCGATACATACTACGACTGGCAAACACGCCTATTTTTTGATTACCACCAAGCCTTGGCGGTCGAACTTGTGGTCGAAAACCGCTACCTGTGGTATCAAGTTGGTCGTTTTGATGTTCCTGTTCGTTTTTGTGATTCTGATTGTCTTTATATAAATAGTTGTGATGAAACTGCCAGCTGATCCAAATATGGCTAAAAGTGTCTAAGCCAATGAATGCCGCTGGCGTATCGTAAGGCGCTAGCATCTCAATCACACTAGTCAGCGCCACCAAATTCGGTTGTCTTGGCGCACCAAACTTCTGTGAGAGCGGCGCACGATGGTAGCCAATGATTGGTGCTCGATGCTGGTCATTCAACAAAGCATTATCGCCAGACATATGGTCACTCCACTGATAACAAACGGTCTTTATCGAGCCAATTGGCTCAAGCATACAAAATTACTCACTAACGATATTCCATTTTATCATGGTACATCGTGGCTGCTAGACAGATTTTTATTTTAAAGTTTGGTATTATGAGCGTGAAATTTATTGAGAATGGCTTGCATTCATACAATACCTATAGTGCTTATGAGGACAAAAACCTTATGACTAGCCTACGATTCCTTGTATAAATGTAAAAAAAATGCTTTGTAACTTGCTTCATACATTCACAATATTATTGGTTTTTGGCTAAAAAATATTTCAAAGCATGAGCATTTATAGTCATTTTAATATTTTAATAATAATTACCCGCTTATATATGATTAGCGTCCAACAGCTATCATTGAAAATTCTAATTTCATACTCATTTACACTTAACGATAAAAATAGCGACTTATTAACGAGGACTTTATGTCAAAACTTCGCACCGAAACGGTTACAGAGGTTCATCATTGGAATGATGCCTTATTTAGCATCAAAACCACACGTGACGATGGCTTACGCTTTCGCAATGGCGAGTTTGCGATGATTGGTCTCGCTGTCGATGGCAGACCACTGCTACGCGCTTATTCGATTGCTAGCCCTAACTATGAAGACCATCTAGAGTTCTTTTCTATCAAGGTTCAAGACGGCCCTTTGACCTCACGCCTACAACATATCAAAGTCGGCGATGAGCTATTGGTCAGCAAAAAGCCCACCGGCACGCTAGTCTTAGACGATCTACTACCCGGTAAACACCTTTATATGTTGTCCACTGGTACGGGGCTTGCGCCATTTTTGGCCTTGGCACGTGACCCTGAGGTTTATGAGCGCTTTGATAAAATCATCTTGGTGCATGGCGTTCGTTATGCAGATGATTTGGCGTATCGTAACATGTTCGAAAATGAGCTGCCCAACGATGAAATCTTTGGCGAATGGTTCCGCGAGAAGTTTATCTACTATCCAACGGTTACTCGCGAAGAATTTAGAAATCAAGGCCGTGTAACCGACTTAATGAAATCAGGCAAACTTTTTGAAGATATTGGTTTGCCACCGATGAATAAAGACGATGACCGTGTCATGATCTGTGGCAGCATGCCATTCAATGCGGAAGTCTCTGAGATTTTAGATGGTTTTGGTCTCACTGTGTCGCCACGCATGGGCGTGCAAGCGGACTATGCGGTTGAGCGCGCCTTTGTCGGTTAAGATTAATGTGATTAAAAGCACAATTATTATAAATAATTCTTGACGCTAAAAAATAGGCTGCTATAATACGCAGCCTATACAGAGAACACTGTAGCCCAATTCGATAAGGTTTGGCACAATAGACTTTATCACCTAACATGCCAGTGTGATGGAATTGGTAGACATGACGGATTCAAAATCCGTTGCCTTTAAAAGCGTGTCGGTTCGAGTCCGACCACTGGTACCACTATACGAAACCCTTACAGTCTATAGATTGTGAGGGTTTTTTATTGCGTGAATTATTTATAAATTGGTCGAGTAATAACAGCGTAAAATAAAATTTTGATACTATCTTGATACTTTAATACATCTGCATGTTCACGTATTATAGTGCTATTAATATAATAACTGCGGCGTGACGGATGAATTATGAAAGTTAAGCTTAGTAAGAAGTTTATCGATTCAGTTGCATATGCTTCAAATGGTACAGACATCTACATGGATGAAGTATTAACGGGTTTTGCACTTCGTGTGGGTAAGCAATCTAAGAGATACACGCTTCATAAACGCATCAATGGTAAGCTCTATCGTGACGAAGTTGAAGAAACACATCTAATCACTTTGACTGAAGCTCGTGAAAAAGCGAGCACGATGATGGTCAACATAAAAAAGGGACTTGATGTTTACGATGGTTATCACGCTACTCCAAAGTTAAAAGACATTCAAGATTCTGATATACCAACACTTAATGAAGCATATACCTACTTTAAATCTATGAAGCCAAATCTTGCCAGCCGTACTATTGAAACTTATGATCAGCAAATACTTGGTCGACTCGATGACTGGCTTGATATATCGTTAAACGATATAACTAAAACTATGATAAGTGAAAAACATAAGGAAATCAGCAAATCTAGTCCAGCTCAAGCGAATGCTACTATGCGAGCTCTTCGATCAGTATGGAATTATTGTCAAGATAGCTTCTTAGATGACGATGAGGAGTACATAATAAAGGATCAACCCATTCGAATACTGAATGCCAAAAATGATTGGAACAAAATTAAACCTCGTACTCGTCATGTTGAAGAAGAGTATTTAGGAGTATATTTTAGAACTTTGATTGAACACCGTGACGGTAGTTCTTTCAAACAAGCATCTTATAGCAATAATGCTCGTGATCTTTTACTGCTTTTTATGTTTGCTGGAGTTCGCTTAAATGAAGCGCAGACACTAAGATGGGAAGATGTAGATCTTGACGCTGCTCGTATCGTTTTTAAAGCCACTAAAAATGGTTCTGATTACCATATGCCTACTGGAAAAATACTTCAAGCCATACTTAGTGAACGCTATAGATTGAGCAATGGAGAGCGTTGGGTATTTCCGAGTGATTTGAAAAGAAATAGCGACCACGTTAAAGATTTGAGCGGTAGTTATCATTCAATATCAAACAAAGCTGGCTTGCACATTACGCCTCACGATTTGCGTCGTACATTTGGCACTGTCGCTAATGGTCTTAATGTAACCTATCCAGTGTTAAAGAGACTGCTCAATCATCGTGAGGCTAAATCTAGTGATGATGTGACACTACATTACATACAGGTATCACAGCGACAATTACGTGAAGCTTTAGATGAGATTGAAGCTTTTTATTGCAAGCATATAGGAATGACTCAAGATGAGGTGATTAAGAGTCTCTTACAGACATAACTTCATATAATTTTTTAAAGTTCTGTACAACTAACTAATCGATAGAACATGTAATGACATTTTGATTAGGAGACATACTATGGGTATCAAACTTGAATTTGGTATGACACAGAATAGTAGAGATCAAAAAATCTGTGTTGATTATTGAGCATATGATCATAAGGAGGATTATCTTGAACATGTACAAATGCTATGTCAGAAATATAGAATCAGCTCAAATCTATTGTTTGAGACGATTGCTCAATGTTACGCTTGTTTAGATGATATGCTCTGTGAGTACTGTGCAAGTGCTTGCCCGGTAGAGATGCCAGCAGATATCCTATATATGCGTGCTCAAGATAGTTGGTGTTGTATGGTTTGCAAAAACGCAGTATGGCAAAAGGATTACGTTTGATCGCTTTCAAACTTATATAGTAATTATTGCAAAATCTACAGTAGTAAATTACATTATATGATTTTTTATAAACAATCATATATGCCAATTATTCTGATTAAACTGGTTCACTATCTCTAGTAACCCATTTACCAAACTCAAAACTCTCGTTATATTTGATTTTGAAACTGTTGTTTACAAGGTAAACACATTCCGTATTAAGAGTTGTATTCGAAGTATAGAATTTTTCTGTATTAAGACCTAAATGCTTTATAAAAAGCGGCTTAGTGAAAAATTTTTTTAAATAGGTACTATATTGACCATCTCTATCTATGACAAAACCACATTCAACACAAGTGTTGACTATAAAAACTTTGTTAAGTATTTCACTACGCACCTTTTTTATGGGTGAAAAAACATAATTCTTAGAAAAATGTGTATTAATAATTCTAAGCTCTTTATCGCTACAATCTTTTATTTTCTTAGAACGTACTTTATAGTCTTCTTTATATCTCACCTCAGAAATTATCGGATTGGAGTAACCACATTTAGCGCAAGAGTCTTTACTCACCCCTAAAGTCATCTCAGTGATACCGTTGGATTTAAATCTAAACTTTGTAGAGGTGAATCGCTCATAAGGTATAAAAACTAGGCCCTGTGAAACCAATCTTTGTATAAAATTCTCTAATGGTAGTGTAATAGGCTTAAATGAACGGTGGTTGTACCGACTACTGTTGCTGTCTAGCTTATTCACGTTATAAATCATATAAGCTTGATTGCCCTGCGTCTTATTTCTATAAATAGAGAATACAGGTATGTCTTTCGTACTATAGGCATAATCGCCTGTAATTGCGTTGGTATCTTTAATTGAGCCACTTCTAAGCAACCACGCACACCTTACACCTGATTGAGCATATTTTTCTTGTCTGCGTTTTGTTTCTATAAAAGTTTGAGGGCTCCATTGCACTTCAATTGCAATCTTAGCTTTACCTTTTTCTACGTAGATATCTGCTATCCATTCCTCCCCACTAGGGGTAACCCCTCTTTTTTCGACTTCTACATTCCAACCGTTTCTATCTAATTCTTTCATAACAAGATATTTGATATGCATGTGTTCGGCAGTTTCACCACCAGTCGAGCAGTTAGAGTCTTTAGGTTTTGCCTTATGAGCGAAGAACTGCGTACCTAGCTTACTTGTCTTTAGTATTGCCTGATTACCACAGCAAGCCATATTGAAACTGGACGCTTTATCTTCTTTTAAAGCTATCCAATCTTTTAAGCTATATATAAAACTATAGATTTTTTCATCGTTTTTTGTGCAAATAAAAGCCATATTGACCCTTAGTTATTTTGACTTTTGATCTAGCAATACATTCTTATATATATTCATGCTTTATAAGATGATCGCGCATAATTAGGGTTTACCTTCTCCTATGCCTTTACCTTCGTATCCAGTAAAAACCGCGTGAATTGACTCAAGCGCTTTGAACCGCCCCGACTATATCGGAGACTTGATTGCTTGAGTCAGGCAGCTTTGTCTGACTCAATAAAACTATCATAGTATCGTCTCTCAAACTCAAAAGGCGACACATAGCCAATCGTACTATGAATGCGAGTTTTGTTAAACCAATCGACCCATTCAAGGGTTGCTAATTCAACATCACTCACACCTTGCCACTGCTGTTTTAAATATTCAATCACCTCCGTTTTATAAAGTCCGTTAACCGTTTCAGCCAACGCATTATCGTATGAATCACCTGTCGTGCCAACAGATGCAATGACGCCAGAATCAGCCATCTTATCAGTATAGCGAATTGATAAGTACTGAACGCCGCGATCACTATGATGAATGACATCTTTAGGATGGTTTCTGTCTGCAATGGCTTGGTTTAGTGCTGCCATCACCATATCAGTGTTCATACGATCTGATACTTTCCAGCCAACGATAGCGCGAGCAAATACATCAATGATAAAGGCGGTATATACCCAGCCACTCAGTGTCTTTATATAGGTAAAATCAGCAACCCATAGTTGGTTAGGGCGATGGGCATTAAAGTTACGATTAACCAAATCATCAGCACGCTTTTGATCGTCACGAGACTTAGTCGTTATCTTACCTTTACCTCGCCAAATACCCTGCATTCCATGCTGACGCATTAAACGCTCTACAGTGCAGCGTGCAGGATGTATACCCTCTGCTTTCAACTGTTTCCAGACTTTACGAGTACCATAACGGCATTTGCTGTCCTGCCAGATACGTTTAATCTCATTAAGATAGAAATCGTCATGCTGACTACGCTGTGAACGCTTCTCCGGATTGTCGTTTAAGTCTTTGGTACGATAGTATATGGATGGGGCAATCGGCAAGACTCTACAAATAGCTAGAATGCCATAAATAGATTTATTCTCGTCGATGAATTGAACCATCACTAAGGTTTGCGGTCTATTTCCGCCTGGGCGAAAAAAGCGGCTGCTTTCCTTATGATCTCATTGGCTTGTTTTAATTCTTTGTTCTCACGTTCAAGCTCTTTGATGCGCTCGGCTTGGCTTTGAGCTTGAATCTTTGCAGGAATGGTTTTATCAATGTGCTTTTTATGCCATGATCGTAGGGTCTCAGGCGTGCAACCTATCTTTGGCGCTATGGCTTTGATGGCTGACCAGGTGGATGGGTAATCGTCTTTAGCTTCAATTAGCATACGGACGGCGCGCTCTTTCATTTCAGGAGTGTAGGTTTGTCTTTTCATTGTCGTATTCTCTCAGAATGTTAAGTCTCCGACAATACCGGGGCGGTTCAATGTGTGTGCTAAGTTATTCTCCAATAATAATCTTATCAGGAATCCACACTGTCATTATTAATGAGGATTTGATGAATTTCTACGAGCGAAATCATAATTTGTTAGATGTCAAAAACTCAACTATTGAGGGGCTATAAATCTTACTTCATGGTATATATGCGCTTATATTTTGTGCATTTGAGACATTAAAAAAGGCTACTAACACTATGCTATATATAGCGTTAGTAGCCTTCGTTTAAATTGATATTTTACTCAGGTGAGGTTGTTAATATTAGGGTTTGACTGATAAATAGAGAAAAATAAAATTATGAAAAACTATAATCCGAGCGCAACCGAGCAAGTGATACTACTAACACCAAAGGGGCTGCTTAACGGCACCGAGCACTATCTGATTCCGATGTATCAGCGTAATTATGCTTGGGGCAATAGTGAGATTGAACAGCTTATTGTCGATATTATGGACGCTCAAATTGATGCGAAAAGTTCAAAGGAACATAAGAACTATTATCTAGGTACACTGGTAGTATTTGAAAGACCACAACTATCTTCAAAACGTACAGTGTTTGAAGTTATTGACGGTCAACAACGCTTTACTACTCTGAGCTTATTAATCATATATCTAAAGAATTACTTTACAACTATAGATAGCGACTATGATATGTCATGGTATACAGAACAAAACATTGAGTTTGAAAGCCGTCCGAAATCTACTCAGACGTTAGAGTTACTACTGAATGACAATCTAGAAACCTATGAGCACCTTCATGAAGCTAAGCTAAATCCCGCTATTATCAACGGCTATACGTCTATTAGAGAAGTAATGGAAAGTAAATTTATTTCCCCTAATAATGATAACCAACAACCCACTACAACCCTTCAAGAGTTTTGTGATTATCTATTTCAATATGTACAGATTGCTCGTGTACCTGTGCCTGACGAAACGGATTTAAATCATTATTTCGAAGTTATGAATAACCGAGGTGAGCAATTAGAGAAGCATGAAATTATTAAAGCACGTTTGTTGTCAGTCATTGAAAAGGCAAACGAAAGTGAGATAGCGCTTGCGGACAAACAACCAGTTAAAGCTTTGATTCATGATGTTTGGGAAGCCTGTGCCAATATGAATAAATACGTACAGTATGGCTTCAATACTACTTTACGCTTTAAGTTGTTTTCAGAGAATTTAACTCTTTTGCGGCCTAAAGATTTTGATGAACTGCTTAGGATATATAAAGACTCTGATAATCCTAACAATTCCCAGCCAGATAATGAACAGTATTCTGACTGTAACAATGATGCTCAAAACAATAAATTGAAGCCACTTCCTTCTCTTTTCCACATCCTTGAAAATGGTTTTGCCAGTCCACCTAACCCTAGCAATACCGCGGATAAAGAAGAAGATGACGGTAATAGTGAGACTTACTATAGCTTAGTGAATTTCTCAAGCTTTCTTTTACATGCTTTGAGAATCATGGTTAACGTGCAGTCCTCATATAAAAAAGACATCGCACTTGATGACAAACAGCTGCTAACCCAGTTTGAAACCTTTATCTTAAAACCATCCAACTTAGAAAATGCTCACACTTCAAATACTGAGCAAAGTATAGAAACTAACAATCAGATAACGCCTTTGTCTCAAGTAAAGACCTTTATATACTCATTACTTAAAAGCAAATTTATCTTTGATCACTTTATAATAAAGCGCAACACTCAAGACAGTAAAGGACAATGGACGCTTAATAAGCTAATCAAGAATGAAGATAAAAAAAACAGCTACTACAAAAATAGCTTTGAGACTGACACTGACAAACTAGTGATGTTGCAAAGTGCTTTTCATGTCTCAACTCCTACTACGAACTATAAGCACTGGCTTAATGCCGTTTTATATTATGCTTGTAAGCATTATAAACATGATGAAATGGGGCTTAATAGCGTAGCGTATCTTGACCATTTAGAAGAGATAGCTCGCGCCTTTATGTTAAAGCGTTATTTGACTGATGAACCTGATGATTATCATAAAATCATTTATCAAACCTCAGACTTCAATAAGCTATTGACTGAACATACCCATGACAACTTGAGTACTGATAATCTACGTATACAAATTAAGCAGTATCTCAGGTATGGCAATATCCGCAACATTTTTGTATTTAATTATTTAGATTATCTGCTTTGGTTAAACGGTAACTATCCTAAGTTTACCTTTACCGCTAGAAGCTCTGTAGAACACTTTTATCCACAAAATAAGCGAAACGACAGTATATTTTTGGAAGATAAAGACGCAAAAGATTCACTGTTGCACTCTTTTGGTAATTTATGTTTGATTAGCCATAGCCTTAATTCACGTGTGAGTAATGATATGCCTGATGTTAAGGTAAAGTATTTCTCACAAAATGGAAATATGCAAAGTGGGCAAATCGATAGCTTAAAGCTACTGAAAATGATTGATTGCATACAAGGTAAACCAGATGCGTGGGATAAAAAAATAATTGCTCAGCATGAAACTGAAATGTTAAATATTATGCTGCAAGGGCTAAATTTAGCAGGTGTATCTTATGAGTAACGTGGACGATATAGAAATATTCACTCAAAACCGTGTCATACGCTTTTTTACCGATACGCTAGGCTATCGCTATCTATGCAACTGGCAGTAAAAACATAGAGCGCGACACCTTGGAGCAATGGTTGAAAAAGTACGATTTTAGTATGCCCTGATCACACGTGCTATCAGTATCTTGAAAAAGGCAACCTTTTTAAGAAGTGGCATCAAGCTTGACCTCTGCTGTCAAATCTGTAGACATTAACTTGAGAGATTTTAATCAATAAATAGTCTGGTCTGGTCAGATCGATGTGAACCGCCCCGACTTTATCGGAGAGTGATTTACTTGAGTCAGGCAGCGATGCCTGACAGGGTTAAATTATCATAATACCGCTTTTCAAACTCAAAGGGTGACACATATCCAATCGTGCCATGTAAACGGGTTTTATTAAACCAGTCCACCCACTCAAGGGTTGCCAGTTCAACATCGTTCACACCAGTCCAGTTCTGCTTTAAATAGTCAATTACTTCAGATTTATAGAGTCCATTGACCGTTTCAGCCAGTGCATTGTCGTATGAATCACCTGTTGTACCAACAGAAGCAATCACGCCGCAGTCCGTCATCTTATCGGTATAGCGAATAGATAAGTACTGAACCCCTCGATCACTGTGATGAATCACATCTTTGGGATTGTTTCTATCTGTTATCGCTTGATTTAATGCTGCCATTACCATATCGGTATTCATACGATTAGATACTTTCCAGCCGACGATAGCGCGAGCAAACACATCAATAACAAAAGCGGTATTCGCCCAGCCGCTTATCGTCTTGATATAGGTAAAGTCTGCCACCCAGAGCTGGTTAGGGCGATGAGCGCTAAAGTTACGATTAACCAAGTCATCAGCACGCTTTTGATCATCACGGCTGTGAGTTGTTATTTTACCCTTACCGCGCCAGACACCTTGTAGGCCATGCTGTCTCATTAAACGCTCTATGGTACAACGAGCAACCTTTAACCCATCAGCTTTCATCTGCTGCCAGACTTTACGCGCACCATAACGGCATTTGCTGTCAGTCCAGATGCGTCTGATTTCACTGATGTAAAAGTCGTCATGCTGACTGCGAAGGGAACGCTTCTCAGGGCAATCCTCCAAGTCTTTAGCACGATAATAAGTTGACGGGGCAATCGGTAATACTCTACAGATCAGCTCGACCCCATAAAGATGTTTATTGTCGTCGATGAATTGAATCATGATTTTAGTCAGCGGTCGAGCTCCGCCTGGGCGAAAAAAGCCGCAGCCTTTCTGATGATTTCATTAGCTTGCTTGAGCTCTTTATTCTCGCGTTCAAGCTCTTTGATGCGTTCTTTGTCGCTTTGCGCTTGCACTGAGGCAGGAATAGTTTGATCGATGTGTTTTTTATGCCATGATCGTAGGGTTTCAGGCGTACAGCCAATCTTAGGGGCAATGGCTTGAATGGCTGACCATGTAGAGGGATAGTCGTTTTCTGCTTCGATCAGCATGCGAACGGCGCGTTCTTTAATCTCAGGAGTGTAGGTTTGTCTTTTCATTGTCGTATTCTCTCAGAATGTTGAGTCTCCGACAATCTCGGGGCGGTTCAATGGGACTGTCTGTGGCTAGCAAGTACAAAAGATGAAAACTAAATGGGGTAGCTGCAATATCGAGCAATGGCGAATATTACTTAATCTTGAATTGGCTAAAAAGCCCTTCCCGGTTTAGAGTATATTATCGTGCATGAGTTATTACACTTTAAGGAACGATAGCACAACGATAGATTTAAAGCATTATTAGATACACACATATCTGACTGGAGATCGAGACGTGACTTACTTGATCGGTTGCCTGTAGGTCAAAATGACTGGCAACAGCGAGAGTAGTATCTTATTGTCTGATCAGATATATAGATTCGCTACTTTTAAGCTAGATATAGGCTGGCTTGAGATTTGTCAGATGCTAACCACCTCATTAGTGCGGTTATAAGAATATCAATATCATAAATTCATATACGATGTGACTGATTTTTATAGAAGTAAAAAAGGTTGCCAACACTATATTGTGCATAGTGTTAGCAACCTTTCTTTAATTGGTATTTTACTTAGTTGATGTGCTTAATATTGGGGTTTGTCAATACCGGGGTTTGATTGTTAAAAACGATACAACCTTAAGGTTCAGTTAAGGTTGCTCCTTTATCATGCTTCCATGATGTTAATCGTGCTAAAAGCTTTTAGCCATTTGGAGACAGCTGATGTCATTATCTATTGATAGCACTCATACCTTGCAGAATGTTCTAAATACGACCTTCTATATTGAAGCCGTTAAGCCAATGTCAATATTGGAGGTGCAAGGAATACCTTCATCCCTATATATACGCGCCAGCACTCAAATTCCAATAGCGACATCGCCTACTTCATATACTCAAAATCAAGATGCCCAAGCATTCATCAAACAAATATATGAGTACATCCATCACGCTAGATTAAGCTACTTTATGCCTATTTTGTTTTCAGGTTTTGCCGATATGCCATCCTATGGCGATTGGTTATCCGCTGACGATGATACTTTGCCCGCGTTTAAAGGCACGAGCGTTGCTATCGGTCTAAAACCTATCTGTGAAGATAAGATATTTTTAGAGCAGTATTTAAACACGCCAATACAAAATGAGATCAGTAGAGTAGCAGGCGAGCTAGTCAATCGTCAGCGCATTTTTGAGATTGGCAATTTAGCATCAGGTTGTGCTGGTAGCGCGCGGCTTATGATAGCATTTTTGGTGTTTTATTTATCTACCCCTACCCTGAATCCTACGACTCATGAATACCAAACCAAAGCAGACTGGGTAGTGTGTACTGGCACCGATGCTGTGCGACATATATTGGCGCATATGGGCATTCGCAGCCATGTTATTGCCAAGGCCACTGCAGAAGCGCTAGAAGACCCTGAGCAAGTATCATCATGGGGCCATTACTATCAGCACAACCCTTTGGTGGTCGCCATCAATGTGGCAGATGCTAAGCGGGTATGCGCCCCTCATTATCGCTATAACGAAACGTTAGAGATGAATTATGCCACTCGTTTGACGCTAAATAAGATAACCGTTTAATACTCATTCATTAGCTTACCATCAACCAATAACACTGCACCACTACAAGACAGTGAGAATAACATGAAACCCATTTATACCGCGATATGTGAGCATGCCCGTCAGTCACCTATGCAAGTGGCGATACAGACGATAGACAATGACAAAACGATCAGTCTGACTTATGGCCAGCTTCAACGCACGTTGTCGGTGCTCCATGAGACATTAGACATATGGCAAGGCAAGCGTGTCGCTTTATATACCCATAATGATATAGATTGGATCATACTCGATTTGGCATTGAGTACCGTCGGCGCGGTCGTTGTGCCAATCCCCTTATTCTTTAGTGCATCACAAATTGCGCACTTACTACAAGATGCGCAGATAGAGACGGTATATGTTGGAGCTAGTTTAACAATGCCAATCATAGACAATATGGATCATTGGGTGATCGCTGATACACCAGAGACAAAAGCCATTAAGTCTGAGCAGGCGACTCATATCAAAGGTAGCTTTTATCAACTTACTGACACTATCATTGACCCTAGCCTTACCTCTCAAAATTCCTCTACTGCCAACGATTTTTGCAAAGTGACTTACACCTCAGGCAGTACTGGTATGCCAAAAGGCGTATGTTTGGGTCAAGATACTTTGATGCGTATTGTTGAGTCGTTATCGGGTGCGCTAGCTGACACCTTGAAAAATGACGCTGCTAACACTTCAGAAGTTACCGAGACCACAAGCAAATTTAGTCATTTGAGCGTGTTGCCTTTTGCCACTTTGTTAGAAAACGTGGCAGGCGTCTACGTGAGCCTATACATGGGCCGTACTTTGGTGACAGGGCAAATTGATCAATTTGGTTTGCTATCCAATCAAGCCTTTGATGCCGAGCGGCTGATAAAAACCGTACGAACCCATGATATCGCCAGTGTTATTTTATTACCACAAATGCTAAAAGCCATTTGCGAGCAAATGGCAGCTAATGAAAAATCCCAAATTTGCACAAGCACTAGTGGCGAGTGTACGCCTAGTATTGCTTTGCCATCCTTAAGATTTATGGCAGTAGGCGGCGGCAAAGTTTCACCCAAATTATTACAAGATGCTAACACCTTAAACTTGCCTGTCTATGAGGGCTATGGCTTGTCTGAATGTGGCTCTGTGGTCAGTCTAAATACGCCTAAAGCAAAGCGCGCAGGCAGCGTGGGCAAACCTATGCCTCATGCATCGGTCAGCATCGCAGCCAGTGGCGAAGTGATGGTCACGGGCAATGCGATGCAAGGCTACCTAAACCATGATAATAGCAACGAAGACCATGGCATCATTGCCACAGGGGATATCGGTCATCTAGATGACGACGGCTATTTATACATCACAGGTCGACGCAAAAACGTGCTTATTAGTAGTTTTGGCCGAAATATCTCGCCTGAATGGGTAGAAGCGCAGCTCTCAACGCAGCCTATTATCTATCAGGTGGCGGTACTCGGAGATGGTGAGCCTCATCTATCTGCGGTGATAGTCGCCAACCCTAACGCGACATCAGCAGATAACAGTGATTTACAATCTGCTATCAAACAAGCACTAAATATCGTAAACCAAACCTTGCCTGACTATGCTCGTATCAAACAGTGGCATCTAGCCGAGCTACCTTTCAGCACTGACAATGGATTATTAACCGATAACGGTAAATTGCGACGACTACAAATTCTTGAGACTTATAAATCAGCACTCGGCTTATAACGGACACTCTCACCAGCAGCACAACAGACTCTATTACTAAGCTTTTAATAAAACATAGTAGGAAAAATGCCGTTGACCGTTTAGATAGTACATAAATAGACCAAACCTAAATAGATCAAAGCTAGCCGTTAGCCTACATATATTTTTACCACTTATCGTTATAGGACAGCATTATGCAAACCACTCTTATGCTAAATGATTTGATAAAAAGTGACGTTATCGAAATTGACACTCCTGAGGTACTAACCTCTCAAGTGTCTGCCAGCGTATCATTACCTAAGACCTCTGATATTTTAACGGCCTTAAAAACCCATGGTTGGATGTTACTTCGAGGTCATCACTACGATGTGGACACGTTTAGTCAGTTGATGAGTCAACTGTGTCAGACCTTAACCTATGATCCTGCCCGTCAAAACATCACTTCTGAAGCCCAAAAAGTGGACGCAGGTGCGCATGCTATTGGACTACATATCGAAAATGGCAATACGCCGATGCCACCTGATGTCATTGCCTTTTTTAGTGAGTTAAGCGCCAAAAAAGGCTCACAAACAACGATATGTGATGGATATGCTGTGTATCAAGCACTATCACCTGAGCTAAAAGCCACTTTTAGTCAGCCGATGCGTATCAGTCGCTATTTACCTCAAGCAATTTGGCAAAATTACGTGGCTACTGCGACCGGCAGAACAGATGCCGCTGATCAAATAAGCTTGGATGATTTAGATAAATTTATCGCTGCGACGACGAGCAAGACGTTAACGCATCATGTAGAGCCTCAGACAGATGGCGGCGTTCGGTACGTGTTACAGGTACCTGCTATCCGAGAGGACAACTTAAGCGGGCAGTTCGCCTTTGCAAACACATTACTTGGGCCATCATTTAACTATGAAAAACCTAAGTTCACCCTAGCGAATAGTCAAAGCGTTGATGATGAGCTAATAGCCAAGCTGACTCGAATCTGTGAAGTGCATACTCAAGAAATTGCGTGGCAAAATGGTGATGTGGTGATACTAGACAACAAACGCATCATGCATGGTCGTCGACAAATTGACGTGCCCTTAGCAGAGCGTAAGCTGTATATTGCGATGGGTCTTGGAATTAAGCATGGCATTAATCACTCAGACGATTAGCAACAGCGCATATCACTACAATCCGTGCTTCAATAATCCATGCTTTAATAATAATTGTTCAACAAGGATGCGATATCATGACACTACCTAATGGTCAATCAGCCCTAATACAGTCTACCCTGCAATACACCATACTAATTGGTGCCACGGGTGGTATCGGACAAGAGATCGCACGGCAATTATGTGCCAATAATCGACCGGTAATCTTGATCGGGCGTAACAATCAAACCTTGACGCATTTAGTGGATGAGTTGACCAAAGACTATCCTGATGTCCCGCTTCTGTCTCATACATGTGACTTAAGCTCGCAGGCGTCGCAATCGCTACTGTTAGAGGGGCTGGGTGAAATGACACAAGGCCATGGAAACGTCATTGATACTGTCATACTCAATGCAGGTATCAATGACTTTGCATTACTCACGGATCAAAGTGATGATACGATCGAACAGATGATGTTGGTCAATGTGGCGTATCCACTACAGCTCATAAAAAGACTACTGCCTATCTTGATAGCACAGCATAGTCCGAGCCAAATAATCAGTGTTGGCTCAACCTTTGGCAGTATTGGCTACCCAGGTTTTAGTGCTTATAGCGCTAGCAAGTTTGCCTTACGCGGCGCAAGTGAAGCGTTAGGCCGCGAGTATGCCGACACCTCAGTGAAGTTTCGATATTTTGCGCCTAGAGCCACCAAGACCACCATGAATAAAGATGCAGTCGTCGCCATGAATGAGGCATTGAAAGTGAAAATGGACTCGCCTAAGACCGTCGCAAAAGCGTTGATTCACTTTATATCAACCAAGCAGGCGCATCAGCATTTGGGGTTTCCCGAGCGTTTTTTTGCATGGCTCAATCGACTGTTTCCCAACATTGTTGGCAATGCCATTGTCAAAGACCTACCCACCATCAAACAATACGCTAAAAAAGGACAGTAACCAGTTAGGTTGTCATGGAGTGAGTATGTTGTTAAATGGCCACGCCAAATAAGCGGCCAATCAATGAGGTTGCTACCATAGCTAGTACCCCCCAAACTACTACTCTAGTAGTAGCAGGAACAACAGGCGCACCGCCCAAACGAGCAGAGATGATCCCAAGTAGCATTAAGCCTACTATCGTCAAAGAGGCCAGTGACCAAACCAGTGTTTCCGCTGGTAATAGTAGTATCCCAATGATCGGTAGTATCGCCCCCGCTATAAATGATAGTCCAGAGGCAACTGATGCATGAATAGGCTTCGCTTCACTAAGATCCGTTAAGCCTATCTCATCACGAGCATGAGCCTCCAGGGCATTGTGCTCAGTCAAGCTTACGGCCACTTGATGTGCCAAATCATGCTCAAGTCCACGCGCTTCATAAATTTTTGTGAGCTCTATTAGCTCACGCTCAGCATTATGCGTCAGCTCATGTCTCTCTTTATCGAGATCCGCCTTTTCGGTATCCGCTTGTGATGAGACAGAAATATACTCGCCAGCCGCCATCGACAACGCACCTGCGGTCAACGCGGCCATGCCAGTCAACAGCAATGTCTGACTGCTTGGGCTGGCAGCCGCTACCCCAACCAATAAACTGGCTGTCGAAATCAAACCATCATTCGCACCCAGCACTGCTGCCCTCAACCAATGATTGCGATTGCTCAAATGTGCTTCGTCATGAATAGAATAATGATGCATAAAATCCTTAAAAGGTATAGACACGGATTGGTATATCCTAGTGTAGCTTATAATATCACTGCAGTTTATACCGCTTGATACTATAACGCTCCATACATAGTCATTTGAACGGTCAATCGAATTGCCAATTAAATAGTCACTTGACTTGTTTCATCATCAATAATCTATAGCTAGTCAATACAAAAACCAATGTCTGACTACTTGCATAAAATAACAGCAACGGTAATGCTCGACTGTCAGATCCCACCATAAACACATGGATGCTAATAAGCATATAAGCTGTAAAGGTCAAAAAGTGTAGCCATCGCCACACTGATTGACCAATATACTTCTTAATATAGAAACTGAATGCACAGATAAATAACAGCCAAAACCCCATCTGTCCCAATGCCACGCCCACCCGATCAGTCTGGAAACCAAAAGGTACTAAAATCTGCCATATATGCAGATTTAGATAGTTATCCGCCAATAAAATACCAGCATGAAAAGCGGCAAAGCCTACCGCTATCAGACTTAAATACTGATGCAAGGCAAATACCCTAGCCGCATTAAAATGCTTTCCTAAGCGTGTACTCAGTAATAAACCAAAAACCACTGCCAGCCAAAATAAAGCATAAGCAATCACACCACTTGCCCGTGATAAATACCAAAAATGCTTATCTGTGGCGGTCAGTAGTTGTGAGACCGTCTCTCCCCACATCAATAGCATGTAGCTGCCGACTCCGATGGCAATACTCAAAATCAATACAATCCACATAACCTGAACAAGAAGCGACGTATTAGAAGTAGCCTGGCTGTGAGTAAGATTGTCTGTATGCATGACGATACTCCTATGAATGCATCTACTTAATATATTGGTATCTGGCGTATAGAGCGTGAGTCGTTAGACGGCAACCAAGTTGGGCTCACTCAAATTTGGCTCAATAGCAATGGACGATATCACGTTGTTATTCGTATCAATTAAGAGCGCCGCAATATGATGCTGGTTCAGCCATGTTATTGCTTCTGTAACGCCGAGGAGCACACAATATTTTGCGTATACCTCTGCTGTTACAGTATCCGCAGCCATGACCGTTGCTGTCAGGACATCACTGATAGCCGGACGGGAATAATGAGGGTGAATTAAATGATGCTGCGGGCGACCTTTATGCCACCAGCGCCGATAATCTTGCCCAGAAGTGGCGACAGCACCAGATCTCAAAGTAAGAATTGCGACATCTTGGTCGTTTTGCATATGCTCGCCATTAGCACAGTAAGGTTTAGCAATTGCCACGCCCCAAACAATTGGACTGTCTATTGCATTATCTAGGGCTTGGCTTCTTGGGACACCGATTGCTATATCACCGCCCATATCTACCAAACAAGGGAGTTGCCAGTCATGACTTCGACTAATCTGCTCAGCTAATTGCATGGCACACCAGCCTTTGACATAACCATTCAAATCAAGTGCTATTCCAGCGGGCAGGTAGATCTGATGCTGACCATCAACCAATCGGCGACACTGAATACTGTCTATTTGCTGATTAGGATTGTTAGCATTGGGTTGAGCTTGTAAGTATGTGGCGGCATTTGAGCCAGAGTTTGAGGTAATTACGGGTATAGATGGCGTAGACATTTTTGGCAAGGTTTCAAATGACTGCCTATAACCAGCAGCCCAGAGCGGTTTGAGTAAGGTTGGGGTTATGAGACCTTGAGTTTCTACAACAAAATATATGGCGCGACCTAAGACCTCAAACAACTCTGCACTTACCTCCCTCCATTGGTCGGTATGATTATTAAGTCTCATGAGCTCACTGGTTTCATCGAAACGACTAAATATATGCTCCCAGCGTGCTAAACGCTGCTGAGTTTCACTTTTTAACAAAGAAATTTGGTGATCTATTATTTCCTGCGAGTGCTGTGTGCCAATCTTGGTAATGTTTAACGTTATTTGAATGTGGCAACCCATCGCCGCCAGTTTCAGAGTCGCCAATTTTGTCGTGTTCTTACTCATCAGAAGACTCCATTTTTTGCGATAGGGTATAAGCTCAATAATTACTCATCTTTGCTTATTTATTGATTTGCTGGTTATTGAGAAGAACGCGTACGGGCGACGACTGTTATTGCCTCTACAGGAGCAGCTTCATTGACCTGCCTCAGCTGTGTGATGTCAACAATGGGTATTGATGCAGCAGCTAGCTCACCACTCCCAGAATCTGTAGTATTTACAGTGACGGCGCTCACAGATGGGCTGTCTGTCTCTTGATTGAGCAAAAATAACCATCCACCCATCGTGCCTGCAATCGATGCAATCATGATACTGCTTTTAAGAAAGGCGAACGGATCAGCTTTTTTACTCGTCTTATTAGCAGGTTTCTTTGGAGTTGCTTGGGCCGTTGATTGTGTATTAGTCATCATAATCATCTTCCTCCTCATGGTGTTTGTAGCTCGTTGCGATTAGATGATCACTCTTTTTGTAATCCTCGTCACGGTATTTGCCGACTTTTTCATTTTCGTCCCTGTCGTCATCATGATGCTCATCTCGATCATCTTCATCGTAGTCTTCATAAAAATTCTCAACACGATAATTATTGGTCGCTACCGGATTTAGAACCGTGCCTAAATTGGCGTCAATATAAGTGGCGCTATTATCTAATAGCACTTCATAAGCGACCTTACCGTTATAGTTGATGAGCTCTGGATTGGCCTGCAATATCGCATTGGGTGCGTCTTGTTTTGCCAGTGCTGTCGCTTGCGCAGGGCTAAGCGCAGCAAGAGGTAACTGCTGCACCGATGAGGATGAGGCGTTAGGTGTGATGTCAGTATTTTGAGTGATAGGATCAGCTACTGATAAAGTACTAGCAGGTTCGGGAGACTGCACGGCTAAGGCAATAACCCCACCAAAGAATACTAAGGAAGTCGCACCGACAGTTAATAATAGTGGTCTTAAGAGCGGTAGGCTCACAGGTTGTACTCCATATAATGTTATTAGGGAATACGAGTAGCATACGCACTGAATATTAACTCAAACTTAAGACAGTATGATTTATTTTTTTACAACGGTTTTGAGAGTGGGCTTTTACTTTTAACTGTTACCACAAAGCCTGTTTCTGGTTGAGAGCGGTTGGCAAACGCTAAGGTGAGGTTGTGCAGCTCGGCGATTCGATTGGCGATTGACAGTCCTAGCCCACTACCTAGTTGGGTTTGACCTGCTGGACGGTAGAAGCGTTCGCTCAGGCGCGCTAGCTGCTCTGGGTCTGCACCCAAGCCATTATCCACCACTTTAATATTATCAACATCTAACTGCAGTTCAATCAGACAGCCCTCTGGGCAATAGCGGATGGCATTGTCTAGTAAATTGCGGATTAATAGCTTAAATAATACTGGATTGATAAGAATGGGCAAAATATCGGCAGGATTGTCACAGTGTACGGTGCGTTTTAATTGAATGTGTTTTTCACGAGCCAAGCGGTTGAAATCACTCAGTACAGAATCTGTGAGCATCAGCCAGTCTGGATGCTCTAATTGCTCAGGAGGCAACTGCTGTTGCGGCTCTATCTTGGCTAAAACCAATAATTGATCGACCAAATGGGTCGCACGCTCAATGCCATCGCTAATCTTTTGTGTGTGATAAAACAACTGATTGTCGTTTTCTATGCCAGACAGTTGTAATAGCTGCTGCTGTAACAAGTCTGCTTGTAGTTTGAGCGCAGCCAGTGGACTACGCAGCTCATGAGAAGCATCAGCGGTAAAGCGTTGTTCACGTGCCAAGGTATCTGCCACTTTTATAAACAAAACGTTTAAAGCGGTCACCAAAGGCTGAATCTCTTTTGGTACGTCTGCTGTGATAGGACTATCATCTTGCAGCTTGCGCTGTTCCACCTCGGCACTGATTTGGCTTAACGGCATCAGTCCGTGTCGTATCAATCCGATAGCCAAAATCATGAAGGAAAATAGCCCAATCAACATAGGCAACACTTGCACAGACATTGCTTCGACAATCATTTCTCGGCGAGAATCAAGGTTTTGACCAACAGCGATCACTCGGCCTTCATGCGTGTCATCGTAGCCATTGTCACCATTATAGTCATCATGCGCATAAAATAACCGCCAGCGTTTGCTAAAAGGGTTTAGGCGCTGATAAGCAGAGTTATATTCTTCTAAAAAACCACGCTGGTCTGGCAGAAAAGAAAATGACTGACCATTTTCATCAGCCACTAATAGATGTCCTTCTTTATCCCAAATGGCAAAGCCCATATAGTCATCTTCAGCATCACCCAGGTCACCTGACAGCTCTTTACTTTTTAAATTATATATTTTGGCAGCGGGCTTTTCGCTCTTTTCTCTATGATGCTCTCCTTTACCTTCCTCTTGGTCGCTGTCTTCTTGTTCTCCAGTTTTTGGATCCCCATCTTGTGAATCACTGTCATCAGCAGATACGCCCATCAAATATCGAACCACTTGAGTGATTTGCGTGTCATTCATCTCATTAATTTCATGCCATAACCGCCAAGCAATAAAGCTCGATGTGATAAGCCATAGTAAGGGTAGACCAATGAGTAAAGAGATTAACAGCCGCTGCTGGATACTTTTCATAAGCTCACATGTTGCTCATATATTAAAAGCCAAATTGAACATAAACACTTTAATGGCTATGTGCTGGATTGAGATAGTAGCCGATGCCGCGTTTGGTTAAAATAAAATCATTGCCCAGTTTTTTGCGTAAATGATGGATATGCACTTCAATAGCATTACTCTCAATATCCTGTTGCCAACCATAGAGCTTGTCCTCTAAGCTGGCTCGACTATGAATCTGTTTAGGATGAGTTAGCATTTGCTCTAGTATGGCCACTTCTTTGATGGTTAGCTCAATGACTTGACCTTGATAAGAGACTTGGTGATTGTGAGGCCAATAAGCGACTTCACCATAACGAATCTCAGGTTGGCTCCGTCCCTGACTACGCCGTATCAATGCTTGCAGACGGGCAACCACTTCATCTAGTGCAAATGGCTTGACTAGATAATCATCTGCGCCTGCATTGAGTCCAGCCACGCGATTGGCAATCGCGTCACGAGCCGTAATAATCAACACCGGTGTGTCTAGCTGTTTATAGCGCCAATTTTGTAGCACAGTCATACCATCACCTTTTGGCAACGTCAGATCGAGCAACACCGCATCAAACATATCCTCTTGCAGTGCCATTTCACCTTGCCTAGCATCACTAAACCAATCGACCATCATGCCATGGCTTTTTAGCCCGACAACAATACCTTCAGCAATATTGCTATCGTCTTCTATTAATAGTATGCGTGCCATGACTGTCCTGTTTCGTTGATTATTTTATCTTGGGCGACGCGTCGTTACCGTTTTATTACCGGTTATCATCGACTTAATCAGATTTTGCCGTTCCCAATAACTCATGACAATCGCAGAGATAATGTGTAACGGGACAAGTGAGTATAAACTATTGGCAAGTATTTCATGAATTTCTTCAAGGATGTCTTTACTACCGAAAATTCTTGCCTCCATCAAATAACCACTCACGCCTAACCCTATAATCACGGCCCATAACAATAGCATCATAATGGCAGCCAATGGGTTATGACCAAGATGCTGCTCATCCATACGGCGAGCACTTAAATCAGATAGGTGACGTTTAATACGAGACGATGTAGGAAAAAAGTCACTGAAGCGTGCATAGCGAGTGCCAACTAAACCCCAAAGCAAACGTACAACCACTAACCCTACCACGGTATAACCGACATATTGATGCAGCTCACTGCCTTCTTCGGTAAAAAGCAAATTAGCAGTGATACCAGCCGCGACGGCCCAGTGAGTCACTCTGACCAAAATATCCCAAACTCGTACTTGTCTGGTTTTAGGAATGTTTGATAACAATATATCAGACTCGTGTGTCGGATTCGTTGTACTGTTTTGGTCCATGGTCATCACTCCCTTAATAGTTCGTTTATTTTTTGACGATATAATTGCTAGACATCAAACCTAGGCGAGATACCGCTAGTAGGCTAGACGTTACATCATCTGCTCTACTGCTATTACAACAAACAAACCTTAAGGCTAGCTTAGGAAGCTAAAAACCAAACACTCATATAGTGAGTAATATGTCATGACATTTCTAGGTGGTGATAAAAAATACCGTTTAAAATACCGTTGCTAGCAACATTATTTTTTAAACGGCACAATATTAGAATAAAAGCTGAGACGAATCCAATAATTAATTTATCGTAGTTCGCCTTTAAAGCGTTTACGCACCTGATGCAAGTACAGAGCCGGTGCGACTCGCTACAGTAAGCTGCCAAGGTGCGAAACAGGTTCAGGCAATATCCAGCGTTTGCGTCGCTGCAAACCTTGATCGATCCGTTCGGCCATCCCTTCAGTACTGCGCATACTCCGGCAATCCTCCCGATAAATAAGAACGCTTAGAAATAGAGATTAACTGCTAAACTATCAGCAGAAGAACCCTATGAAAAAGATCCGCTTTAGCGACAACCAAATCGTCAACATCTTAAAGCAAGCAGAGCAAGGTGTCCCTATCACTGAGCTATGCCGTGACCACAATATTGGACAAAGCACCCTTTATAACTGGCGTTCTAAATACGGCGGTATGGATGCCTCTTTAATCTCACGTCTTAAAGAGCTTGAAATTGAGAACGCTCGACTAAAGAAGATGTATGCCGATGAATGTCTTAAATCTGACATATTACAGAATGTCATGTCAAAAAAATGGTAGCGCCATCAAGGCGCCGTGAGATGGCTTGTCACTACCTTGAAGAGCGTTTTATTAGCATACGCAGGGCTTGCCATATCTTTAACATCAGCGTCACTTGCTACTATCATAAGTCAGTTGCCTCTGATGAAAACAAGCTAATAGCGGATTTATTAATAGATCTGACGCAGAAGAATAAGAATTGGGGCTTTGGATTATGCTTTTTAAGTCTGTATAACTTTCTGGGGTTGCCCTACAACCACAAACGCGTCGTGTATCGCATCTACTGCGATCTTGAATTGAACCTTAGAATCAAGCCCAAGCGCCGTATTAAACGTGACAAACCCATACCTCTAGCAGTACCTGATAGTATCAATCAAAGCTGGAGCATGGACTTTATGCCTGATGCGCTAACCGTTGAGATTGACTTTTCACTACCTGCTCAAAGAGTGATACGCGGTCTGAATCAGCTGATTGAATATCGAGGCAAGCCTGATCAAGTGAGATGTGACAACGGTCCTGAGTACATTAGTAATGCACTCAAAGACTGGGCACTAGAGCAAGATATTGCTATCAGATATATTGAGCCTGGTCATCCACAGCAAAATGCTTATGTAGAGCGCTATAATAGAACGATGCGGTATGATTGGTTAAACCAAGAGCTGTTTACTACTTTAGCTCAAGTCAGAGAACAAGCAGAACACTGGTTGTACCACTACAATAACGAGCGCCCGAACATGGGCAATGGCGGCTTTACGCCAATGCAGAAACTATTTCACGCAGCTTAATTCTATTAGATTAGTGTCTTAGGTTTGGGTGGGTTACCACTTGAATTAAACTTGGAATAGGTATGCCAATAACTAGTTCTGAATGAGCTGGTTCAGGCATTTCTGTTATTCGTGATGTTGAGGCATATTTATTTGATATAAGGCAAGGTACGGTAAAACGTACTATTTAGGCTTGGAAAACTATGGCTGCACCTAAGGTCTATTCATCATCGGATTACTCAGACAGTTGATTAAAAACCTACTCCTACACTAAATATTTGTATTTTTGATCTGTTTCTCAGCGACTGCAATGTACTAGCCAGAACATAACTGCTTAGGTGATGATGACTTCGCTATCGAGGGACTGAAAATCTGATTATAATGAACGTATAAACTTACTTTTAAATATTAAAAACATAAAAAAAGGTTGCCAATGCTATACCAAATATAGCCTCGGTAACCTTTTTTAATTTGGCATTTTACTTAGGTGATATTGTTAATATTGGGGTTTGAGCTTGAATCTTTGCAGGAATGGTTTTATCAATGTGCTTTTTATGCCATGATCGTAGGGTCTCAGGCGTGCAACCTATCTTTGGCGCTATGGCTTTGATGGCTGACCAGGTGGATGGGTAATCGTCTTTAGCTTCAATTAGCATACGGACGGCGCGCTCTTTCATTTCAGGAGTGTAGGTTTGTCTTTTCATTGTCGTATTCTCTCAGAATGTTAAGTCTCCGACAATACCGGGGCGGTTCAATGTGTGTGCTAAGTTATTCTCCAATAATAATCTTATCAGGAATCCACACTGTCATTATTAATGAGGATTTGATGAATTTCTACGAGCGAAATCATAATTTGTTAGATGTCAAAAACTCAACTATTGAGGGGCTATAAATCTTACTTCATGGTATATATGCGCTTATATTTTGTGCATTTGAGACATTAAAAAAGGCTACTAACACTATGCTATATATAGCGTTAGTAGCCTTCGTTTAAATTGATATTTTACTCAGGTGAGGTTGTTAATATTAGGGTTTGATATGGGGGTTTGATATGGGGGTATGAACAAAATGCCACTTTTATCTTTTTTAGTATTGACTGCTTTGGGTTCTAGTGTTTGGACAACTGTACTGACGCTTGCAGGTTACCACTTCGGCAAAAACTACGAGGTTATAGAGACTGCGTTAGCACCCTATTCAAAGATTTTTTTATCGATTGCTATAGTAATTATAATTAGTTGGTTTATTAGGCGTCGACTAACCAGCTAAAGTAGAGGCAATATGCATCCTTAAGCTTATTATCTAACTATTTATTTTTAAGAATATATTATCTTCTTAAAGCATTACTCAACCCAAATATCTTAACGTCTTCTTAACAGGCCTCTTGTTATCGTAAGGAATCAAACTCCTTACCATCCTGTTGAGAAGCCTAGTTATGTCAACCCCTCAAGCACTTAGCACTGAAATCACCAAAGCTCCTACCAAAAAAAGCTATCTAAACAGCATTTTTAATCATGAAATTAATCTTAACTATCTGATTATTATCGTTGCGCTCTATTTAGTCACTACTGCAAATTTTGGTTTTTTCGCGCAAGTGCTTAGCATTTACCCTTTTGGTAATAACGTTGGCTTCATAGTTTCTATCACAGGCTTATTGTTCGGCTTAATGTGGCTACTCATCCAATTATTTTGCTATCGTCCTATTGCTAAACCAGTGCTCATCGCTATGGTAATGATAGCGGCCGTATGTGGCTATTTTACTGACGCTTATGGCACTATTTTCGATACTAATATGCTGATCAATAGTATACAAACCGATCAACGTGAAGCGATGGGGTTGATGTCGCTAAGTTTTTTTACAAGAGTCTTTATACTAGGCATTATACCCGCAGTTATTATTGCTAAAATCCGCATAAAAAGAGTACCTATACGTCGAGCGCTATGGCAAAAAGCGTTAACCTTAACCTCATCTATCGCCTTAATAGCTGTCTGCCTACTGTCTTTTGGCGATCAATACGCCACCTTTTTCCGTCAGCATAAGATAGTCCGCAGTTACGCAAACCCTATTACTCCTATCTACTCGGTTATCAAATTAGGTACCGATTATGTTGAGAAACTTCGTCGTCCTGATACATTGACCCTGCATGCGACAGATGCCAAACGTATAACTCCTACTGCTGGAACTAACGCAGCAAAGCCTAAACTCATGGTATTTGTCGTTGGTGAAACAGTACGTGCTGATCATATCGGTCTTAATGGCTATGAGCGCGACACTATGCCTCTGCTGACTAGCCAACCAGATGTCTATAGCTTTAAAAATGCCACCTCATGTGGCACCTCTACTGCTTACTCCGTTCCCTGTATGTTTAGCTACTCTAATCGAGAGAGTTATGACAATAATATGGCAGACTATAATGAGAACGTATTAGACACACTAAATAAGCAAGGCGTCAATGTTATTTGGCGCGACAATAATTCGAGCTCTAAAGGGGTCGCGGATCGAGTAACTTTTGAAGATTATAAGACGGCTGATGTCAATCCAAATTGTGATGAGGAGTGTCGTGATATCGGTATGCTTGACGGTTTTGATACTTTAATTAAGTCAGATGCACCTGCCAAAGATACGCTTATTTTATTGCATCAAATGGGCAATCATGGTCCCGCTTATTACAAACGTTATCCTAAGGAATTTGAAGAGTACAAACCTGTATGCATGACTAATGAGCTCTCTAAATGCGATGATCAATCCGTCATCAACGCTTATGACAATGCCATTCGTTATACTGATTACTTCTTAAATAACGTGATTAATACGCTCAAAAAGTATGAGCAGGACTATGATGTCATAATGGTATATATTAGCGATCATGGCGAAAGTTTAGGCGAGAATAATATTTACTTGCATGGCATGCCCTACGCTATCGCACCTGATGCGCAAAAGCAGGTGCCTGTCATCATTTGGTCACCTAATAGTAATAATATTGATAAAAGTAGTCTCGTTAGTATGATTGATCAGCCCGTATCACATGACTTTATCACCCCAACTTTACTTAACTTTTTTGGTATTACTACCGATGAGGTAGCAGCAGCGCCAACCTTCTTTAAATCTACCCATTAAGACCTTTATCATAAGCCCTGCTAGCATTTATGCACGAGACCACTATGTACAAGATACTCATCATCGAAGACAATCCCGATATCGTCGCCAATATTTATGCCTTTTTTGAACCAAAAGGTTTTGAGCTGGACAACGCTCATAATGGCATTAGCGGCTTAACACTCGCTGCAAATAATCGCTATGACGTTATTTTATTAGATGTCATGCTGCCGGGTATGGACGGCACCAAGCTATGTAAAAAACTGAGAGAAGAGCTACATAATAAAACCCCTGTATTGATGCTGACGGCTCGTGATACGATTTTGGATAAAGTCGCAGGCTTCGATAGTGGCGCTGATGATTATCTGGTCAAACCCTTCTCACTCATTGAATTAGAATCACGGATTAAAGCGCTTATCCGTCGACACCAAGATGAGCATTTTGAGCACAGCTTAGCTGTCGGACCATTATCCTTAAATGCTAATGAGCACACGATTAGACGAGAAGGTACATCACTAAAACTGACACCAACAGGGTTTAAAATTTTAGAAACATTAATGAATGCGTCGCCACGAGTCGTCAGTAAAAGTGAGCTTGAGGAAAAGGTATGGGGTGAGGATATTCCAAGTAGCGATGCGCTACGGACTCATATGCATAGTGTGCGCGTACAAGTCGACAAGCCATTTGCCAGACCTATGATAATGACGATGCCTGGAGTGGGTTATCAAATTGTTGATCCCGATAAAGTGTAGAATATCTTAGTACGATTTACAGACTCAATCTGATTAAGAGTCGTCCTAGTTATACCTCCTATCCTCTTTCTACTACCTTATACTATGAAGTAAATGCCATGTTCAGCCTCGACTCTATCGCTAATAAATTTCGACTGTCATATTTTTTATTTGCCATATTACTTTGCGCTGCTTTCGTCAGTATTTTTATGTACGCTGAGACAAGGATGGAGCAAGAGTTGGTCAAAGCTCGCTTACTGCAACAGCTAGAGCTTAGTCAAGAAAAGGATGGCGATCAGCCTGTCTACACTGCAGATCCGGGCATAAAAATTTATCGCTATAATCATGCACCTGATAATTTAAAAGCTTTGGCAACCGAGACAGTGCAAGAGATGCCCGTAACCGTGCCCACCAAAGATGGCAATGTTAGAACTAATCTACATTTCTTCATCTATCAGCAAAATAAACAACGCTATGTTTTAACCTATTTAGAAGACACTGAGATGGTAATGGGGAACTACCCTGTCCTTGCCATTTTTGAACACCTAGAAGACATCTTTGCCAATGCCTTAAGAGTTGCCGTTATTTTAAGCTTACTAATTGCCGCAATATTTTCTCAGCTATCCTCTAGGCAAATTACTAAACCTTTATTAGACTTAAAAAAAGCAGTAGAAACCGATCATCAAAACTTAACCGAATTGACCCATTTGCCCTCCGAGGTTGGCGTATTAGCACGCGCTATTGATGAGAAGAATCATAAGTTTGAGCAGTATCTCAAACGTGAGCAGCTATTTACTGGAGATGTTAGCCACGAGCTGCGCACGCCTTTGACGATTATTATGGGTGCATCAGAAGTACTGGCTTCTCAATTAGAAGGCGATAGCCGTTTGAGCGAGTTTACTAATCGTATTAGTACTACAGCTAAAGAGACCTCTGAGATTATCAGCGCGTTATTACTACTCTCGCGTGCTCCTGAAAAACTGGACGCTCCGCAAACCTCTATCAATAGCATTGCTAACAATGAAGTGGAACGCTTAAAGTATTTGCTACGGTATAAGACTGTGACTTATGCAGTAGTCGCTGAACAAGAGTATTTTGCCTACGTACGACCTGAATTACTAAAAATGGCACTAGGCAACTTAATAAAGAATGCCTTTCAATACACGGATGAGGGTGAGGTAGTTATTATTATTGACGATAAAAAAATCACCGTTACCGATACTGGCTTGGGTATTCCTGAAGCGATGATGCCTCTACTCTATGAAAGGTTTGAGCGTTTAGAGCAAAAGAAAAATGATGGGCAATTAACTGATAAGTTCTCGTCAAAAGATTATACGAGCTATAAGGTTGATGGCACAGGGTTAGGTCTAAGTATTGTTCAGCGCATCATGACGCATATGGGCTGGCAACTTACCCATCAAGCTAATGCTGCAGGCGGTAGTACGTTTAGTATTTATTATAAATAAATTCTACTAATAAACAATCTTTAAAAGCCTAAGACATTACAAGTTAGCAGTACAGTTTAAAACCATTTCTTACTTTTAAAATACACAACGATGGCCACAGTCAATGTTACCATCACACCCCACAAGGCAAAGTAACCCTCATTCCATTTTAACTCAGGCATATAGTCAAAATTCATACCGTAAACGCCTACCAAAAATGTTAATGGTATAAATACCACTGACACTAAGGTCAAGGTACGTATGATTTCATTCAAACGATGGCCCTGAATTGAGAATATCAGATTGGTTTTACTATCAAGCTCAAACAACTCAAAATCAATTTCATCAATCAAATTGTTGGCTTGCTCTTTAAGTTCGGTGAAATACTTACTATCCATAGGAATAATATTAATCGTTTCCAGCTTTACAATGGTATTGCGAAGGCTCAGCGTCGCTTTCTTAAAGTTCAACATGCGACGTTTTTGCTCCTCAACCTTTTTAGTAAAATAAGGCGTTGGATTAATATTGGTCACCTTTATCGAGTCACCGTCAGCATTCAGTAATTTCTCAAACGTCTCTTCATAGTTTGCTATCAATGACTCAATCAACAGAAAAAGCAAATAATCTACTTTTTTGCTTCGAACTTGTCCTTTGCCTTCGCTTAAGCGATCACGAATCCACTGAAAATGATTATTATGATTCTCTTGCAAACTCCATAACATATTTGACGATACAACGAAAATCAATTGTTTATTATCTAGATTTTTGTCATCAGTTTTTAATACTTTTAGAGCGATAAACAGGACATTATCGAGTTCGATAACCTTATTGGCATGCTCATCATCTTGCAATAATTTAATTAAAAAATCATCAAACTGGTTCTGGATGACAACTTGCTCCATCTCATCTAACTCTCTCAATCCATAAGTATTGAGCCAAAAAACTTCGTCGCCGTGAGGCTCAAAGTTCAAAATTAAGATATCTTCGCAAGGTACTATTGACACTTTTGAAGGTGAATAAGTAATAAGTGTAGTGTTTCGTAAGAACTTTTCTGACATCCCTTCCCCCTATAGAAACTCCTTTAATCAAAACTTAGCAAGCCTAGTATCTAAGCCAGACATTAGATCTGTTAAACATTTAGTAGTCTTTTAAATAATGATTTAACTCAGAAAATTAAGCAATATTTATTATATCTACTCGCTAATCAAACTCTTATTTTCCGCTAAGTTTCCCCTATGTCGTCTCTCGTATTATAGATTCATACCCACGAGGTAGCTGGCAAAACCACTAATGGTGTGTCAGAAATTGATTAATACAAAGGATGACTCTCATGAAAAACTTATCAACGCTAACCAAATCAGCAATCATCGCCCTTACTATTGCAGGCGTAGGTGCAACCGCTATCGCCGCCCCTGCTGCTAATACCAAAGCCGTAACTGGATCAAGTGAAGCTGTCAGCGCTATGCAAAGTAAGATCAGCTTAACGCAAGCAATCGATATAGCTAAACAGAATGCTAAAGGTGATCTAATCAGCGCAGAATTCGATTATGACGACGATGATGATAATGGCAACGGTGCTGTAACGGGCGAGTATGAAGTTGAGTTTGTATCAAACGGTACGGCTTACGAGGTCAAGATCGACGCCAATACTGGCAAAGTCATCGAGACTGAAAAAGAGAAGTTAGATAAAGAAGACATGGCTGAATATAGAGCGCTGATGCAAGCCAAAGTTACGCTAACTAGTGCTATGCAAAAAGCCACTCAAAGCGTAAATGGTAAAGTCATCGGTGTTGAGTTCGAGCTTGAAAAAGGTCAAGCCTTATATGACATCGAAGTTGTCAAAGACAATCAGATATATGATGTGAGCATAGATGCCAATACTGGCAAGGTTCTAAGCAGCCAAGTTGATATGGAGGATGATGGCTAAAAAGTAAGCAAAGCTAAATACTAACTCTTCATTAATAGGATGCAGTAGCCAATACCTTGATAAACAAGGTGTCGGCTATTGCTTTTTTGTATATATTGAATTTTGATATTAATATTGCCCTTTCCAAATAATTTTATAAATATTTTTTATCTTAACGCTTCCTTAACAGCTCCAAGCACATACTGATACCCAAGTGCTAACCAGTGCCCTCCTACACTGGGATCATTACAACAATAAATATATCGGTGATTGCACTTTTTCTTATTTTCACTGTAACTTCAATAGTCAGTAGTAGCCAATACCTTAATCAAACTCGGTATTCGCTACTGCTTTTTATTATATGAAATTCATCTTAACGCGATCTTAACATGCACTGTAATATCATTAAGACCTGCCAGCTATTCTAATCTTAATAAATACTAAGCTATCGATATGAATAATTCCAAGACTACTGCTCTGAGCCACGAACATACAAATCTTGATTATAAAAATCAGCCTGTATCTGATGATACTTTTGTAGCGGATAGTTTTGCAAATGAGGTTAAAGGTAAAAAAGGGTTAGCCCGTATTGTAAAAGCTACGGGGTATTCTATAGATGGTTTTAAAGCGGCTTATAAGTTTGAAGCGGCCTTTAGGCAAGTTATCTGGCTCAATCTCTTATTGTTCACGGTCATTATATTTATGCCTTTTAACGTCAGCGCCAAAATGGTGCTTGTGATTGCTTCATTCTTATCCCTCATTGTGGAGCTTATTAATACGGGTATTGAAGCGAGCGTCGATCATACTTCAACGGATCATCATCCCCTCGCTAAAATAGCCAAGGACGTGGGTTCTGCCGCGCAATTTTTGGCATTATTACTATTGTTCGTTTTGTGGTGCATGGCGTTATCTAATCTTTTATTTTAAAAAGTGCTTAAATTTTTAGCAATTTAATACATTGAGTAAGGTATTTTCATGATTTTAGAAGATAACCCAACTAACTGGATATGGCTTAAGCTTTTTTGCTTAACAATTATTGCCGCTCTAACCTTTGAGCATAGCCAATTTGATGTTCGTATTAGTGAGTTTTTCTATAATAATGGTCAGTGGCTGATAGAAAAAGGCGAACAGCCTTACGCTTTTATTTTTTATGATGGTCCTAAAGCATTATTAATCTTGTTGGCTCTCTATTTAATATCCGTATTGGTTATCAAATACAGACAATCTTCAAATATCGCCTCTATCATCGATAACAATAAAACAAGTAAATTTATTGTGCCCTTCTCAATTCGTGAAATAAGTTACTTACTTATTGTTCTTATTGTGGTGCCTTCTACTATCGCGCTATTAAAAAGCGTTACTCATGTGAGCTGTCCTAATCATCTAACGCTTTTTGGCGGGGATCTACCTTATCTTAATCTATGGCAAAATATGCTTGCTAAAACCGATACAAAATGTTTTCCAGCAGCTCATGCCAGCGCAGGATTTTCTTTGTATGGCTTAGCATTTTTACCTACTCTTTATAAGTATCGCTATCGAATATTTGAAATCGTAACCGTATTAGGCTGGACAATGGGCCTATATAAAATGATGTTTGGTGATCATTTTTTTAGTCATACCTTAGTATCGATGTTGGTGTCTTTGACTATAGCTTGTGCGCTGGCCAGCGTGTTTTTTAAGAGAACAGAGCATAATTATGCTTCAAATAACCATCTTCACACCAATCGCTATCAGCACTAAACCGCCCAAAGCTTCTGCCCAACTGCCGAGCCATGTTCCTGACTGGCGTCCTATATAAGCCCCTAAAACACTTAAAATAGCGGTCGTCAATGCGATGATTAAACAGGCAGCATAAGCATTAACTACCAACAGGTTTAACGTAAAGCCCGCTGCCATCGCATCGAGACTAGTCGCTATAGCCAATGACAGCAAGGTTTTATGACTTACATTGATCCGAGTATCGTCACTAACCGAACACGACTCATAAAGCATCTTAATCCCAAGAGCCACTAGTATGATAAAAGCAATCCAAGCAGCCCATTCCGCAAACCAACCGAGCATAGTAGAGCCAAGCGCATAACCAATTAGCGGCATCACCCCCTGAGCAACACCGAAGTATAATCCAATGAGTAACGCCATTTTTATAAACTGCGACTTACCATCGCTTCTATGTGTCGAGCCAAGACCGATTGCAGCCGCAAACGCATCCGCAGCGAGTGCTAACGCCAATAATAGTATCTCAAACATAATAAAATATTACTCTGTATAAGGATTATCGAAAGAGCAACAGCATTATAGCCCAAAAATATGAGTAGCTAACTGAACGCTTATTCTACGCTAAGCTTCTTCTATGTCTTGTTTTGTATGATGGACTCATATCGACACTTCTGACAACTTTGATAATGAGTCGTCAGACATGAACCTTAAATACGGAGTAAACACGATGAAAAAACTATCAACCCTAAGCAAATCCCTACTTATTGCTCTTAGCGTTCTAGGTATTGGTACTCTCGCTGTTGCCTCAGGTCAAATACCTGCTATTTCAGGCGCAAAGACGAGTGACGCAGTCGCGATAGCACAGAGTAAAATCAGTCTAGAGCAAGCCGTCGCTATTGCACAAAAAACAGTCAAAGGAGACTTAATTAGCGCTGAGTTTGACCAAAACGATTATATGGCAAGTGGCGAGTATGAAATCAAGCTTATCAATGATGGAGTGGAGCATGAAGTAAAAATTGACGCCAGTAGCGGCAAAGTTCTAAAATCTAAGCAGGAAAAAATAGATCAAGACGACTTAGCAGAATATAACGCTATGAGGCAAGCCCAAATAACCCTAACCCAAGCCATGCAAAAAGCAACGCAAAGTGTTGGTGGCAAAATTACTGAAGCAGAGTTTGATTTTGATAACGGTATACCCGCTTATGAGATTGAAATAGCTAAAGGGATGGACATAAATAAACTGATAATCGATAGCATGAATGGTCAGGTTGTCAGCAGTCAGTTAGATGATGATTAATATTTTAAAACTTGGTTGAATATAGCTTAACAACGGCTCTACTCTGTACACTAGTATCGATTAGAGCTTTTTAGTTTGAGGACGCTATAAAAAGTGTCACTATAGATAAATATTTTTTAATCCTACTAGTCACATAATAAGGATATCCCATGCGCGTATTGGTAGTCGAAGATGACTTGATGATTGGCGAGAGTCTGAGCGAAGCCTTGCAAGATGAGGCTTATACGGTTGATTGGGTCAAAGACGGTCGTCAAGCCATACTGACATTAAGGGTGCAACCTTATGACATCATCTTATTAGACTTAGGTCTTCCAGAAGTTGATGGCATGGGCGTGTTGACTGCTATTCGCGATGCCAAGATTGAAACACCAGTGTTGATACTCACCGCGCGTGATCAATTAAAAGATAGAATTGCAGGCTTAGACTCAGGGGCTGATGATTATGTCGTCAAGCCTTTTGAGTTAGGAGAAGTCTTTGCACGCATGAGAGTACTTATTCGCCGTGCCCAAGGCAAGGCTGATAATCAAGTGACGGTTGGCAATTTAAGTTTAGATACCGCGCACAAACGGGTCATGATGGATGGTAGCCCTATCGATTTAACCGCAAAGGAGTACATGCTTCTCACTACCTTTATGCTATCGCCTGAAAAAGTCATGTCCAAAAATGAGCTTGAGGATTCGTTATATGGCTGGGGCGGCGAAGTTGAAAGTAACGCCATTGAGTTTTTGATTCATAGTTTACGCAAAAAGGTCGGACAAGATAGAATCAAAAATGTTCGTGGCCTTGGATGGTATATCAGCAATGCCTAAATTTCGTAAGCCCTTTAACTCATTACAGTTCCAACTTATCTTTTGGTCTGTTGTGTCATTATTACTACTGGCAATAGTGGCTGGTGGTTATGGATTTTGGTACAGCTATAACGAGATAAATGACTTTCAGGATGATAACTTAAAAAATACTGCTGCCTTATTAGAGCAGTCGCTTAATATTAGTGGTTTAAATAATAATGCTGCTTATTCATACAGTGACGAGCATGCCCGCAGCAACATTCACTTTGATACCGATGACGATGATGGTGCGATCACCGTTGATATAGTCATACTCTCCGCCTCACTCAATAACGGGGTAGAAGATTATCAGAACGTTCAAAGCGATGATGAGCATGATTACTCAGAACCTATACCGTTGGCATTAGTAAATAGCGTTCCACAAGGGATAAGCGATCAAAACATTGACGGTCATTCTTGGCGAACCTATAGAAATGATGTCAAGATTGAGTCTTTAGATACTGATGAAGAAGTGGCTCTAATTTTGCGCCAACAGACAGATTTACAGGATGATTTAGCCAAAGCTAGTGCCTTACAGTCTTTTTTACCCCTTATTATCGGTATAGCATTATTACTGCTTTTACTGCCTTTTATCATGTGGCGCATGATGAAACCTGTGCGTCAATTGCATCATGAGATAAGCGCACGTAATGAGAATGACCTAAGTCCTTTATCGATTGGTAGACTGCCCTCTGAATTGCTGCCACTAGCCGAATCGTTAAATAGATTATTGGCTATAGTCAAAATTAGTATTGAACGTCAGCAACGCTTTATCGCTGATGCTGCCCATGAACTGCGCTCGCCGCTGACTGCCATCTCACTACAATTACAACGATTACAGCGTATTAGTAATGATAACGTTATGTCGGAAGGCCTCGATAAACTGGCTATTCGCTTGAGGCGTAATCAAAGTTTGGTTGAGCAATTATTAACGCTCGCTCGTGCTGGTAATATCAATACCGAGCTTGGTACCGAGACAACAGCAACCAATGTTAAATCTATTATCGAACAAGTCATAGGGTTACTCATTCCTATTGCTGATAATAAGAACATCGAACTAACTGTCGACTTACAGTCAAGTAGCAAAGTAAAGATAGATGAGACATCATTATTAATGCTCATAAAAAACCTGATTCAAAACGCTATTATTTATACGCTAGATAATGGTCAAGTCATGGTTAAACTCTATCAACTTGAGCAAAACTCAGGCAGTTTGGATAAATCGGCTTTAAATGCTCAATATAATTTTGGCTCACATGTGATTCAATCTGGGAAATTAAATGATATATCCAAGACGCTAGATAACAAATTAGTATTACAGATCATAGATTCAGGCGCAGGCATTGACCCTAGTGATTATGAGAAAGCTTTTGAACCCTTTATACGGCTTAATCAAGTGATTAGTGCAGCTGATCAATTTAGCGACAGTAAACTTAACAATAGTATAAGCGCTTCAAGATCAGATAGCGCAAGTAAGCAATCACAGGAAATAGAAGGTACAGGACTTGGGCTCTCTATTGTTAAATCAATCTGTGAGCAGGCAGGTATCGATGTCTTTATGAAGGACTCTAATTCTGAGATTTTAAACTTACATGATAATCGAGGACTTTGTATAACTTTGATCTTTTAAACTCATACATAGAAATTTTAATAGATCTAAATAGTTGCATCTTCACACTTTCTTAACATCTCTATTGATAATTTAGTGACATCTACAACGTAACATTAAATTTGTTTACTAATAGAGTGAATCTAACCATGAATACAACCTTAAACAATCAATACTCACCCACTGCTTCTAGTAACGATCCAGTGCTAAACGCTTTGTCCAAAGTTCCGGAAGTTACCCTTCTTTTTTAGATAATTAAAATCGCAGCTACTACGCTTGGTGAGACTGCGGGTGATGCTTTATCAATGTCATTAAATCTAGGATACATTGTCAGTACTGGCATTTTCGCTATTATATTTGCTATAGCAGTCGCTACCCAGATTAAAGCCAACTCATTTAATAAATGGTTGTATTGAGCTATGCTGAAGAAACCGTAGAGATAAACTTGGTAAACTAAGCACAATAACCGGAGTTTATCATGACCAATAAAATAAGAACCTACAGTACAGAATTCAAAGCCGAAGCCGTTAAGAAGATAGCAGACAATAATGGCAATATCTCAGCCACAGCAAAGCAGCTCGGCATAGCCATGCAAACTTTATCCAACTGGTACAATAAAGCCAATCAAGGCAAGCTTGCAGGGACTGAACATTACGATCCACAGCTTATGGTCATTATAGAAGAGAACAAGCGCCTAAAACGCCAGCTCAAAGTAGCGGAGGAGGAGCGCGAGATACTAAAAAAGGCCACAGCGTACTTTGCAAAGCACAGCTAGTGAAGTACGCCTTTATTGAAGATAATCAGCAGCTTTTTAGTATCACTCGCATGTGCCGTGTGTTACATG
>NZ_JBEOOZ010000018.1:0-64913 GCF_040309625.1 Psychrobacter sp. 78a-MNA-CIBAN-0178
GTAGCTTTGATGCTAGCGCATCTAGGCCTCTTTTTCACCTGCTCTTTGATATTGCACTTCATGTGTTAATCTAAGATTTACCTTTTATACCTACTTTTTATACTAATCTAAGCGGTTGTAAGTAGTCGTTTGGATAGGTAGTCTTTATAAACGTTGCTTGCCCTCGTATGATTTTTGCTGCTAGGCATCGCGATGCCTGCAAAAAACCGCAAATGTGTTTATACTAAATGGTCTTTTAATGTCTCATCATCATTTGTTATTAGAATTTTTGATATCTTTTAGTCGGTATCGCTTAGCTATTGAGCAATATGGATTTTTAACTTTTGCGTTTAAGGTTGTAACATGACGGTCACCTATGCACCTATTATTACCTCGTTGCTTGATAACGATTTGTACAAATTTACCATGCTACAAGCCATGTTACATCAGTTCCCGCAGACCCATGGTGTCTATCGATTTCGCTGCCGTAATAATAATGAAGCGGTCTATCCACTAGCAGACATTAGAGAGTCATTAGAGCATCAATTGGATATGTTGTGTGAATTGCGCTTCTTAGAAGATGAATTGGAGTATTTGCGTGGGTTGCGCTTTATGCGTTCCGATTTTGTCGATTATTTAGAGCTGTTTAAACTTAAGCGCCGTTTTATCACCGTCAGTACGGACAATAAAGGGCGTTTACTGATCGATATAGAAGGGCCAATGATTCAGGCGATGTTCTTTGAAGTGTTCGTGCTGGCTATCGTGAACGAGTTGTATTTTAATGCCTTATCGAGCCCTAGGGTAATAGAGGAGGGACAAAGGCGTTTGGATGACAAGGTTGCGCTGTTGCAGCAGTATGCAAAGCAACAAAACACAGACCAGCCGCCGTTCATCGTCGCAGACTTTGGCACACGTCGACGCTTTAGCAAAAGCTGGCAAGCGCATGTGGTAGAAACTCTGCACAAAGCTGAGCCGAAAGTTGTTAGCGGCACCTCAAACGTTTATTTAGCTAAGCAGCTTGGGATGACGCCGATAGGAACGATGGCGCATGAGTTTATGCAAGCTTTTCAAGCATTGGATGTGCGTTTACGTGACTCACAAAAAGCCGCACTCGAATCTTGGGTACATGAATATCGCGGTGATTTGGGTATCGCGTTGACCGATGTCGTTGGCATGGACGCATTCTTGCGTGATTTTGATCTGTATTTCGCCAAGCTTTTCGATGGTCTGCGCCATGATAGCGGCGATCCGTATATTTGGGGTGATAAAGCCATTGCGCATTATCAAAAACTAAAGATAGACCCGAAGACGAAAATTTTGACTTTTAGTGATGGCTTGACGCTTGAAAAGGCGTGGGAGTTGCATCAATACTTTAAAGAGCGCATCAGAACCAGCTTTGGTATTGGCACCAATCTCACCAATGATATGGGCATCACGCCAATTAATATTGTACTCAAATTGGTTGAGTGTAATGGGCAGCCTGTTGCTAAACTGTCTGATAGCCCAGGCAAGACCATGATCAATAATGATACGTATCTTGCCTATTTGCGCCAAGTTTTCGAGGTTGATGAACCCGAATAGAGAATGAGCCTATCTCTAGCTGTTGCTATTTTCTGTTTTATCTTCTTCAGCAAAAGCGGCATCCAATGCTTGTTGTACTGCATTGATGCGCGTCTCGCAAACGCGATAAGCGGCAATTGATTCTTCCACCGTGGTCATCAAGTTGTCGATATCAGGCTCATCTTGTTGCTGCAATTCAGCCGCATTGGTTTTTAGAATATCGTAAGCTGCCTTAAAGGTTTTTGGGGCGGCTTTTTTGCGCTTGCGAGTAGGGGTAGTCATAGCGTGTCCTAATTTTTAAAGTATAAGTAAGTAGGGGAGTAATCGTTAGATATTATTATATGGTTAACTTGGTATGTCTGAGGTTTCTGTCGTGTTCTTCTCAGTATTAACCTCAACAATCTGAGCTTTAGCCTTGCCGTCTTTTAAGACGATATGGATGGTTTGCTCAGGGTAGAGCTGTGTGCTGCTGGTGAGTATCTGTTTGTCTTTATCATTAGTCAGCATGGTGTAGCCTTGCTTGAGCACACGAGACGGTCGGTGCAAGAGTACGATATCACGAAGATGGGCGCTATCACGTTGTGCTTGTATCAGCTGCTGCTGCGCGCTCTGCATGATGGTTTTTTGATGGATATCACTGTAGTTATGGGCGCTGGCTAATTGCTGATGTGCAAGGGTTTGCGTCTGTGTGTGTAACTCGGTTGTCAGTCTCGCGGCTTGCTTTACTTGCCGCTGTGCGCTTTGCTGAATACTACGCCACGCATAGTCGCTGTCTTTTTGTAGCGCGGTCAGCTGACCGATGGTACATGACTGTATTTGGCTCAATTGTCGCGCCGTTTGTTGCTCCGCGATATTGAGTTGACGCTGAGCGGCTTGTTTTATTTGTGCTTGATAATGCAAAGTCTGCGTGACCAGCTGTGCTAAATGCGCCATGATAGCGGCAATTACCTTTGATGGCGTGTCAAAGCTGCTGTGCGCCACTTCATCTAAAATCACTTTATCGCGCTCGTGACCAATACCAACCCAGACGGGGACAGGCTGTTCAGCGACCAATGCCGCAAGCTCGTAATCATTGAGGTAAGCCAAATCTCCCACCGCGCCGCCGCCACGAATAATTACTAATAAGTCAGGCAGGCGCTGATAAGTATCTTGGAATCGTTGCTGAGCACTGACGATGGCTTGGCGAATCTCGCTTGGGGCATGATTGCCTTGAAAGGTCGCGTGATGGTAATGAAAGTGACAAGCGCCTGTACTTGCTAAGCGATCAGCATCAGCTTGAAAATCACCTAAACCTGCGGCCTTTTCGGGCGCAATCACGAGGACATGCTCGATATCAAAGGGCACAGGTAATTGTTGATTGAGCTGCAATAAGCCTTCGCCAGTCAAGCGATCGACCATCTCCGCATATTGCCGTGCCAAATCTCCTAAGGTATAGCTAGGATCAATGTCTTCAATCGTAATAGAGAAGCCATATTGTGCGTGAAAGCCTGCGGATACTTTGAGTAATACGGTCAAGTCGCGCTCAAGAGGCATGCCGGTCGCCCGCTCAAATTTTGCCAATACGCGGGCAGCTTTAAAACGCCAAAGGTTACCACGGCAGCTTGCAACGACTTTGCCTTCTTCATCTTTTTCAGCCAACTCAAAGTAATAATGCCCGCCTTTGCTAGACAGATTACGAATTTCAGCCTTCACCCATACGCGGTGATCAAAGGTTTGTTTGATGACCATCTCAACTGCTGATAAATAGTCACTCAAACGCAAGACCGTATCTTCTAAATGATCTTCCTGCTCTGCCAGTTCGGCTTCTAGCGTCGCTAAATCCTTAGCAGGCGCTAACACTTTTGCCGATTTGAGATTTGAAAGGTTGGGTTTGCGCATAATAATAGACCATGGATTCTAAAAATAAGAGCTCTAAAAACAAGAGTTCTAAAAATAAGGATTCTGAAGACTAGGATTCTGAAGATTAGAAAACTGAATAGAGTGAGTACAACATTAGATAGGGTAGTCTACCCCAAAATTGCAGCTACAAAAAGTAAAGCCAGTAAGTCCGCGATCAATATATTATTTTCATCGCTGATTTACTGGCCAAACCCTATTATATTTTAAACCAAATGCCATTATTTTTATCGAGTACAAGGCAAAGCTAGCGATACTTAAGTATTCAATCAGCTTATTCCGTCAGCTTAAAAAGTTAGTAGAATGCTGGAGCTTTGTCAGTTAATAATGACTCTTTTATTGGCAACGGAAACTGATTTTATACTCATAATCATCATCGCGTGACAAATCTGGTGAGCCAGTCCCAAAGATTGAGCCGATAACCGCACCTGCTTGTCCAACCATACGACCCGCACGCTCATCTAAAATACCATTGTAAGTGACTTTATCATCAACGATAATCACTTGCTTGCTGCGACAAGTATTTTTGGCACTATCAAGTGCATTTTGCTGGGCTTTGACCTTGCTATCCGCTATGCCAGTCGTCTCGTAAATAGAATTGGCACGTTGAATGACTGGTGATGAAGGCGTGCTCTGGCAGGCACTTAAGATAAGAGCCGTCGCCAAAGTAGCCGTGATGGTGGCAGTTCTATTAACAGTATTCATAAATTACTCCTCTTTCCTATAAATTAACCATAAAAACCAAAGATAAGTAGGGCAAGTATTTTGTTCGTTAAGAGTTTTGTTCATTAAAAATGTCGTCCATGAAAAGACAGACTAAATTTAACCTATTGCAGTCTGGAGTGTCTAGGCAGTTATTGTGTGCGGTATTGCGCTTGTATTACCTGCTGACGTTGCCGCCAAGAAAATTGTCCTAATCTTACTAAGTGTTCCAAGCTATTAGCCATGATAAAACCATGTGCACTTGCCACAAACCTCGTGCATACACAGCAAATCACTTGAAATAAAAATCATATCTAGGATAATTGAGGTATTCATTTTTAATTATTAAGTAAGTTTATGCAATTGATTCCTGCTCCTGCTGGCGTGCTCGAAGTTGACGCGCTATGGCAACAAGACAATCCCAACGATCCGAATACTGACACGGTGGCGCTGCTTTGTCATCCCAACCCTTTGTTTGACGGCACCATGAACAATAAAGTGGTCACGACGATGTACCGTTTTGCCCGTGATAACGGTATGCACGTGGTCCGTTTTAATTTTCGCGGTGTCGGTCAATCGACAGGCGAGCATGATTATGCTGAAGGAGAGGTGGTGGATGCAATGACCGTGCTACAATGGATTGCAGAACAAACCAATGCACGTAAGTTATGGCTTGGCGGCTTTTCTTTCGGTGGCTACGTGATTGCGCGTGCGGCTGAGCAAGTCATAGAAGCGCCGCATGTATGGGGCTTGAGTGATTTTGAAGTTTCTAAAATCGCGCTGATTGCTCCCTCAGTAGAAAAAAATAATACCAGTGACTTAAGCTTACCAGCTGACAAAACTTTTGAGATTTATGGTAATGCTGATACAGTCATTGATCCTGATAATATGCAGGAGTTTGCAGAACGCTTAGGACTGGCAGTCAGTGTCGTGGATGGGGCAGGACATTTTTTTCACGGGCGCTTGTCTGAGCTAAAAAAACTGTTGGAACAGCACAGTTTTGCTGAGCATTAAATAAGTGGCGCTTAGCGCGACCTATCTTTTCTTTATATTTACCCTTTTAAATGATGAGTCATATTATGAGTTTATCTCCATTGCAACGTTACGAGCAAGCCATCAGCACTGATGAGTTTACTCGAGATGAGCAGCAATATCAGGCCATGAGCTATCTTGATGAGCTACACCATCAGCTCACCAATAGCGTGGAACAAAAAAAAGGCATTTTTAGCTTTTTAAAGGCCAAGCCAGTTGCCCCAAAAGGTTTGTATATGTGGGGCGGGGTGGGACGCGGTAAGACCTGGATGATGGACATGTTTTACGACTCTTTGACCATTGATCGCAAGATACGTCAGCATTTCCATCATTTCATGCAGCGCGTCCATCGCGAGCTAAATGCCATCCAAGGTGAGAGTGATCCATTAGAGAAAGTTGCTGATATCATTTACAAAGAAGCCGTTATTATCTGCTTTGATGAGTTCTTTGTCTCCAACGTCTCTGATGCGATGATTTTGGGCGATCTATTTACCATGTTATTCAATCGCGGCGTGACGTTGGTTGCGACTTCAAATATTGAGCCGTCTGGCCTCTATAAAGACGGTTTGCATCGCGATCGTTTTATGCCGGCTATCGCTGAAGTTGAGCGCCATACCACAGTCATGAATATCGACTCTGGTATTGACTATCGTTTGCGCGTATTACAGCAAGCAGAGTTGTATGAATCACCCATGACCAAAGCCAATCACCATTGGCTGGCCAACCGCTTTGCGAGCTTGTCTAATAATCAAAAAATCAGCAATGAGCCTATCACTATCAATGGTCGGCAGATCAAAATCAATGCCCGTACCGAAGATATTTTATTCTGCGATTTCCGTCATTTATGTATGGAGCCGCGCTCCGCTGCTGATTTTATTGAAATCGCCAAACAGTTCAATACGGTACTGGTCAATGGGGTCCCAGCGTTAGATGATGACCTGCGTGATCCAACGCGCCGGTTTATTTATATGGTCGATGAGTTTTATGATCGCCGCGTAAAACTATTGGTTCGAGCAGAGCAGTCAATTCTTGAGCTGTATCAAGGTGAAAAGCTGGCGTTTGAGATTGAACGGACACGCTCGCGTTTGCTTGAGATGCAATCAGAAGACTACTTAAAGATGGAGCACCGTGTTGAAAATGCGGATGCTGCTTAATATAGTTAATCCTTTATAAATTAAATGCGGCGTTAGTCTAGCTTGGTCTACTATTGGTAGGACTTTTATTTAAAAGTATGATTGTGATTTAAAGATAGAGGTTAAGGGCTGCTTGGGTTTTCGTTTACGATTGTCCAATCATATTTATAACGGGATAATCTGCTGAGATAAATAGTGGCAGTCAATATCAATAATAAATAAGGACAAATAATGAATAAGTCTGACGAAAACAACTTTACAAAGGAAAATCAAGCAAAAGATAGTCAAGTGCAAAGTGGTCAAGAACAAGATAGTCAAGCAGAAAACAGTCAAATAAAAAGTAACCCTGAAAAAAATAGTGAAAAGATTTCTATTAAAGCACTAACGACTGAGAGCACGCCATTTACCAGTGATGAGCTCATTCATTGGATTAATTCAAGACGCAGCGTGGGTAACTTAGATCTTCCTGCACCAACGCAAGCCCAGATTGAAGAAGCGATTGAGTGTGCAGCGACCGCACCTGACCACAAAAAACTGCGTCCGTGGCGCTTTATTGTGACTGCCGGTGACGCTCGTCACGACTTGGCGCGTGCCCTTGTCGAAGCAGCAGAAGCAAAGGCCACCGAAGAGGGCGAGATACTCTCTGAAAAAACAGTGAAAAAAACTCAGACGATGCCGCTACGTGCGCCGCTTATTATTACGGTGGTGACTCAGATGCAAGAGCATAAAAAGGTACCGCATTTCGAACAGATGTTAAGTACAGGCGCTGCGGTACAAAATCTGATTTTGGCGTTAAAAGCGCAAGGCTTCAGCACAGTATGGCGTACAGGATTATTGTGTAACGAACCTGCGGTAAAAGCATATTTCGGCGTAAGTGCAGATGATTATGTCACGGCTTTTGTTTATACTGGCACCAGTCCTAAAGGTGAGCACCCACGTAAACCTATTGATATCGAGCCGCTTGTCCGCTTTGAGTCATAACCATACTTGAGGGCTACTGAGCTAAAGACGGTTTTTTATTAAACAATATTACTAATTAAAGAAAATGATTTATGCAACACAATTGGCCTCAGTAGCTGCCCACTAAAGATATTATTACTAATAAGTCAGTCAATACGGATACATGCATATGACAAGCGCTAATGACAACAATACTAACAAAGATAATGCTCAGAATAGTAGCAACGAGAGTAACAAAGCCGCTGACAAACAAAACAGTCTGTTGTCAGGCATCATTGAACGAGCCAGCAAATCTGGTATCGGTCGTAAGAAGCTCAACCCTAGCACGGTAGAGTCAGCAGTCGCAAAAAACATGGCAGAGATTCACAGCAATCCTACCAAGCTGCGTTTGGCGTTCTTAGGTGGTGGTAGTTTTGGTACGGCAATGGCGAACTTAGCCGCGCGTAATGGTTGTGATACCACGCTGTGGGTTCGTAACAAGCGTACCGTTAAGGCCATGACAAAAACCCAGACGAACAAGAAATATCTGCCCGGTTATAAGCTTGATGACCGCCTGAAATATAGTCATGATTTAGCATCGGCAGTCAAAGATACCGACATTATCTTTATTGCCGTACCAGGCTTGGCCTTTCGCGAAACGCTAAAAAATATCGCCCCCTTTATTAGTGGACAGTCTATTGTGTCGCTAACGAAAGGCATGGAAAAAGACACTTTTGCCACGATGAGTGATATTATCAAAGAAGTGTTGCCTGAGGTGAATTTTGGCGTCATGTCAGGGCCTAATCTTGCTATAGAGATTATGAAAAATATGCCATCTGCGACCGTGATTGCGAGTGAGTCTGAACCACTACGTCATGCTGTACAAGCGGCACTGCATAGTGCTTTCTTTAGAGTATTTGCCAGTGATGATATACGCGGTGTTGAGCTGGGCGGGGCGCTCAAAAACATTTATGCCATTGCGATGGGTATGGCTGCGGCCTACGAAGTGGGTGAGAATACCAAAGCAATGATATTGACCCGTGCCTTGGCAGAGATGAGTCGTTTTGGTGTCGAAGCCGGTGCCAATCCACTGACGTTTTTAGGGCTATCAGGTGTTGGCGATTTATACGCCACTTGTAGTTCGGAGTTAAGTCGTAACTACCGCATCGGTAATATGCTTGGTCGTGGTATGAGTATTGATGCTGCCGTCAAAAAACTGGGCCAGACTGCAGAAGGCGTTAATACTATTCAGCAAGTCCATGAAAAGGCGACTAAAGACGGTATTTATATGCCCATTACCCATGCGCTTTATGCGGTTATTTATGAAGATAAGGCCGCGCTGGGTGTGGCGCTCCATTTGATGGAAGCGGGTTTCCGCAGTGATGTCGAATTTGTGATGGCTCATGACCATAGCAACGCTGCACTTACTGCGCAAATGAAAGCTGCCAGTAGTACCTCCGACAATGACAATGACGATGATGTTGATACAGACAGCGATGCTAAATAAAACGATTGTTGGCAACGTGTATTGCTGAAAATGTGTATTGCTAAAAACGTGTAAAGTCAGACAGTGGCAAAGTAGGTCATAGAAAGGCAGTTGATAAAAAGGCAGCTGACAAAAAGCCAGGTTATAGACAAGGAACGCTATGAAAATGATATTAATACGTCACGGTCAGGCAGAAGACGAAACGCGTCCAGACAGCGCTCGTCAGCTGACTGACTTTGGACAGCAGCAAGCCGCGCAAACTGCAGAATATATCACGACCAATTATAAGCCTGATCGTTTTATCGTAAGTCCTTATGATAGGGCGCAGCAAACCCTAGCAGAGCTGCAAGCGCGGGCGCCTACAGTACCAGCGACGGTACAAGATAATATAACGCCTTCTGACGATGCCCATAGTGCGTTGACCGATATAGCAAAGATTGAGGCGCAGTGTCTCGTGGTGGTGTGTCATATGTCTATCGTCGCCAATCTGGCTGCCTTACTAACCGGTGATTATCCTGAGGCGTTCTCTTTGGCAGAAGCACGAGTGTTTGAGATGGATTTTATCATGTCTGGAATGGCAACCGAGGTCAATCGCTTTGTACCTGAGCAACCGTATTGATATCGCTCTTTCATTGGCTATAGTCGATCCTAAATAAAATGGATACGCTATTTCATAACGCGAAACTGGTATAAATTTTTCTGGCTTGGTGTGCCTACGCCGACAGAGGCTGCAAAACTTATATTAAAAACTAAGCATCCCAGTTCCGCTGTATCTTTTCCATATTGGACTGACTATATTTAGTAGTAGTAATATTATTCATCATGACCCTGTTTAAAAATATTAAGATGCTTTAAACATAAACATAAACATAAACATGGTCATGGGCTCTTACAAAACGTCTAAATTTGTTATTTTATGGCTTTGATAATTAAGGACACACTTGGTGTTACATGTTTGGTTAAGAGCGCAGCACAGTCCGCTAGCTGTCTGGCATGAAGACGTACAACAATGGCAGTCAGTTGCTGGCTGGCAACAGTTGCATGATATTTATAGCAGCTATAAATCCAATAGCCATAAAACAGTATGTTTGTACTTTCCATCAAGCCACGTATTACACGTCGATACCGAGCTTAGTGGTGCACAGCTTAAGCAATTGGGTGATACTGGTAAGCAGTATTTATTTGAAGAGATGTCTTTGACCCCTGTTGAGCAATTGGTAGTGCGGCAAACCAGCCTTGCTGATAGTCAGTATTTATACGCGCTGGCGCAGGCTGATATTGAGGCATGGCAGCAAAGTGCCAAACTCGTTGGTATGACTATCGCAGCATTACTGCCCGACTTTCTATTGTTACCAGTGCCGGAAGAAGGTGCAGGGCAGCAAGTCATACTCTATCAAGATGACCAGACGATGCTGCTACGCCAATCATTATATCAAGGAATGGCGGTCAGCTATTTACCGTTGATTTTTGAGCGCTTCCTGCAGCTGAGTGAAGTGATGGTGGTACCAAGCATTGAAGCTTTTGATAGTACAAGTTTTTCAGACCTTGATGCTACAAAGTCTGATCATAGGATTGATTTACAAAAGCCAGTAACGACCAGCGATGTTTCGGCACAAACAGCCGCGCTCATAGGAGCTCATCAGCTGCTATTGACGACGCTAACGAGTACGCCCAAGCCGATTGACAATCCTGACCGTCACGCGCTTAATTTCTTTATCAAATCAACCGATTCGCAATTATCACCTTATCTACGAGTGGCAATGATGGTGGCGCTGTCGGCACTCGTGCTACAGATAGCCACAGATGGGGTGCAGTCTTATCAGTATCATCAGGCGACGGCTGCGACAAAAACAGCGATTGCGGGGCAATATCAGTCTTGGTTTCCTGATGAACGTCTAAACCCGCGCACCAATTTGACCACGCAAATGGCGCCAAAACTGGGTACCAATGGTCAAGCCTCGCCACATATGGCCGTGTTGGCACGCATATCACCACTGATTAAGCAGTCCTCTCTAAAAGCGCAAGCTTTGGTTATGCAACCATCCACGCTCAGTTTTACGTTGATTGCCCCTGACCGCGACAGTCTTGATAAATTCGCCAATACCCTGTTCACTCAAGGATTAACGGCCAAGCTAGAGCGGGTAAATAGCAATGAGCAAGGGCAGTTTAGTGGGCAAATTACTGTGAGTATAAATGAAGATGATACGACGCCAGAAAGCGTCAGTGCCGACAAGGCAGCAGCATCTTAAGCTTATTGAGAATTTTTAGTATTTGCTGAGCGCTGTGTTTTGACGATGACCATCCGTAAGGTGCTCACTCAGATGATTGCAATCTACTTACTCAAGATTAAACCCTCCACGATTAACTATTGGCAATAAAGGTTAGAGCATGAAACGATTACAGCGCCGAGCCGAACGTAGCGTGTCTGCGCCTAAAACAAGCGCTTTTTCAGAGCGGGTGAATAGTTATCAAAATGTCCTATCATCACGCTGGCAGGCATTGTCTCCACGCGATCAATTAGCATTGACTATATTGTCTGCTTTTTTACTGTTATTCGTGGGTGGCTACGGCGGTTATACGGTTCATCAAGCTGCAAGCGATAGCAAAAGTGAGTATCAAGAGCAAATTGCTGATTATTTTTGGCTGCGCGCGCAAGCGGGTAAGGTGGATAGCAATGCGACTAACAGCGTCGATGGGGCAGCTGCTATGCCACCTGCCAACAGAGTGAGTGAGCTACTAAATACCTCGGGTATTGCCAATGCGCAAGTGGTTGCGGCTGGTGACGGGGTGCAGCTGAGCTTCACCAATGCCAGTCAAGCGGTTGTGAGTGCAGCACTCGGTAAGCTTAAGCAGCAAGGTTGGCAATTTACCCAACTCTCGATGCAACAGGACGTGACCACCAAAGCCATTGAGGTGCAAGCAACTGTTACTTCTTAACAATGCTAACTGCCTCGCACTGTATATTGAATTTAGCTTCATTGAAGAACACCTCATCCGACACAATCAAAGGTTTATTGAACACTTTAGTTATGAATACTTCCTATACATTATTCTCCTGCACTTAAGCGGATAAGCATCTGCGTCAACAGACTACTATTAAGACTAAGACGTCTGATTATAATATGACCTGTTAAGGATCAAGACACATGATAAATGACAATATAAGCGGCAACATGAGTGACAGTAAACGCCGTTCTTTAACCACTTATAATCACATCACCTATCTATTGTATGTGATCAGTTATTTCACGGCTGGTCTGTTGTGGGTCGTGCCGATTATCATGAATTATGCTAAGCGCCACGATGCGGACGGCTCATGGCTAGCCACGCATTTTGATTGGCAAATTAAGACGTTTTGGTACAGTATCGTCTGGTTTATCATAGGCATTCTTATCATCACGTTTGCTTTGGGCGGTTTTGGTGTCAGCATGTTTGCCGATAGCAGCAATATAGCCATTGGTTCATTTTTATTGGTCAGTATTGGTTTTATTATTATGGGTTTGACCTTTATTTGGCACCTTTATCGTATTGTACGAGGTTGGATTGCCTTAACAGATGGACGACCTGTGCCATAATACGTTCAATCCCATATCATTTATATACAGTGTTTAGCAGCGCTTATTGACTTTTTGGAATAGAAATTTGCTGTATGAAACTTTGGTCTTATTTCTGTTAAGCTGATATAATCGCTGCGCTTAATCTCTTTCGTTTTTCTCATTCATCATTGCTTTTCGAGCAGGGTCTGTCATTACTATGTCTTATGCCTTACTTCGCCCTTTTTTATTTAAGATGGACCCTGAACACGCCCACGAGATGACCTTATCTTTGTTAGATAAAGCCCATAAAGCGCGTGCCTTAGGTTTGGTATATGGTCAGTCGATGCAGCCTACAGACTGTATGGGTTTACAGTTCGCTAATCCAGTTGGCCTTGCTGCAGGGTTGGACAAAAACGGTGATTATATCGATGCACTGGCCGAGCTTGGTTTTGGCTTTATAGAAGTGGGGACGGTCACGCCAAGACCGCAGGTTGGTAATGATAAGCCACGCCTATTTAGAATCAAACAAGCCGATGCCATTATCAATCGCATGGGCTTTAATAATCAGGGCGTTGATTACCTGATTGAAAACGTCAAACGCTGTAAATACAAAGGTAACATCGGCATCAATATCGGTAAAAATGCCAGTACGCCAGTGGAGCAAGCCGCTGATGATTATGTCTATTGCCTAGAGCGGGTTTATGCACACGCTTCCTATATTACCGTCAATATCTCATCGCCAAATACCAAAAACTTACGTGACTTACAGAGTGGTGAAGCGTTGACTCAGCTACTTGATACGATTAAAAACCGTCACAACCAATTGGCAACAGAGTATGGCTTTTATGTGCCACTGGTCTTAAAAGTAGCGCCTGATTTAGAGCCGCTACAAGTGGATTATATCTCACAGCAGTTGTTAGATTTTGAGATTGATGGTTTGATAGCCACCAATACCACATTGAGCCGCGTCGGTGTCGAAGACTTGCCCGATGGTGACCAAGCCGGTGGCCTATCGGGTCGTCCAGTGAGCCACATCAGCACCCAAATTTTACAACAATTCACTGATCAGCTGGATGGTAAAGTAGCTTTGATTGGGGTGGGTGGTATCGATAGTGGTGCCAAAGCGGTCAAAAAGATTGAAGCAGGTGCTGATATGGTACAGCTTTATACCGGACTGATTTATCGAGGTCCTGGGCTGGTACAGTCATGCATTCAAGCCATCGGTGGCTATTACGATGCCATGGAAAGTTAGACAACCACTAAAAATGAGGCGTGACATATGAGTGGTCTAGATATTGTGATTGCTATTGTGGTCTTAATTGGCTTATGGCGCGGCTTTCAGGTAGGACTCATTAAGACAGCAGTCGGCTTGGCAGGTTGGTTTATTGCTCTTATTGCTGCCACGCGCTTGGCAGGCTCAGTTGCTCCGCAATTATCAGGTATCGTACAAAACCCTGTCTTGCAAATGGCAACGGCGTTCTTATTGGTCGTAATCATTATCTTAGCGATTATGCATATCGTCGCCTTTGCTTTTTCAGGGGTACTCAAAACCTTACGTCTGGGTATTGTTGACAAGATGGCAGGTGGCGTCCTTGGAGCGGCCAAAAACGTATTGATGGTATTGGTCGTTTTGAGTGTCAGCGCGCCCTTATTGGTAAAAATGCCGCAATGGCAAACCTCGGTGCTTGCTCCTGAACTGATGCCTTATGCGCCAATGGGTAAGGCTTTAGTCTCAGACGTGCTCGGTATGGCTTGGGATCAGGTCAATCAGTCTTAATACGCATAGTTTTTTAGACTTATTCTTCGTTTCTTAAGCCTATTTTTTAACGTTTTAATACCAAAAATCATAACTGAGTCTTTATAACTTATCCTTGATAAAAAATTATTCGATAGCATTTAGGGTTCATAAATTTCAATTTGTGAATGATTGATGGCTTTGCTGACTGTAGGTCAGTGAGCAAACTGTCATCAAGATTTTAAGCTTAAGCAACATCATCAGGTCAGCGGTAAGAGTAGATGGCTGTTTTTCATAAGCTACTGTCAAGCTTATGCCGTTATTGTGTTACTAATGTGTGGTTCAAAATAGGATATAACTATGTGTGGAGTCGTTGGGGTTGCAGCTCATGAGCCGGTCAATCAGATTCTTTATGATGGCTTAACAATGCTACAGCATCGCGGGCAAGACGCGGCAGGTATTGTGACTTTGCAAGATGGTCGGCTTTATTTACGTAAAGAAAACGGCATGGTACGTGACGTTTTTATGAATCGCCATATGATAAAACTGGTTGGCAAATTTGGCATCGGTCATGTTCGTTATCCAACGGCAGGCACGTCAAGCAGTGCAGAAGCGCAGCCGTTTTATGTCAATTCACCTTACGGTATTACGCTGGCGCACAATGGTAATTTGACCAATGCTGAGGGCTTGGCCAAGTCTCTATATAAAGAAGACCGTCGTCACCTGAATACTGATTCAGACTCGGAAGTACTGTTAAACGTGCTGGCGCATGAGATGCAGAATCTAGGAAAAACCCATCCAACGCCTGCCGAAATATTTGAAGCAGTCACAGCGGTTTATAGTCGTATTGAAGGCGCTTATGGCGTTGTTGCTTTAATCACAGGTCATGGCTTGCTTGCCTTCCGCGATCCAAACGGTATTCGCCCACTTATCTTTGGTGAACGTTTGGCAGCCAATGGCGGCACAGAATATATGGTTGCTTCAGAATCGGTCGCCTTGACTGGCTCTGGCTTCACTATTATTCGTGATGTCAAACCCGGTGAAGCGATTTTTATTGACTTAGACCATCAGCTACATACGCATCAGTGCGTCGAGCAGCAAGAATACACCCCTTGTATCTTTGAATACGTCTATTTTGCTCGTCCAGATTCCATCATGGACAATATCTCAGTCTATAAGTCGCGTCTGCGTATGGGCGAGAAGCTTGGTGATAAAATTCTTGCAGAATGGGGTGAAGATCACGATATTGATGTGGTTATTCCTATTCCAGATACCTCGCGTACCTCAGCGATGGAGCTGGCGCTTAAGATGAATATTAAGTACCGTGAAGGGTTTATGAAAAACCGTTATATCGGTCGTACTTTTATCATGCCAGGTCAGCAGCAACGCAAAAAATCAGTGCGTCAAAAGCTCAGTGCTGTACCGTTAGAGTTTAAAGGTAAAAACGTGCTATTGGTTGATGATTCGATCGTCCGTGGTACTACTTGTCATGAGATTATTCAAATGGCGCGTGATGCAGGTGCACGTAAAGTATTTTTTGCCAGTGCAGCGCCGCCCGTAAAATATCCAAACGTGTATGGTATCGATATGCCAGTGCGTAGCGAGCTTATTGCTTCAGGGCATAGCGTTGAAGAAGTGCGTAAAATTATTGGTGCTGATCGTTTGATCTTCCAAGATTTAGACGATTTGATCGAAGCAGTAAAAGATACCAAATACAGTAAAGTCGAAGGTTTTGACTGTGCGGTATTTAATGGTTGCTACATTACTGGACAAATCAATGAAGCCTATCTTGAGCACCTACAAGAGCAGCGCAGTGAAACTGCTAAGACCGGAAAAAAAGGCGTGCAAATAGTGGCTGATACACCTGTAGATATGATGGGTATAGAAGAGCTTTAAGCTGCTAAATACCTAAATTTTTAAATATAAAAAGGCTGGATTCTTGATAGAATCCAGCCTTTTTTATTGCTTAAAATAAGAGATATCCTTTGAAAAACCACTATTTATGGTAAGAGGTGATATTGGGAATATATATAGCGCTTTATTGGTAGGATTACCACATGAGATCATCTGGAATCACATAAGCGGCATAAGGATCGTCATCTGCTAACTCATTGTCTGAGGTATCGTTAGACACTACCATAAAGCCTTCTAGTTTTGCATCTATACGATCGGCCAAGGGGCGAGGAAGTAGAGCATAGCTTTCTTCCAAGCGTGCAATGACCACGTGACCTGCTACGATTTGATCGTATAGTTTTTGCGTGATAGAGATTTTTTTGACTTTAGTGTCGTCAACGAACTGATAATTGACTTCACCCTTTGTATCAGTGATTTGATGCTGCCTAATCATTTGGACGATATTGGCCTTTAGCATTTTCTCTTCTAAAAGCTGCTGTTTTTCTTGATTAAGCTTTTGATCCTTCTCCAGCTTTTTTGCTTGGGCTGCTGCCAATGCTTTTTTGGCTTCCACATTGGACGCATCACCAGTGCGCTTGGCATGTTCAGATTGCTTGCTTATCTTTTTGGCTTTTTTGCTATCAACCAATCCCGCTTTTAAAAGTTGAGCTTGTAGGGCATTCTTGGCCATAATTCCATTACCTAGATGATAAAAATAAAAATTAAATAGTAGCAAATTTTGCGGTGGCGTGTCGTTAATTCCTCTAATCTGCAAAAGATGGTACTGTTATACAAAATACGATTAATAATGATTAGGGCGTGTTGAACATTCACAAATAGGCACTGCTGATTGCTAAAATGGTTTCATACAAGGCGCAAGTCGACGATAATGTTAATACCTTAGCTAGACTTGCAACGCAGTATGGGGCGATTTTAGCATCAGCCCGTAGGGACAGGACTGTTTTTTGCCGCTTCTGTGTTAAAAATAGACGTTTAGAAAGACTAAACTTAAGATTTTTAACGTTGAATCGCCTAAAAAATAGTCTCTGTCAGTGCCATGGTCGAATGTTCAACACGCCCTAACCATTAAGCCAGTTTGGTAAACAACATTATGATGCGTGACTGGTAAAATTTTTCTTGCTTGCTGTGCCTACGCAGACAGAGGCTGCAAAAAACTTATACCAGTCACGCTGTCTCTTTTTTATATTGACCCGACTATAAGTAATGATTAGCGATTAAGCCAGTTGAGTGAATAACCAAAGCAAGCCATTAATCGCAGCGATGCCGACGATCATGCTCACCAATAATTGACGGCTAAAATGATAGACCAATAATACCAGAAGTAAAGCACCTATTTGAGCCATGAGTAAATGTAACTCTGCGCTTTGCATACCCGTACTTGCTGATAAGTCTTGATAGGAGAGACTGGTTAAAATAAGTAATACCATCACGGATAACGGTAAGCTCTCATTTAAACGGTGTAACCAAGGCGTATCCAGCAGCTTTTTGGGTATCAAGGCGGGAAGGGCGCGCGTAATAAAAGTGACGGCAGCCATAGCAAAGGTGGCAAAAATAAGGTAACTACTGCTCATCGGTGTCTCCTTGTACGCGGCGCTGCATCCACACACCACGGGCCAAAATCATCAGCATACAAAGGCTAATCGCTACCAATAACAGCCAGTTGCTAGTAAACAAAGAGGCAACGGCTAAAGCAATCACGGCAATAGCAATTGGGAAATAGCGCTTGATACTTTGAAACTGCTCATAGGCCAAAATCGCAAACAGACAAACCAAAGCAAAGTCTAAATGTGGTATCAAGTCACTAAGTGTGCTCCCTATCATCACGCCAATCGTACTCGCTAGCACCCACCAGCTTTGGTTAAACAAACTGATCGGTAGGATTAATGCCTGTCGAGACTCATTAGGTAAACTGGTCATGACCGAAAAAGTCTCGTCAGTTAGGGCAAATAAGCAGTATGTTTTGGCCAGTTTTTGTTTCGGTAAGTATTGTAATAACGGCATACCATAAAATACGTGGCGTAAATTAATAGCGGCGATATTCGTGGCCATATTGCCAATCGGTAAACCTGCACTTAGCATGGGCAAACAGGCGTATTGCGCCGCGCCCGCATACAAGACAATACTGAGCATAATCGTTGCCCATATAGGGATACCAGCCACTTGCGCCAGCACGCCAAAGGCGATGCCTGCAGGCAGATAGCCCATCGCGACTGGCAGGCTCTTTTTGAAGCCTCCTGCCCAATCATAGTGAGCGGCTTGTTGATGATTTAGTTCCTTTGAATGAATGGTCACATGACATCCTAATTTTCTAACAGTATTGTTTTTTGACTAGGGCGTGTTGAACATTCGACCATGGCACTGACAGAGACTATTTTTTAGGCGATTCAACGTTAAAAATCTTAAGTTTAGTCTTTCTAAACGTCTATTTTTAACACAGAAGCGGCAAAAAACAGTCCTGTCCCTACGGGCTGATGCTAAAATCGCCCCATACTGCGTTGCAAGTCTAGCTAAGGTATTAACATTATCGTCGACTTGCGCCTTGTATGAAACCATTTTAGCAATCAGCAGTGCCTATTTGTGAATGTTCAACACGCCCTATATTTTATAATGAAGGGCTAATTGTTATCCGATAAGGTTAAGAAAGTCCTATTTTTCAGGTAAATAAACCTTTAGGTAATCAATGCTAAACATTGGGCTGTAATTTTTCATAGCTACCAGTTTGATGTGCACGGTATAAAAACCCGCCGAGAATAATCAGCCTTAGCAGCAACAAACACCAAACGCTGAGCCAGATGCCAGTCATGTCCCACTGCTGATAGAGTAGCCAGCTCAGAGGGAAAAAGACCGCCGCCAATATAAGGGCAGCGTTACGAATGACATTACCCGCTGTTAAACCAAAGAATATGCCATCTAACCAATAAGCGCCAACGCCGACCAATGGTAATAGCACCGCATAAAGATGGTAATCATAGGCGAGTGTGAAGACTGGTTCAATATTGGTCATAAACTTCAAATAAGTTGGCATAGCAAGCCACCAAATCGTACTCAACATGATGGCAAGCCCATAGCTGACTACGCCAGTGCGTTTGACGATAATACGAAAACGTGGCCAATCACGTCGTCCTGCTGCTTGACCACTCAAGGTCTCAGCAGATACTGCGACACCATCGAGGGCAAATGCTGAAATACTTAGTACCTGCAATAAAATAGCGTTGGCCGCCAGAATGACATCACCGCTTTGCGCAGATAAGCGGGTAATCCAAGCAAAGCTCAATGTTAAGATCAGCGTACGAATAAAGATATCTTTATTGAGCGAAAATAGCCTAAGCATTTTATCTTTGGTGAAATGTTGCCGATCAGCAGTAAACAGCGCCGTCCAAGATATTTGTAGATGTTGACGACTTAACCATAGTGCTAATAATACCCCAGACCAAAATGCAATAGTCGTACCTAGTGCCACACCGACCAAGCCCATGTGCATGCCATACACAAAAAATAGCGTTAGAATGATATTAAGTAAGGCGATAAAGCCTTGTTGGTAGAGCATGTAGCGAGTCTTGCCCTGACCCGCAAACCAGCCTATAAAGGCAAAGTTCATTAGCTCAGCGATCACACCCCAAAAGCGCACATCCAAATAAGTCTTGGCAGCAAGGCCACTGTTAGGATTGGCAGATAATGCTTGCAGACCAAACTCTATTAACCAAGGTTTTGCCAGCAGTAACAGTGCGCCAATGATGAATGCCAACAATAACGCACGTTGCAAAATAGATAGCAGTGGTGAGGGCGCTAGATTCGGCTGTTTTGTCGTACTGCTGATAGCGTTGTCAACATGACTAGCCAATTGTCCCAATGCTTGTGCCGACAGTCCAGATGAGGCGTACTGTAAAAAATTAAAACTGACGAGCAATAAAGACAATAACTGTATGGCCAACCCCATACCAGCAAGCTTAGCGGTGTCATTCATATTACCGACAATGGCAGTATCAATGACGCTTTGAAGTGGCATTGCCAAATTGGCCAACAATACCGGCAAGGCAATAGCGATAATACGCGCGTAGCGAGTATCAATCGGTGGCATAGAGCGTGGCGGCGTAATAGTTGACATAGATGGCTCATTTTATACTTAACAGACAGAGGGTACAGAAAATCATTTTGCTTTCGGAATAAGCAATACATTTGATCACTATATCGATAATTTATAGAACCATATAAAGATAAAAGCACCTAACACTCATTGATTATGAGTCAGGTGCTTTTATTGGTAGCTCACTTCCGTATAGTGAAAAACGGATTATAAGCTTGTTTGAATACTCTTTTATTTAAAGCTTAACTAAGTTGCTTTAAATATTGTCTTGCTCAAACATTTTTGGATCATTAAAGGTCACAATTTCTTCTTCAAATTCAGGCTTAACCTTCACCACGAAATCATCACGAGATAGCCCCATACGTAGCGGGATAGAACTTGCGATATAGGTTGATGAATAAGTACCAGCCAGCAAACCGATGAACAGTGCAACCGAGAACCAATAGAGACCGTCACCGCCCAAGAACAACATGGCTAAAACAACCAGTAATACGGTTGAGATAGTCATAATGGTACGACGTAACGTCTCTGTTAATGATAAATCAATCGTTTGACGCGGCGTAATACCACGGACACGGCGGAAGTTCTCACGAATACGGTCATAGACAACGATGGTATCGTTCAAGGAATAACCGATCAATGCCAGAATAGCTGCCAAAACGGTCAGGTCAAACGGAAAGCCGAATAAGGCAAAGACACCAATGGTCACGATAGCATCGTGGAACAGTGACAGCACTGCACCTAGAGACAGCTTAAACTGGAAACGTAGCGCGACATAACCAAGCATACAAGCCAAGGCCAAGACCAGCGACATAACAGAGTTTAAGTAGACTTCATTACCTACTTGGCTACCAATGATATTTACATTACTGATTTCAACCGTGTTATTAGGCAATGCTAACGCGGCGCTAAGACTGGCATTGAGTCCGTCAATGTTGTCAGACTGAGGTGGTAAGCGAACTAGTAGCTCTTGACGTGTGCCAAGATACTGTACGACGGCATCATCGAAGCCATTGTCGGCCAAGGCTTTGACCACTTCTACTTGCTCAGCCGGCTGCTCGTAACGTACATCTGCTGATACACCACCAGTAAAATCTAGACCAAAATTTAGACCATTAACAGCAATCGCGATAATACTACCAATCACCATGAGTAACGATAAAATAGCCATTGGCTTTTCTATCTTCATAAAGGGGATAATGCGCTGGTTGCCGACGGCTTTGATACCACCCTCAGCTTGTGCAGCAGCATCCTCAGCGGCATCACTGATCAATTGACTCTGATCAATAGCAGTGCTCGTCTCTGCGGTTTGAGTCGTCAATGCTTGAGAATTTTGACCACCACGACGCGTTTTATTTTTACCCGATGCGGCTGTGGTAGGGTTGTTGGTTTTAGTATTGCTACCTTTACCATCACGACGTGGTTTGTTACGGCGGCGCGTACTGCCACTATTTGAGTCGCCATTTGAGCCATTTCGATCTGGGTTATTCTGTTGTTCTAGGGGATTATTCTTATCGATCGCCATATGTTTCTCCTAACCGATGCTCAAACGTTTGATAGATTTACGTTTACCGTAAGCAATTTGTACCAGAGCACGCGTTACCAAAATCGCGGTAAATAGCGAGCTGACAATACCAATAGCTAAAGTGACCGCAAAGCCTTTAATCGGACCGGTACCAATCGCAAATAAGATAAAGGCGACCAATAAGGTGGTGATGTTGGCATCGAAGATACTACTAAAGGCGCGATCAAAGCCGGCCACAATGGCGGATTTTGGTCGGACGCCATTTGCCAGCTCCTCACGTATTCGCTCAAAAATCAGCACGTTGGCATCGACTGCCATACCGATGGTCAAGACGATACCGGCAATACCGGGTAGGGTCAGTGATGAGCCTAAAATTGACATAATGGCAATGATAATGATGACGTTAATCGCTAGCGCCACGTTGGCAATGACCCCAAACAGACGGTAGAAAATGATCATAAAGGCAAAGACTAATAAGTAACCTACCTGCGTAGAAAACAGGCCTTTGTCAATATTCTCTTGACCCAATGAGGGGCCAATCGTGCGCTCTTCTACAAAATACATCGGTGCGGCTAAGGCGCCTGAACGTAGGAGTAATGCAAGTTCTGCCGCTTCTGCGCTACTATCAAGACCAGTAATACGGAAAGAGGAGCCCAGTACCGCTTGAATATTAGCGCGGTTGATGACTTTGGTTTCAGCATAAGGCGTACGTACTTCGACTGTTTCGCCAGTCGCTGGATCTTCTTCGTAAGTGATACGTTGCTTGTTTTCAATGAATAGCACGGCCATCTGTTTACCAACAGCAGTACGCGTGGCGTTTTGCATCAGCTTGCCACCAGCGCTGTCCAAAGTAATGCTGACTTCAGGTGAGCCACTCTCATCAATACCCGTCTGCGCGTTAGTGACTTTATCACCGGTCACGATAGATTGGCGCTCTAAAAGTACTGGTGGACCATCAAGCGTCTCAAACGGGAATGCTTCGGTACCAGCAGGAGGAATACCGCCCATATAGTTTTCACTATCTTCAGCGACCATCCGGAACTCAAGGTTCGCTGTGCGACCAAGCACACGTTTGGCTTCTGCAGTATCTTGCACACCTGGCAATTCCACGACGATACGACTCGCGCCTTGTGATTGTACTAAGGCCTCTGTGACGCCAAGCTCAGCAATACGATTGCGTAGGGTCGTCAAGTTTTGATTGACCGCATAGCTATTGATTTCATCTAGCGTGGCATCGTTGTACGCCAAAATCAGGGCAGGGCCTTGGTCATCAATAGAAGACTGTAAACTGAAGGTATTACCCATTGAGCCTTGCAAGACGTTTTGTGCACGGTTACGCGCATCGGTATCAGCGAAATGCAGCATGATGCCTTGGTTTTCAGTTTTGATGCCTTTGATCGCGATACGCTCAGCCCGTAGGTCACGACGTACATCGCGGCTCGCACTAGTCAGGCGTTGATCGAGAGCCTTGTCCATGTCAACTTCTAGTACAAAACGAACACCACCGCGCAAATCGAGACCAAGCTTCATCGGCTTAGCACCGATATCACGCAGCCACTGCGGGGTCGTCTGCGCTAAGTTAAGCGCGACCACATAGTCTTCGCCCAGATTCTGGCGCAGTACTTCCTGAGCTTTGAGCTGCTCGACGGGGTTATCAAGACGTACCAGCGCACTGTTGCCTTCAAAGGTACCATCATGATTATTAATTCCAGCCTCTTCGAGTAAGCTTTGAGACTGGGTTAAGATACCATCAGACAGCTGCGTACCTGCTGCGGCACTTGTAATCTGTACGGCAGGTTCATCAGGATAGAGGTTAGGAGCAGCATACAGACCGGCAATGATTAGCACGACGGCAATCAGTAAGTATTTCCAAGCGGGATATTGCATAATCACTTCTTTAGGTTGATAAACTATTGGCGACGCAGGCCACAAGTTAGCAGATGGGAAGTTAGCGATAGCAATGGTTGAGTGCGGTATTTAGCAGTCGTCATCATGCACCATTGCGATCATCCGCGATGATAGTAAAGCGTAAAAGGTAAAGCGAAAAATGACCGTAAATAATGTACGGTCATTTTAAAGTTATTACAACTATTAATTCATAACTGCCATCAATTAGTAACAACTAATGTTCAATCATTATCAGATTTATTAATAACGATTAAACGCTTTCGATAGTGCCAGCTGGCAATACTGAGATGACAGAAGCACGTTGTACTTTGACATCCGTATTATTATTCAAGCTAACAACCGCGTAATCGCCTTCTATGGCTTTGATACGACCCATCAGTCCACCAGCAAAGATGATTTCGCTACCAACAGTCAACGCACTGACCATGGCGCGGTGCTCTTTGGTACGCTTAGACTGTGGGCGAATAACCAAAAAGTAAAAAATGGCAAAAAAAGCAACAGGTAATAAAATTTGGCCAAATAGTGATGCAGCACCAGCAGTTTCGGCGGCATGAGCAGCTTGGATAAATAAAAACATAATTTCTCTCAGTGAGTCATAGATAATAATAAATTAAACGCATAGTAACAAAAAATCCTAGACTTGGTAACTGTTAATCATAGGCTAGGCGTGTTTTTCTTAACGTACTGGCATACTAGGTCGCATCCTCAATTCTAGAGATAGTCATAATGAAGGTTTAAAAATGGCCATATCTAGGCCAACTCCCATCAAATACGCATATACTATCGACAGTATTTGGCTTGTTTACTTAGGGTCTGTTGAACATTCAAATGTGGCACTGGCAGTGGCTATTTTTTAGACAATACGCAGTGAAATTCTTAACGCCTAGTCATTCTAGGTTAGATAATTTCGCCATGTATTGGCAAAAAATAGCCCTGCCCTGAAAGGCTGATACTAAAATCACCCCAAACGTTGTTGTAAACCTAGCTAAGGTCTCGACATTATCGTCGGTTTACGCCTGATTTGATAAAAGGTTTGGGACGATTTTAGCAATCAGCAATCCTAATATTTGAATGTTCAACAGACCCTCACATTTATCTTAATTTTTTAATCATTTTTAAAGAGAGAATGTGCCCTGAGATTTATTTCAGATTTATCGTTATTACAAAAATAGGGGTGCGTCTTATAAGGGTACGTCTTATAAGGTCTAGGAGTTGAATTCGTGCAAACCCTTAGTTATAAACCTCATTAATAAAGTAAGCATTATTAGCGCGCTATCGCTAGCAATATCTGTTTAAAAAATGCTATCAAGTTGAGCAAAGCGCTCAACAAAATGGCTCAAAACAACCTTTTTAATAAATAGTGACTTATTGTGCATTCACATCATCAGTGCTACTATCAAAAGACAATGATTGCCTGTATTTAGTGCACTCTCTATTGAGCCATATTCTGCCCACTATAAAACCGCGACAGCATCAACCTTGTTAACCATACTGGTATAATGCTTGTACTTGATTTGCTTTTATCAATTTATCGATATTATTTTGGATTGACTAGGGCGTGTTGAACATTCGACCATGGCACTGACAGAGACTATTTTTTAGGCGATTCAACGTTAAAAATCTTAAGTTTAGTCTTTCTAAACGTCTATTTTTAACACAGAAGCGGCAAAAAACAGTCCTGTCCCTACGGGCTGATGCTAAAATCGCCTCATACTGCGTTGCAAGTCTAGCTAAGGTATTAACATTATCGTCGACTTGCGCCTTGTATGAAACCATTTTAGCAATCAGCAGTGCCTATTTGTGAATGTTCAACACGCCCTATATAATAAGTGCTAATAGAGGATAAGAAAGCTGCGTTAATTGACCATTTATAAGTACGGTTTAGATTTATCATAGATGGTTTGTTGTCCGATGTGGTTTGCTTATTCTATCTCCCGATTCCTTTTTCTCTTTTATGTTTAGGTTACCTAACTTGTCCACCACTTCTATGTTTATACCTCGTTTGTGTCGTCCACGCGCTTGTCGTAAAGACGCTTCTGCTGAACCTCCCCCGACGATGCGCCATAACCCTCGCTTAGGCTTGGGCATAAAATCGTTGTCTCTGCTAACTGTATTGACCACTTTTATGTTGCCAAAAGCGGTATGGGCGGCTGAAGGCTTAGCAGAACCGACTGCTGCCAGTGTACTGCTGCTTATCTTGTTTGTGCTGATCGCTATTGGCATCTCGTTTATCTGCTCTCTGGCTGAGTCTGTTTTGCTGAGCATGACGCCTTCATACATTGCAGATATTCAAGAAAACAATCCCAAAAAAGGCCAAATGCTCAAGCAGCTAAAAGTTGACAATATCGATCAGTCGCTGGCTGCTATTTTGACACTAAATACCGCCGCTCATACGCTCGGCTCTATTGGTGCTGGTGCACAGGCCACGATTGTCTTCGGCAGTACGTGGTTTGGTGTCTTTTCGGCCATTATGACTTTGGCTATTTTGATATTCTCTGAAATTATCCCCAAAACGTTAGGCACGATGTATTGGCGCCGTTTAAGTGGCTTAGTTGCTTACTTTGTGCGCACGATAATTGTTGCGCTATACCCAGTCATTTGGTTCTCGGAGCGTCTGACTAAGCTATTGGTACGTGGTAAAGAGACCCATGTGTTTAGCCGTCGTGAGTTTGCCGCGCTTGCTAGTATTGGTGAAGAGTCTGGACAAATTGACCCACTAGAATCTCGAATTATTCGTAATTTACTCGCATTTGGCGCTATTAAAGTCGAAGATATCATGACGCCGCGCTCGGTGATGCTGGCGTTCGAAGAAAACAAGACCGTGGCTGAATTGTTGGTTGATCGTCCTAAACTAACCTTTTCACGACTACCGATTTATGATGGTGACTTGGACAATATTACTGGTTTTGTCTTAAAAACAGATATGTTGTTGGCGAAAGTCAATCACGCTATGCATAAGCCATTGACTCAATTTAAACGCGATATCACCTTTGTATTTTCAAAAATGAAATTGTTTGACTTGCTAGAGCTTATGCTAAAGAATCGTATCCATATTGCCATTACCGTGGGCGAATATGGTGAAGTAAAAGGGCTAGTCACCTTAGAAGACGTGTTCGAAACGTTATTGGGTCTAGAAATTGTTGATGAAATAGACCGCGTTGAAGATATGCAGGCGCTCGCACGGCAAATGATGGACAGACGCGTAGAGCGTTTGGGCATGAAGCTGAGCGATGATGAGCAGTATGAAGACAGTAATACATAAGCCATAGCATTACCATTGATGCGCCATACGTTGGGCTTCTGAGTCATGACAGTGCTGTTGACGTATGGTCAGTGCTTTAGAGTAATAAGTGCTGTAGGGTAGTAAAGGTATAAGACGTTCATAGTAAAATGATATTCGCAAGAATTACACAGGGTGTCACATGACTGTGAGAATTGAGTGATAGGCTAAAGCCACTATTCGAGTATGCTGTTAACAGTCTTAAACAAACAGCAAAGCGCAATTAAATAGTAAGTAAATGCCAAACGTCAATTAATGACAACAACGAAAAAGTATCGCTAAGGATTATCATGAAACGACTATGGGGAAAAGGGCTATTGGCTCTATTGCTAAAAAGTGCTGGTCTAGCAGCAGTTGTTGCTGTAGCAAGTACGGTCAGCATCACTGCGCAAGCGGCAACCATGACCGAAGATTTGGTGCAAAGCTATGCAGCTGCCATGAAGTCATCAGCGAATAATAAAAGCATCAATCAAGTCGCGCGTCTGGTCTCTGATGATGCGTTGATTTCATTATCAAGAAAAGGCAAATCTACCAGCTTAGACAAAGACGCTTATTTAAAGCTATTACAAAATAGCTGGAATGATACGTCTAATTATCGCTACGATATCTCGGTAGATAATGTTGTTATCACTGGCAATCAAGCTAAGGCAAATGTTACCACCAATGAGAGCTGGGTAAAAGATGGTCGTAATGTGTCATTCGTTACCACCTCGCGCGTCACTCTGACCCTATCTACTGGTAATGCCGTCCTGCTACGTGCTGTATCACAAGTCGCTATTAACTAAGCATTCAGTACTTGTAATCAGTGCTTATAGTCAGTAGTGATGGCTTGTCGTTTATATTCAGCGCTGAGCTATAAAAAAGATAATAATCATCCAAAGTTTTAGTAGCTGTACGTCTAAACGTTCGATTTTTACATACGTTTATCATGTCGTCGTGGCTTTTAGAGTAATAGCTGATTATTATCTTTTATATTAGGCTAGTCTTTGTTTAACATTGCATACTATACTAGCCCTCAATATTACCTTATCAATTCTTGTCGTTAGGAAACTTCCAATATCATGTCTACTGTGCTATCAAACTCTCGCTCATTTATTGCCTTACCCTTGACGCTCGCGGTATCGACTTTACTTATCAGTGCTTGTAGTAATACGTCAACGGTAAAAAATAAGGGCATGACCAACAGCTCAGCTGTGGTTACCAAACGTCCTACCACTCAAGCTGCTAAGCCAAGCACGAACGCTGATTATTCAACGGCGTTTTTAGATGCCGAGAGCTTAGACGAGCTGGCCGATTTGTTAGAAGCGACCGACATGACGATGGTTGAAGGTAATAAACTTGCCATTCAACAATACGGGGACTTGTGGAATCGCCTACGTGCAGGCTATCGCATGAACGGTGGACAGCCTGTTTATAACCAACGTATCGAAGGGCAAAAAGGTTGGTTTACTAGCAGACAGGATTATCTAAACCGTTTAACGGCACGTGCCAGTCGCTATCTATACCATACCGTACGAGAAGCTGAGCGTCGTAATATCCCTACTGAGCTTGCATTATTGCCGGTGATTGAGAGCTCCTATGATCCAAGTGGTACCAGTAGTGCCGCGGCCGCTGGCCTATGGCAGTTCATTCCGAGTACGGGCCGTATTTATGGTCTCAATCAAAGCAGTAGTTACGACGGTCGCCGTGATGTCATCGAATCGACCCGCGCTGCATATGACTTTTTGACAGCCCTACATAATCAGTTCGGTAGTTGGGAGCTGGCCTTGGCCGCTTATAACGCGGGTCCTGGTCGCGTGCAAAAAGCAATCGATGCCAATGCGGCTCGCGGTTTACCAACTGATTATTGGTCACTCAGATTACCGACTGAGACCATGAACTATGTACCACGCTTTTTGGCAGTGGCTGAAATTGTGGCAAAACCTGAGCAATATGGTGTCTACTTGCCTGCTATTGCCAACCGTCAGCATTTCCGTAGTGTGCCAGTGAACTATGGCGTTAGCTTAGCTGAAGTATCGCAAGTAACAGGCGTCAGTTACGACGAATTAGAAAGGCTGAATACTGCGCTGACGTCAGCCCGTGTTGATTCCTCAGGCCCGCAGCGTATCATTATTCCGAATGATGTAAGCCTTAATACTGATGCAAAATTAAGCTCATTACGAGGGAACGGTAGTAGTAATGTCATTGCTACGAGTAATACTAACCCGAATGCACCAACGACGCCAAGCTACAATAGCAAGCCGTACACCACCGGCACGTCATTGCCGTCTACAGGTAGTGCACTTGCAGATTATGCAGCGAGCGCCAGTGTGCCTCAGCAAACGACCAGTTATATCTCACCATCAGCCACGCCGACGAGCAGCTCTGTCTATAGTAACAATGCCGCTGTGCGTACTGAGCCACCACTGACCACGGCAGAAACCAACAAAATCAATGCGGAGCTCAAAAGTAGCAACAGTCTACCGACCACCTCTGCGCAGATTACCCAAAATAATACCATTGTCCAAGAGCCACCGCTAAGTAAAGAAGAGCGTGACTTTATTGCCAATCAAATTCGTAACAGTACGGCTGAAACCAACGTCATCAATGCGGATGGTAATATTAATTTATCTGCAGTACAGACGCAGCAGTCTATTCTAGAAGCGCGCGGCGAAGAGAAAAAACTGAGCTTCCCAAAAACCTCAGTCAGTAAGCCCAAGCCACAAGGCGCGCGCACCACTTATACCGTAAAACGCGGCGATACCTTATCAAACATCGCCACTCGTGCTGGTGTAAGCTGGCGTGACATCGCTGAATGGAACCAAATAGATGCTAGCGCTAAGCTACTATCTGGCAGCACATTATATTTATATGATGCTAAAACCATTGAGCCGATAAGTAGCAGTAGCACAAGCGCTGCTAGCCAGCCTGAGAGCTATGTGGTACAAAGCGGCGACACGCTCATTGGTACGGCCAATCGTTTCGGTTTATCAGTGACCCAACTCGCAAGTTATAACAACCTCAGCAGTCGCGCTGACTTGCTGAGAGGCCAAAAGCTGTGGTTGATTCCCGGTAAGGTCACGGCGCCAGCAACGACACCTGCTGCACCATCGACTAAACCAAGCAAGTCGTCGACAGCGACTAAGAACTACAAAGTCAAAGCAGGCGATGGTCTTATTGCCTTAGCACGTCAATTTAATATCTCAACCGAAACCTTAGCCAGTCTTAACAACATCGGTACTACTAACTCTTTATACGTGGGTCAGACGTTAAAAGTACCGGCTAGCGTAGATTTTAATTCTACTAATAGCAGCACTAGTACTAGTAGTTCGACTAGTAGCGCAAGCTCTTCAGTACCAACGACCAACTATAAAGTAAAATCAGGTGATACCTTAATCGGCATTGCCAATAGTGTGGGCGTCAGTGCGGCAGAGTTGGCTGCGGTGAATAGCAACTTCGATGCTAAGGCGCGTCTACAACGCGGTCAAACGATCAAAGTTCCAGCTTCTAAGGAATTGGTTGATCGTCAGTTAAATGACAAGGCGGTCAGTTATAAAGTAAAATCAGGAGATACCTTAACGGGTGTCGCTCAACGTTACAATATTGGTTTGGGCGATTTGGCAGCAGCCAACAACTTAAAAACCAACTCTAACTTGATATTGGGTCGTACGATTACCATTCCTGCTAACGGTAGTGCTCCTGCCAAAGCTACTTCTAGTACTAGTAATCAAAGTACTAGCAACAGCGCTGCTAGTACCACGACCAGTACAGCCAGTAGTGGCAAAAAACTGGGCAATACTGAGAGTTATAAAGTCAAATCAGGCGATGGCTTAATCGCGCTGGCTCGTCAGTTTGGTATTGCAGTCGAAGATTTGGCAGCGACCAATGATCTCGCGACCAATGCTCAGCTACAGCGTGGCCAAACCATCAAAGTCCCTAAAGCAACGGTAAGCTATACGGTTGGTTCAGGGGATAGTTTGATTGGTCTCGCCCGTAAGTATGGGGTGTCGACTCAAGAGCTTGCGGATATGAACAATATAAAAGCTGATACCATGCTACAGCGTGGTCAGCGTCTAACCGTACCAAATCGCTAATATAGTCGCATTTAGTACAGGTTAAAAATCAAAAAAGCTGCTCTTATAAAAGAGCAGCTTTTTTATTGGAAAAGTTTTATACGTATTTTATTCAAAAGCTTTTATTACGAAGCTTTTACTATGAGTCTTCTACTATCAGGCTTTAAAACAGAAGAATCATTAAACCAAAAAGAAGGGTCATTAAACGGTTTGCGTCTTGATAGTTTCAAGATAGCTCCTAATGTTACTGACATAATGCATCGCTTGTCCATAACGGCTATTAGACGCTCTATTTTCAGCAAGGTAGGCATAAACGTTCGCCCAGCTTTTGTCATCGATGCCCTGAGCTCTCAATTTACGCTGAATGCTTTTTACTGCGTTCGGCCCCATATTATAGCCCGCCAGTGCAAACCAAATACGATCGGTTTTGGGTACATCGGCAAAGTCTGATTTCATTTGCTCTAGATAACGCGCACCACCACCGATACTCTCATAAGGGTCGACACGATTAGACACGCCCATCGCCTTTGCGGTGTTATTGGTCAGCATCATAATGCCGCGTACCCCAGTCGGCGATACCGCATTGGCATCAAGATGTGATTCTTGATAGCCCATCGCCACCAGCAATTCCCAATCATGATTGTAGTTGCGCGCTTGCTCTTCAAAAGACGACTGATAATCAGGCAGCTTTTCTGTCAGCGTTTTTTGGAAATGGTCTTGGCTATACGCATCTTTTAACAAGTTCTGATTATAAAAAGCGGCCAGCTTTTGGGTGTTTTGAAGCTTGATACTGTCGCATAGGAAGTAACTGGCTTTTTGTGATAGCGGATCATTGGCTGAATTAAATGTCCAACTGACTTTTGGATGTAGACCGTTTTTGGTCAAACTGGCATCATAGCCGCAGCTAACATTGACAGAAGACAAATTCAGCTGGCTTTTGAGTTGGGTGCTGGCAGTCGTCAACGCCATATCAGCATTACCTGATTTTACCGCTTTGAGTGCGGCTTCTTCAGTCGCATAGGCTTTTAGATCGACGTCCACACCCAGCTCATCGGCATAGGTACGTACCAAATCATAACCAAAGCCGTGCTGAAAACCGTCCGTCGCAAAATAAGTACTATCTCCAGGGACAGCAGCGATGGTCAAGGTGTTCTCCAACATGACATGGTCATAGGCTGGCACCTGCGCACCCATGGTGGTAAAGCTCTCAGCAGGCAAAGAGAGCAGGGCGATACTAGAGACTTGTGCCAGTTTCTTGGTTCTGGCAAAACGACTTGAGGTAACAGGGTTAACGAATGTAACGAGGTTACTTTTAGTGTTCAGTAGGCGTTTGGACGGACGCAGTAAATATGAGATACGGCGTTTGGCCCCTTGCGCAGATACTTTTACACGATAAGTAATACGCTGCATGGATGTCTCCTAATTTTAGCCATCCTTCTTACCGCAAAAACACATACAAACATATGACCATAATATTGACATATATCGATATTGCCTCTTAAATAAAGTCGCATCTCTTAATGGGACAAATGCCACTCTATTTGTTTGACTATAGCGCCACTAGCGTACTCTCTCTAAGAGTTAGTGGGGTAGTTTGTCGTCAGCCAGCTATCGGTGCGTTATCAAAGCGTTCTAAAATACTATTTTTAAATTGATTTTAAAAACCGGACGCACAACGACGCGAAGGATATAAATCAGATGATTCCTTCATCGATAACTAAATATGGCTAGTGGCCAAACAACTATATGTCAAACACAGGTAAGGTCATGATTAAGTCATTGAGACAAAGACATCGCATAAAATCTTGATATAATAATTTGCTAATTAAGCAAATACATTCATCTGTTTTTACGATGCTAACTTTTATGGCTGGCTATACCTTGAATCACTAGTAATAGGATAGCTGGCTGTTAAAGTTTCTTGTCCAGCAATAAGGGTAAGTAAAATAACCAAGCTTGATAATTTTTATCGCTTTTTATCAAACAGGTGATTTAATACCATCATCGCGACACTAAAAATAAAAAAATACTATGTTGCTAACATATATAGTGCAAGCATAGTATTTCAATGGATAGCGGTTTAAAGCCTTACCACTTATGTAGCATGATAAAGTCTTAAACAACTACCAGCATTATTTTAGTGCCATAACCGGAAGCTGTAATAAATGGAAAGTTTCATGACAAAACGTTCTTTCTTCAAGTACCAATATGCGGTTATATCGTAGACTATTCAAGTTAAGTTAAGAAAAGAGCGATAAAACTTAACAATTAGGCTATAGACGGTAAGAAATCCACTCGTTATCGCTACATTCGCTAAAGTTTTATTAACATGCGTAACAGACTGAATATCGTTTATTCGAATGAGTGCACTGTTTTGCTCATCTTTATAATGACTAATCGTAATGACTAAGACTAAGTGTAATGACTGATTGTAAAAGCTAGGCTGGATTATCAATATCAATAAATGTTACTGGTAGTCCAAATTGCTGAGCAATGATATCGCCTAATGCTTGAATACCACCACGTTCAGTTGCGTGATGACCACAAGAAAAATAATCAATGCCTAGCTCACGTGCAAGGTGGGTGGTACGCTCGGATATTTCACCAGAAATAAAAGCATCACAACCCATCAAGGCCGCTTGCTCAATCATGTCTTGCGCGCCGCCTGTGCAAATGCCCACACGCTCGATAAGCCTATCGTTCGGTCGCTCATCATCAGTATTGGTAGCGGTTTTATAGTTGGCCGAAATATGTAAGGGTATACGCCCTAATGCCTTGGTAGTTTGAGCAATAAGACTTTGAGCATTCTGTGGCTCACAAATCGCAATATTACCAACAGGGTGCGCCTCATGAGGATAAAGGGGCCCAATAATTGTCATATCGAGCAAGTCGGCAAGTTTTGCGTTGTTGCCAATAACTGGATGGGCATCTAGGGGTAAGTGATAGCCAAGCATCGATATGCCGTGCTGCATTAATTTACGGATACGTCGACCTTTCATACCCGTAATGGGCGCGGGTTCCCCTTTCCAAAAATAACCATGATGCACCACTATAGCGTCGGCATTATCAGCAATAGCGGCATCAATCAACGCTTCACAGGCGGTCACCCCCGTGACCACTCGCTGAATAGGACGTCCGCCATCTACTTGTAGACCGTTAGGCGCATAATCCTGAAAGGCGCTAGCAGATAAATAATCATCACAAAAAGTGGCTAAGCTTTGCGCGGTAATAATTGTATTGGTTACGTCAGTTGAGCTATTATTAGCTGTCATCGTTTTTCCTTATTATGGCGTTTCATTATCATCGTGTTTTATTGTCTTCGGGTTTTACTATGATCGTATTTTATTTGATAGCATCAATTTAGCAATTAGATTTATCAATGCGGCGCTTGATTGAATAATGGTCAAAAGCAGATGCATTTTTATAGCCATCATTTTAACATGGTGGTGTCAAAGAGTAGACAAAGCTAATAACTCAAATGGTACACGATACGTTACCAATTAAAGGTGCGGGCGGGTATAATTTGCATACGTGAGTTTATCTAATTATTAAGTTCTAGTTAGCACTTATAATCAGTGCTTCGAATTAGTACTTCTAAGTAATTAAGTACAGCCAGCTAGTCAATCAATAATATCTACTTAGCACAAAGTGTCTCATCTTATTGGTCATTGCCTGTTTGTATCAAATTTATAGAGGTTTTATCTATGTCGCCAGCCCCGAACACCAACAACAAGACGTCTCTATTAAAATGGTTACCGTGGATTTTATTACTGTTAGTGCTTGCAGCGTTTATCTGGTTATTCACCAGTATGAAGACGCCGTCAGAAGCCACTTGGGAGCCACCAAGAACCTCGGCTGCTGAGCAGGCAGCGTCGGAACCTGTAGCCGATACGCCAACGCCTATTTCCTCTTATCATAATGCCGTTAGCCGTGCGTCGCAGTCAGTGGTCAACATCTATACGACACAGACCATGGCGGAGCATCCTTATATGGATGATCCTGTGTTGCGCCGCTTCTTTGAGTTCCATGGTGGACCGCCACAAGATCAAGGCCCAACCAACTTGGGCTCGGGTGTGATTGTGTCAGAAGACGGCTTTATCGTCACCAATGCGCACGTAATCGAAAAGGCAGATGAGATTACCGTTGCCTTTAATGATGGTCGTAAGAGTCGCGCTAAGCTTATCGGTACCGACCCAGACAGTGATTTGGCAGTGATTCGGGTCGACATGACTGGATTGACACCGTTAGGCTTCCGTGAAGAACCTATTAAAGTGGGAGACATTGCATTAGCGATTGGTAATCCGTTCGGTGTCGGTCAAACAGTGACGCAAGGGATTATTTCAGCAACGGGTCGTACTGGACTTGGGGTCAATAAGTTTGAAGACTTTATCCAAACCGATGCCGCTATCAATCCCGGTAACTCGGGCGGCGCACTGGTTGATGCGCGCGGTGAATTGGTTGGTATTAATACGGCTATTTACTCACGCTCTGGTGGCTCGATGGGCATTGGTTTTGCTATCCCGACCGCCCTAGTTGAGCAAGTGATGAATGCTCTGATCAAAGATGGTAAGGTCAGTCGCGGCTGGCTAGGTATTGAGATACAGTCGCAGCTTCGGGATCCGACGCAGCTTGAAACCTCGACGGGTGTAGAAGTGCTAAATGTTATCGATAAAGGTCCAGCTGCCAAGAGTGGTCTGCGCGTTGGCGATATCATCCTGACGATTGATGGCGTTGAGATGACCGATGCCAACACGCTGATTCAGTATGTCGCTCGCAAACCACCCAATACTGAGCTAAACGCCCAGATATTACGCCGTGGTAAAAATGCGCAAGTGAAGATACTGTTAGAGGAGCGTCCTGTGCAAGAGCCAGTCGAGCGCCCTGTTATTATCGAAGATGAGACCATGAATGGTCTTGGTCAACCCAACATGCAAGACGGTGGACAAGAGACGCCCATGATGTCAGAAGCCGAGCGTGACCGTATGCGTGAAGAGCTGCTAAAACTGTTTGACCAAGATGGCGTGGCTCAGTAGTTTCTTGGGTCAGAATAATTGGCGCAAGGGCTCAAAAAGATTATTAGCATAAAAAAAGCGCGTTATCTTATGTAGATAGCGCGCTTTTTATTGATCTTAACGTTTTATAAATGAGAGGTTATTTCTCGACTGGTTCGTGGTTGATATAAATCACCCCTTGCACACGGCAGCAGCAGGGTAGGATCTCATCGTCCTCAATCATCGCAAGCGGAGCAAACGGGTAATCGACCGTATGCGAGCTGGCAATGCGCTTGACTCGGCAGCTACCACAGTAGCCTTCCTTGCACTGATAATTGACCTCATGTCCGGTGCGCAACAGTCCATCGAGTAGACTCTCATTATCATGCAAATAGAATTGTTTTTTACTGGTCATTACCCAAGTCATGATAAATCCTATGTAAAAAGCGTAAAGCTACTAAAGCCTAAAGCTCAAAATCATCAAAGTCACTGTCTGATAAGTCCGAATCAATCTGACCGACCAAGTACGAGCTGATTTCGGTTTCTTGCGGTGCGACCTGTACATTGTCAGACGACAACCACGTATTGATCCAAGGAATCGGATTTGATTTTGATTTCGGGAAAGCTGATGGCAAGCCCACCGCTTCCATACGCAAGTTGGTGATGTATTCGATATATTGGCACAGAATATCTTTATTCAGACCAATCATCGAGCCGTCTTTGAACAGATAACCTGCCCATTCTTTTTCTTGCTCAGCCGCCTTGCGGAATATCTCGATGCTTTCCTCATAGCACTCTGCGGCAATTTCGACCATCTCGGGATCGTCACGACCGTTGCGCATGAGGTTTAGCATATGCTGCGTACCAGTCAAATGCAGCGCTTCATCACGAGCGATGAGTTTAATGATTTTGGCATTACCTTCCATCAGCTTACGCTCAGCAAAGGCAAACGAGCAGGCAAACGACACATAAAAGCGAATGGCTTCTAAGACGTTGACCGCCATAATGCACAGATACATTTGCTTCTTAAGTGACCTCAAATCAACGGTGATTTCTTTACCGTTGATATTGTGCGTACCAGCACCGTACAGGCTATACAGCTGCGAATTGCGATACAGCTCGTCATAATATTGAGCGATGTCTGAAGCACGCTCTAAAATGTGCTCGTTTTGCATAATATCGTCAAACACAATACCGGGATCGTTGACGATATTACGAATGATATGGGTATAGCTGCGTGAGTGAATGGTCTCAGAGAATGACCACGTCTCAATCCATGTCTCCAGCTCAGGAATCGATACCAGCGGCAGTAGCACGACGTTTGGGCTACGACCTTGGATAGAGTCGAGTAGGGTCTGGTACTTTAGGTTACTGATAAAGATATGCTGCTCATGCGAGGACAGATTGCCGTAGTCCATACGGTCTTTTGACACATCGACTTCTTCTGGACGCCAAAAGAATGACAGCTGCTTTTCAATTAATTGCTCAAAGATGGGGTGCTTTTGTTGGTCGTAGCGGGCAATATTGACTGGCTGACCAAAGAACATCGGCTCTTTCATGGCGTCATTTGGTGTTTGGGAAAAAATCGAATAAGTCATGGGACTGCCTTTATAAGTGATACGGTTATTAATTTATATGGATTTGACTGGGTTTGCTTGGATTGGATTACAAGTTCTCTAACGATATCTGTTCTGACGTCTGTCCATCATTCATATACGCTTTAAATATCTCGCTCAGCTCCACATCATCCAATGCTTCCAATTCATCGATTGCGCTTTTGCGCAGCGCACTCAAGCCTTCATCATCTGACAGTTGCTGTATTTCTTTCTGTGCGTCTTTTTTGGTTATTCTCTTAGCTGGTTTTTTTGATGCTTTTGCGGTGTCTTTCTTTGGTGTTTCTAGTGTTGATACAGCGCCTTCGCTTAATTGCTGACGAACTTCATCGATGTCTACTTCTACTTGTACGATATGCGAGCCGCCATCGTTTAGGTCTGAAAATACGTTAGGGATAAACAAACCACCGTCTTTGATGATTGCGGTATATTGCACGTCTATGACCTCCGTCATTTTTATTCTTTGTGTGTTTTAATTATAACAGTAGCCAATCCCGCCTACCGCTTGTATCTGCCTTGCCGCTGGCGTGCAGTCTATCGTGTCTGACCGCATTCCTGTTGTCTCGATACTACGTTCAGCCACGGACTGCATCGCCATCGTCGTCAGCAGGATACCGCTATAGTCGCGGCTAAAAATCCTTGCTAGGGCGTCTTTCTTCTTTCTTAACAACTTTCTATGCTTTAGAGTAGGTTGGTGTCGAGGAACGAGACCCAACAAAGACTCAAACCGTTGGGTTTCCTTCGTCAACCTAACCTACGTGCTTTAAACACAGTTTCTATATTATCGGTGCGCTGGGCGTACCCTACGACTTTATCTAGTGTTTCTAAGGTTTTATCAATTCTGGTTTAAAGTAAATAATATATTAAATCAAGTTATCTAATTTTTTGACATTTTTAATTAATGAGTCAGAATTGATAACCATGTCATAGTTCATTTTCTTTTGAGTAAGTTTATATAGCCATTCAAAAATTGGAAGAGTTTTCAATCTGTAGATGTGCCATCTTTGCATTAATTCAATTGTCATAGAATCAATTTCATCACTATTTAGCTTATTGCTCTCTACATTTTCCCATACACTACAACAGTCATTTCGAATTTTATCAGCTAAGTTCACGCACTCTTTATTTTCTAGCCATTCCTCTAAAATTAAGGAAAGGAAAGGTATGATTGGTACAAATCCAAATAGTATTACTTCTCTTAATGTGAAATTCAGTAAAGTAGAAATTATAATCGGAGATAAAATACTAAATAATAAAATAACTCCAAGTCTCTCTTGATAGTTAGTTCTAAGTTCCACTTCCCATGAAAAAGTACTATAAATGCCTATTAGTCTGGCTCTTGAGAAGTCAATAGTATCTAAGTTTATATTCCACCAAGTTTCAAAATCTTGAACGTCCGATGGCTTATTTTGTATACGTATATTATATAATGAATCTATTAATGAAGGAGATATGTCAAAGGGTTTAGGCTCACTACCCACATGAAGTGTATAGAAATCATGATATTGTTGGACAAGGCAACCTATGTCTTGCCAGTACCTCATTTTAGCTTTGCCAAAACTACTAACCAAAACATAAATTGCAAGAATAGAAACTACGTACACGTCTAGATATTGAATACTCAACTTCAGTTCTGAAAACAACACAGCTATAAATTGTGATATTGCAGTTAGGAACGTTAAACCCCAAAGTAAAGCTTTAAAATCTTTAGAATTCTTATAAGCCTGACGAAAAGCTAAGCCTAATTTAATGGATTTTTGAGATTTTTGGTTTTCTACAATGCTATTCATAGTTATTTATCCATAACTTGGGAAGTTAATACCAAAGACCTTTCTCCATTCTTTAATAGCGTTTTCGTGATCCTTGTTGGTAACTTCTAAATAGTTAGCAGTATCTGCTATCTTGACATCATTCTCTGCCTTAATTGAAATCTTGATTTTTTCATCAAGACTAAGCGTATTTATCTCACCTTGTATTCCTTTAGGATCATTTACACTACTATAAATTCTCTGACTTAGATAATTTAGAATATTTCTAAAGTTGATATCTAAAAAGTCTGAAGAGCTATTGCTTTCATAATATTCAAGTATAATGCTTTCTAGCAAGTACGAAGACATAGATGGCATAGTAGCTCTACGTTGCCAATATTTTGTGATTCTAATAGCATCTAAAATCTTACCGTTATGGTTTTTATTGATAGTTTTAACTCTTGCTCTATCAATTCTAGGATCAGTTTTCATCCAGTTACCATATCCGTCAGGTATGAGATAATAGCTTTTTCCTAATAAATCCTCTGTGGTCATGAATGCTGGAACAATATCAAAGTTCCAATCGTAACTGTCTAGCTTAAAACTTACCGATTGCATATTTCGATGGATATTAGCTGCAGTGTAATGAGGTATAGACTTCAGTGATGAAATAAATTTATTTACTATTTTTTTAGAATTAAGATCTAGTGAATCTGAATGACGATAACTATTGTAGTCGTTTAAGTACTGAGGGGATTTGAGGTATACAGTTCCATCGTATTCTTCTCTCCAAGTACAACCATTAGCTTTTAAGGTAAATATCATATCGATATCATCGAGATCACGTATTTTTGTTTTCCTTGCAAACGAACCATAATCAATATTTTTATCGTTATAGAGTGGAAAAAAGTCATTAAAGCTATTTATCTTGCTCTTTAGAAAATCTCTACTACGACGTGCGATTTCAACTTTTTGACTTTCTAAATTAACCGTATTTCTCATAAACTTGTTAAAAGCTGAATTAACCGTGTTAGACATTATTTCATCCTTGATAGATCTAAATTTATAACAATAGATAGCGAGCTAGACTAGGAAAAAGCCAAACCCGCCATTTATCAAATCCTAAATCTTACACGCACCGCCAGCACAATCATCTTCCATATCCGCTTGGGCATCGTTCGCACCATCACGAGTGTTATGGTAGTACAACGTTTTTACACCCATCTTATAAGCGTTTAGCAAGTCTTTTAGCAATATCTTCATCGGTACACGGCCACCTTCATAACGAACCGGATCGTAGTTAGTATTGGCAGAGATACTTTGATCGACGAACTTTTGCATGATAGCGACGAGCTTTAAATAACCGTCATTGTTCGGCATTTGCCATAGTAGCTCGTACTGATCTTTTAGCTTGTCAATCTCAGGCACGACTTGCTTGAGGATACCGTCCTTTGACGCTTTGATAGAGACCAGACCGCGTGGTGGCTCGATACCATTGGTGGCGTTGGCAATCTGACTAGAAGTCTCAGATGGCATCAAGGCAGTTAGGGTAGAGTTGCGCAGACCGTGAGTGGTGATTTCAGTGCGTAGCGTTTCCCAATCGAGATGTAGCGGCTCTTGGCAGATTTTATCCAAGTCGGCTTTGTACGTATCAATCGGCAAGATACCTTGCGAGTAAGTTGTCTCATTGAACGCAGGGCACGCGCCTTGCTCTTTTGCCAATTTGTTTGACGCTTTCAAGAGATAGAACTGCAACGCTTCAAACGTTTGATGGGTCAGACCAAGCGCGCTATCGTCTGAATAGCGTACGCCATTTTTAGCAAGGTAGTACGCGTAGTTAATCACGCCCACACCTAGTGTACGACGACGCATGCTGCCGTTTTGAGCAGCTTTGACTGGATAGTCTTGATAGTCGAGCAGGGCATCAAGCGCACGCACGATTAGCTCAGCTGGCTCTTCGATGTCGCTGACGTTTTCAACTTTACCTAAGTTAACTGCTGATAGCGTACAAAGCGCGATTTCGCCTTCTTCGTCATTAATGTTATCAAGTGGTTTAGTCGGTAGCGCGATTTCCATGCATAGGTTTGACTGACGAATCGGAGCGACCGTCGGATCAAACGGGCTATGAGTGTTGCAATGGTCGACGTTTTGGATATAGATACGACCCGTGCTGGCGCGCTCTTGCATCATTAGGCTAAACAAATCTGCCGCTGGGATTTGACGGCTACGAATGCTTGGGTCATTCTCGTACTTGGTGTATAACTCTTCGAATTTGTCTTGATCTTCAAAGAACGCATCGTACAAGCCAGGGGTATCACCCGGTGAGAATAGCGAGATATCTTGACCTTTGATGAGGCGCGTGTACATTGTCTTGTTTAACTGGACGCCATAATCCATATGACGGACACGGTTGTCTTCGACGCCGCGGTTGTTTTTGAGTACCAATAACGACTCAACTTCTAAATGCCATAATGGATAGAACAACGTCGCTGCACCGCCACGGACGCCGCCTTGTGAGCAGCATTTAACAGCTGTCTGAAACAGTTTATAGAATGGAATACAGCCAGTATGCTGGGCTTCACCGCCACGGATAGGGCTACCAAGGGCGCGAATACGACCAGCGTTGATGCCGATACCAGCGCGCTGCGATACATAGCGTACGATGGCGCTAGTGGTCGCGTTGATTGAATCTAGGCTATCACCACATTCGATCAGTACACACGAGCTAAACTGGCGTGATGGCGTACGCACACCTGACATGATTGGCGTCGGTAGCGAAATTTTGAACTCTGAAGTCGCATCATAGAAGCGCTTCACATAGCTCATGCGCTCAGCTCTGTCGTAATTGGCGAACAGACACATACCGACCAGCATATATAAGAACTGCGGGCTCTCATAAACGGTTTTGCTGACGCGATCTTGCACGAGGTATTTACCCGCCATTTGCTCAACAGCAGCATAAGCCAAATTCATATCGCGCCAGTGGTCGAGGTATTCTTCTAATTCATCAAATTCAGTACGGCTATAGTCAGCTAGGATATGTTGATCATATTTGCCAGCGTCAGTCAGTTTTTTGACATGGTCATATAGGTGCGGCGGAGTGAATTTATTATAAGCAATCTTACGCAGATGGAAGATGGCCAAGCGCGCGGCTAAATACTGATAGTCAGGCGTGGTTTCAGAGATAAGGTCAGCGGCAGACTTGATGATGGTCTCGTGAATATCACGAGTTTTGATACCTTCATAAAACTGAATGTGCGACTTTAGCTCTACTTGTGACACAGACACGTTATCCAAATCGTCCGCTGCCCAGGCAATAACCTTGTGAATTTTGTCTAAATCAATAGGCTCTAAACGTCCGTCACGTTTGGTCACTTGGATTTTGTCGATATGTGTCATGCTAGCCTCTTAGATGATTGCTTATATTATTCGCTAAGCGGTTAAGTCCGCGAAACGTTTATTATTAAATTAATAATCAAACTACTAATAATCAATAGCTTAGCGGTGCTTTTTTATGGCAAAAGCATCCAGCTGCTCGAAATAATGATAAAAATCATTGAGCACTACATGTAGCGTCTTTATTAGTAGGTAGGCACAATATAGCGGGAAAATTTTGAAAATACTATATTGATTTTAGTAGCAAACTATGTTGCTAAGGGGTGAAAGCGCGTCCAAATTTTGGCAAAGGACGACGGGGCAAGGGTTAGGTGCGAATGACACAAATAATAAATTTTTTGTAAAAATGGATGGTCGTTTGCTTTTTATTATTTGCTAAAGGGTCGAGTGATAGTTGTGGTCATCACCGTAATAATTCGGATGCAGATTGTACCGCAGACAACAAAAAATCGCCACCCATATGAGTGACGATTTAGACCTAAAAAGGGTTGTTTTTTTCTAAACACCCATTCCCTGTTTATACAACCAAGCGTACCGTTTTGGCATCGTCTAGTGAGGCATAAAGCGTATTTACTTGTTCAACAGTGGTTAAGTACAGATTGGCACGTACCGAATGAAAACGTCCTGTTTTTGACGGTTTGACTTCCATAGACGCCAAATCAAACTCTGGGAACTGGCTACCGAGGATGAGCTTCACTTCATTCAGCAAATTCTCATGCTCGCCTTCATGACCGATGATGCTCAGTGGGTAGTTCATTGGGAACTCCCAAAGCTCAGGATTTTGCACGTCGGTTTTTTTGCCTTTCAAAATACCGTCATTGGCGACTAACTCGGTCACTTTGACGTCTCTTTTTGGGTTGTTGTTATCGCTCATCATCGTATCCTTATCGTTATTTGAGAATGTCGCTTACATACTGGCTATTTATAATGGCACTTGACCCATTATTCAAGGGCACTGATACGTATTGAAGCAAATTAGTAGCGCTGAAAAAGAGCACTGCTATTGTTAAAATAAGCTAGCAATACCATAAATGACTATCTTGTAGACACAAAAAAGCTGAGTCATGCTCAGCTTTTTTGATTTGATTTTAAGAATGCTTATATCGTGTTCAGCATTTTGTACCTAGATAAATTAGTCATTTTCAAGGAAAGAGCGTAGGTGCTCTGAACGTGATGGATGACGCAATTTACGTAGGGCTTTTGCTTCAATCTGACGAATACGCTCACGCGTCACATCGAACTGCTTACCAACTTCTTCTAACGTATGATCCGTTGGCATATCGATACCGAAACGCATTTTTAGGACACGTGCTTCACGCTCAGTCAGATTACCCAATACGTCACGAGTGGCTTCACGCAGACCAGCCGCGGTTGCATCATCAACAGGACTTGAAATCGTACCATCTTCGATGAAATCGCCTAGATGTGAGTCTTCGTCATCACCGATAGGCGTCTCCATAGAGATAGGCTCTTTGGCGATTTTTAGCACTTTACGGACTTTGACTTCGTCCATCTCTAAGCGTTCGCCTAATTCCTCAGGTGTCGGCTCGCGTCCCATCTCTTGTAATAGCTGACGTGAAACACGGTTAATTTTATTAATCGTCTCAATCATATGCACAGGGATACGAATGGTACGCGCCTGATCCGCGATAGAGCGGGTAATCGCCTGACGAATCCACCAAGTGGCATAGGTCGAGAACTTATAACCACGGCGGTATTCAAACTTATCGACCGCTTTCATCAGACCGATATTACCTTCTTGGATTAAATCCAAGAACTGTAGACCACGGTTGGTATATTTCTTAGCGATAGAGATAACCAGACGCAAGTTAGCTTCGACCATCTCTTTTTTGGCGCGGCGAGCTTTGGCTTCACCGACTGCCATACGACGGGCGACGTCTTTCATATCGTGGATTTTCATGTCGAGCTGCTGCTCGTAATCACGAATTTTACGCTGTAGCAAAATCACGTCATCGGTGACTTTTTCTAGCGTACCAGCAAAAGCGGGCTTGCCTTTTAGGCGCTCAATGAGCCAATCAACGTTGGTTTCGTTACTAGGGAAGGTCTTGCGGAACTCATCACGCGGCATACGACCACGGCGAATCACCAAACGCATGATTTGACGTTCTTGCTTACGCACATCATCATACACGTCATGCATGATAGCCATGACTTGGTCTGACAAGCGATTGTTGAGCTTGAGCATCATAAAGCGTTCTGCCAATTGTGCATAGGCTTCGTCGGCTTGTGCGCTACCACGACCATAGTCGAGCAAGGCCTGTTTTGCTTTAATAAATAGGTTTTCGATCTCTTCTAGACGCAAGCGTACTTCTTCTGGATCGATGCCGCCCGTTTCTTCTTCCTCTTCCTCAGCGTCATCAATATCATCAGCGTCGTCATCATCGAGATCGTCTTTCGCATTGGCTTTTGGCTTGATAACAGGCGGATTTTCTTTTTCTTCTTTGATGCGCTCGCGCTCTTCTTTCGCCGCTTCTTTGGCTTCTTGAGCCGCTATTTTGTCTTCTTCGGTCTCAGGATCCAAAAAGCCGGTGATGACATCAGAGAGTTTTTTGTCGCCATCTTGCACTTTTTGATATTCATCAAGGACGAATTGTACCGTGCCCGGCCAGTATGACATCGCATGCTGGACGTCACGAATACCTTCTTCGATACGCTTGGCAATAGCAATCTCGCCTTCACGGGTTAAGAGGTCAACCGTACCCATCTCACGCATATACATACGCACAGGGTCAGTGGTGCGACCAGGCTCTGTCTCAACAGAGGCCAAGACGGCCGCTGCCTCATCCGCTGCCATGTCATCATCACTTGAATCATCGTTCATCAAGATGTCATCGGCATCTGGGGCAGACTCAAAGATTTTAATGCCAACGTCGGTCAGCATTTGCACGATGTCTTCGATCTGGTCACTTTCGGTAATAGAGTCGGGTAGTTGGTCATTCACCTCGGCATAGGTAAGATACCCTTGCTCTTTACCCATTTGGATTAAGGTGGCCAGTTGAGAGGTGGACTTAGAAACTGACTTATCGTTCATAAATACTCGCTTACTTGCATCGGACATTTTTATAGGGTGACTCGCTAGCGCTCGCTCGGTGCGTTGATCTAATCAATCGATTAATCAAAATAAGGCGTAGGGACAGTCAACAATATCAAAAATGAGTGGATATGAATAAAGGCTCAAAACACTACAATAACGGAGCTAAAAAACTGTTAAAAATATATCAAAAATAATAATTGTTAAAAGTAATACTAAAAATTTGTGCTTAACGATGCACGCTTATAGTCATTTCGTAAGCCATGCTATAAATAGTTAGCGACACAGTTTAACACAGACCAGTGTAGTCAAGCACGAGGTAGTGCATGCTCTCTATCATATTTACTCATTATTTTCGATTCGTATAATGGTTTATTGTTCGTATAATGAATGATAAAGATGGCTTGAGCGATTGGCCATAATCACTAGTAGTGGGGGCAACCACCATACTTTTAAAGGGCTGCCAATTTATAAACCAAAAATAACATCAGATATTAAGACTGCACGGTGACCATCTGCGCCGATTGTTCGGCTTGCTGAGCACGTAGCCAATCGTTCAATAGCTGTGTCTGCTTACGGACAATCGCCAGCTTGATATGATCGGGGTTTTTTATCAGCTCTTGTATCTTTTTCTTCATATTGCGTTCGAGAAGCTGACTGACCAAGTTTTCAATCAGCTCATCAAGGCTCAAAATATTTCTTGTCGTTAGGGTTTTATAAAAGCCGCCCCAGTTACGACTCAGCATCTCTTGGGTAATCGGTTTGACGTTCGACAGGATAAAGTGCGCAGCGGCGTTGGCGTCCTGCGGTAAATAATTGAGGCAGCGCTTGATAGTGCTGACGATATCGAGCAGGGCATCATCTTGCAAGTCTTCCCAAGCAAGTGCACGCAAGATATCAGGCGAGGCTTTTTCCTTGATATGAGCTGGCAGGTTGATGCGGTTGATACCGGCCTGTTGCCAGATCGACTCAATAGGATCTTCAAGCAGTGCACGCGGCTGGAATAAAAAACAAAGCTGCAATTGCTGGCTGATGGTCATATCACCATCGAAATCTAGCAGCGCGTCCCTTGCTTCTTTGTTTTGGCTACGCTTACCACCTAGCTTTTGATAGATATCATTATTTAGTAGGTAACGAAAGCTACTGCCTTTGGGAAGCGCCATGGTTAGTGAACGTACCTGTGACATCAGTTTGGCTTTGCCTTCTACCAAGGTCAAATCATAGCGCTCGCTTAAGTAGGCAAAAATATACTGTGACAGCGGCATGGCATTTTTGATTTGCTCTCGCATAGCGTCACCGCCTTGACTCTTGATAAAGGTGTCAGGGTCATGATTGTTGGGCAGTGTCAAAAACCGTAGCTCTTTATCATCAGCCAGTACAGGCAGAGCAACTTCTAGCGTTCGCCAAGCCGCTTTTTGTCCTGCACTATCACCATCGAAGCTTAATGTCAGGGTAGGATTTAGCGTTAATAATCGCGAGATTTGACTCTCATTAATCGCCGTACCCATAGAGGCAATCGCGCCATAGATACCGGATTGGTAAAGGGCAATTACATCCATATAACCTTCGACCACCAGCCAACTATCCGCACGTTGCTGGCGTGATTCATAATAGCCGTACAGCACATGCTGCTTATGAAAAACGGGCGAGTCAGAGGAGTTGATATATTTTGGCTTCACGTCATCATCGAGCGCGCGACCACCAAAGCCAATGGTGCGACCTTGATTGTCACGAATCGGAAAAATCACCCGATCGCGAAGCAAGTCGTAATCGCGCCCAGATTCTGATTGGCGCACTAAACCAAGCGCTTTTAGACCTTCAATATCTTGCGGGAATTGATGCTCAAGATGCTGCCAACCGAAGGGTGCATAACCGAGACCAAAAGTCTCAAAGATATCTTTAGTAATGCCACGCGATAAGAAATAATGCTTGGCATGCGGATGGATAGTGAGGTTGTGTTGATAGAATTGCTGAATTTGTTCCAGTAAATCGTATAGATTGCCGTCTTTATCTGAGACACTATTGTCACTATGTGAGCCTGCGCCAGCATTGGTATCGGTCAACCATGCAGGTGGAGCGCCATTGTTAGTTGCATCTTGATAGTCGGCAGGATAAGAATCCATTGGATAAGGCGCTGAATCGTAAGCGTCTAGCGGTGGATAGCTGTCGTAGCTGTTTTCATAGTTATGATCGTAGCTACTATCATGATTATTATGGTCATTATAAGTGGGCTGATCTGTATAGTTTTTCTGCTGAGAATCGGTTGCTATGCTTGCTGGTAATTGGTTATCCACTGCTGGCTGAAATTTTGCAGTTTCAGCAGCGGGTGCACGCGAGGCGGGTTTTATAGCAGCTTGTTTTTTAGTACGCTGATAACTAACGTTTTGCTGTTCTTCTTTTGGCACTTCGATGCCCGTTTGTTTTGACAGCTCATTGACCGCTTCGATAAACGTTAGGTTTTCATAATCACGTAAAAAACTGATGGCATTGCCACCGACACTACAACCAAAGCAGTGATAGATATTTTTTTGTGGATTGACATAAAAAGACGGTGATTTTTCACCATGAAACGGGCAACAGCCTTTAAACTCACTACCAGCACGTTTGAGCGTCGTGTGACGCCCAATAATACTGATTAAGTCAGCTTGGCTATTTAATTGTTCGAGAATATGGTTTGGGATACTCATAAGGACAAATATTTTACCACAAGGTCTACATACAATTCATAAATAGGGCTACCAATACCTAAAATAGTTTCAAATAGATGAGAAACCGTTAGTATAATTCGTTTGATTTCTCAATAAAATATCACTGTAGTCTGTTATGACTTTTAAGCCCTTTGTAAATGTATACTGGCATTTCGATTAAGCCAAGTTACTGATAATTTGTCATTAAACTCGGTGAAATATTGTTACGGAATTGTGTTAGTGTATTCGTTTGAATGCTTCCTCACTGCAATGAAGATTCATTTTAATAGGGAAGTTATTAAGAAAACGGTATGAGTTCAATGAGCCATGGAGTGCGCGTACTTCACGAAGGTTTGCGTAAAAAAGCCATGTCTATTAATTCTGCTGGAGGTAGAGAGCAGTCAAATAATCGGCTCCGCTGACGAACGAGAGCTACACCATATCACTCTAGGCAAACATCTGGACGACAGCTGAGGTGGCGATAGTCGCACCCAAATAGCCATGAAAACACCAACCGTAATAGGATTTTATTATGAACGTCCGTAAAGCCACAGTAGCAGCAGGAATGGTCACAACCTACCTGATGCTGACAGCGTGTACAACAATGCAATCTGCGCCGCAAGCAGTACAATCCACGCCGGAAAAAGCCAAAAACGTCATTATGATCATTGGCGACGGTATGGGGCCACAACAAGTTGGTCTACTATTGGCGTACGCCAAGCAAGCGCCAAACTCGGTAATCACCGACGGCACAACAGCCTTTGACCGGATCGCTGCTAACGGCCGTATGGGTATTTCTATGACCCACGCCAACAACAACCTAGTGGTCGATTCTGCCGCTTCCGCTACACAACTGGCAACCGGTAAGCTAGCTGGTGCTGAGATGGTTGGCACGGATAAAGACGGTAACAGCGCAGAAAGTATACTGGAAAAGGCCAAAAAACTAGGCAAATCCACCGGGCTGGTGTCCGATACCCGCATTACCCATGCAACCCCAGCTGGCTTTGCCGCGCACCAGAGCCATCGCAGCTTAGAAAATGAAATTGCTGAAGACCTGCTGAACAATAACGTAGATGTCATGTTGTCCGGTGGTCTGCGTTACTGGATTCCTGAGTCCGTCAATGATGAGCAATCAGCTGTCCGCCAAGAATTGGAAGTGCTGTCCGAAGGTAGCGTCGTTATTAAATCCAAGCGTAAAGACAACCGAAACTTGATCGCTGAAGCACAGCAGAAGAACTATGATTTAGCGTTCAACCGCTCACAGATGGAAAAGGCCGACGGTAAAATACTTGGCTTATTTGCTTATTCATCGTTGCCAAACGGTATTACCGAGCACCAAACTAAGAATGACCCCGCCCGCACCATACCAACGCTAAAAGAAATGTCAGAAAAAGCGATTAATTCGTTGTCCAAAAACGACGAAGGATTTTTCCTGATGATTGAAGCTGGGCAAATAGATTGGGCAGGGCACTACAACGACACTGGCACTATGCTGCACGAAATGCTGCGGTTGAACGAAACACTTAATTATGTATTGGATTGGGCAGAAGGCCGTGACGATACCCTGATTGTGGTAACCGCTGATCACGAGACAGGTGGCTTTGGCTTCAGCTATTCTGCTAATGATCTACCCCACGGACGTGACCTACCAGGCAACGTTTTCAAAGAGCAACAGTTCCAACCGCTCTTCAACTTCGGCGACGTAGCGACCCTCGATACACTCTACGAGCAAAAATCCTCCTACGGCGACATATTTTACAGCCAGTTCGATGCACTAGAAGCAGACCAGCAAACACCTGCCAGCTTAGCTCGCATTGTAAATTCTGAAACTGGCTTTGACATTACAGAAGCTCAAGCTGCGCGCGTACTCGCAACCGAGGACAATCCTCTTTACACCGAAGGCCATCCTTATCTAAGCACCAAAACCGTTCCAAAAATGGACGTTAACGGTGCCTTTTTCGCTTACCAAACTGACGACAATCGTCAAAACCTTCTGGCTCGCGAAGTGGCTGAACAGCAAAACGTAGTCTGGGCCACCGGCACCCATACCAATACACCGGTACTGGTATTTACCCAAGGCCCGGGAGATACTACCGTACCCTTTGGCAAAGTACTGCATCACACAGAAGTAGGTCAACACGCTATGGAAGCACTAGAAGACTAATACATTAATACCTGCCTAAATATTTGACTGGCCCTCGATAATTATCGGGGGCCGGTCTACTTTTAAAAGGCAATGGCGTTAAATAATGAGGGGCTTAATTCTGCTACGTTTATGGTGAGTTGTTAGAGAAGGGTGGTTTGCGAAGGCATAAGCAGTTTTCCCGTAACTGCAAACTCGGGTGTGTTACAGTAGCATTGATACTAATGATGAACAATTATCGATATTAAAAACATAAAATCTATAAAGATATTGTTCAGTATCAGTATGAACAAAAAAAGGCCAACTATCAGTTGGCCTTTTTAAATAACTACAGATTAGCTATATCACTTCAGTGTAAGGCTATGAACGCTAACTATTCAGCTTCTTCTATGACTATATCATTGTCCATTGGTGTTAGACGAATACTATCGCTATTATTCTCATCGGATAGCGTGGTACGGCGCGTTGGGTTGATGTTCTGCGGATCAACATTCGCTTCTCTAGCGGTAGAGCCAGTGCTGGCTTGGTTGGTAACGCGTTCAGAGGACGCCTCAGGCAGACCTAAGCCGACATTGATACCACCAATACGGTTCGTTGGAGAGGTATTTAGTGGTGCATTAGCGTTAGCAGCATTGGCGTTAGTTGCATTGTCATTTGGCAATCGCAACTGATTGGCGTTACGAACGACTTGGGTTTTGGTTGCGCCAGTGTAGTTACCTTGAGAGACTGAGCTGTCTTTGATACCCGAACGGCCAAGCTTACCAAAGGTCAGCTTGTTAAACCAAGTGCGGTCACGCTTGGTATTGAGCTTGACGCGTCCATCACTGGTTAGCCAATTTGGATAGTTGATTTGTAATAGGGTTTTGTACTCTTTGGCCAAGTCGGTTAGCCCTAGCTTTTCATGGCTGTAGGCGAGAATGGCGATGGCTTCGGGTACAGACTCGCTCAGTGGATAGTATTGAAAGACCCATTTGGCACGGTTGATAGCCGCGACATAAGCTTCACGCTCAATATACCAACTGGCCGCACTCAGCTCACTTTCAGCAAACTGATTGTAAATAAAGGTCATACGCTGTGCAGCATCTGGCGTATAAGGGCTATTGGGGTACTTATTAATAAGCTCTTGAAAGTTGGCAAAGGCGATACGCAGATAGGCAGTATCACGCTCAGCTTGATTCAGCTTAAACAATTTAAGGCCTTCAGATGAGCCCTGCATATTGGCCACACCGCGCACGTAATAGGCGTAGCTGACTTGCGGATTAGAAGGGTAGAGACCAATAAACTGATCAGCGCTGGCTGCTGCCAACTCAAACTTACCGCTTTCATATTGGGCATACATCATATCGAGCAGCGCTTGTTCAGCATACTGTCCGGTAGGATAAAAAGTACGCAGATTGGTCAAGTCTTCAATCGCTTGGGTATAACGAGCTTTGTCAATCTGAGCGATGGCATCGTTATAGTAGCCTTGCTCTGACTTCTCGGCGGTTTCGACTGCATCGACGTTTTTATTGGTCAGGTTCTTAAAAGTCTGACAGCCCACCAAGTTGACACTTAGCGCAAGCAGGGTGATTGAGGACAGTTTGATAAACGTATTGCCAACAGCGTGCATACTTCTTCTCCGACACAAGACGCATAATAGCAGCGGCGCTATCATGCTATATATAAGGTTAATAATAAAAACGATGCGTAACGCACCAGTTAACGGTTTATTATTGAGTATGCTAATAGGTAAGCCGACTCGTAATCAACATAATTTTTATCAAATACAGTTTTTGCAATGGCTTATTTAATAGTACCAGTTTAAAAGTACATTTTTAAAAATACCGTGCCATAGCATACAGCAAAATAGAGCTTACTTTATAGAATAACCGCGGCTTCGTCTATTTTTTCGTTATCTATTTTGCCGTTCATCTATCTAGAGCGCTTTGAATGGCAGAAGGTCTTCCGTATTTATCTTAGTGTATTCAAGGCCCTACCAGCGGATATATCCTGAACATCTCTGTCTATTACGTTTCAGCTTTGCAGTTTAGCATGAGCCGTCGCAACGAGCGATATCGAATGGTGCTGACATCGACAAATATACAGTAAATTACAGCAACGTCATATTTTAGAGAGTTAATTGTCGATGATTTAGCGATCAAATGATAGGGATAAAATGACAGATAACGCGCAGCTTCTATAGGGCTTGAGCACTTGGCATGCTACACTATGGCACTACTGTCGCTGATTTCTTGACCAAGATAGGTTTTGATGGTCAATGCGAGGCGTTGTTTTTGTTATAGCGCACTATATTTGCCTATAAATTTTTCTTATAAAGTGGTTTATTATAAGTGCTTTATTGCTATAAGAAGTGCATTGCTATAACTACTTTATAAAATCATGTCAGGCATTTTTATGTCTAAATCTGTTATGAATAATAATACTATGACCACCCATTTACCATCGAATCAATCGCTAGATACTGATTTATCAGCGCAACATTTATCAGCGCAAGAGCCTTCCATGTCAAATAAAGTTTTAAAAAATAACGAATCATCAGATGCTAAGCCGCTAGAAACTGATGACCGCATAAACGCAGAGACGGTATCCGATGATTTCATCGCAGACGATACCCTGTCACAAGCGTCAGAAGGTACTGTTTCAGAAGGCAGTGTCTCAAAAGATAGTGATAGACTCGATGACGAGATGATTGAGGACTATGAAACGGATGAGGCTGACGAAGGTATTGATGACAGTGACGACGATGATGATGCTGATTATGAAGCGTCGACTGCAGGGCAAGCGGTACCCGTCGTTATCGATGTAACCTATGCCGTCACCGAAGAACAAGCAGGTCTCCGTATCGATAAATTGGCATCACTGGTGTTTACCGACTTTTCGCGTGCGCAGTTGCAAGGCTGGATCAGCGACGGCAGCTTACTCTATAACGATAGCGTGCAAAAGCCCAAGATTCGGGTCAAAGCGGGCGATGTGATACATCTGTCAACGACGCTGCAGCCGCATGGGGAAGATCAACCAGAAGATATCGATATCGATGTGGTCTATGAAGACGATGATGTCTTGGTGATTAATAAGCCCGTCGGTATGGTGGTTCATCCTGGTGCTGGCAATCAGACAGGTACTTTGGTCAATGCGTTGCTGTATCACTATCCGCAGCAGCACCATCTTCCGCGTGCCGGTCTGGTGCATCGTATTGACAAAGACACTTCTGGATTGTTGCTTATTGGCAAGACCAAACCTGCGCAATTGGCATTGATGGAGCAACTGAAAGACAAGTCTGTCTATCGTCATTACCAGTGTGTCGTCGCTGGCGATGCGGCAAGTCTGCTGCGTCATCGTCGTATTGATGCGCCCATTGGTCGCCATCGCAATCAGCGTACCAAAATGACGGTCATGACTGCTGGTCGCGAAGCGGTCACGCATTTGTTAAATGTGACGGCTCTTAATGACAATTACTGTCTGCTAGATGTGGGTCTTGAGACGGGTCGTACCCACCAGATTCGCGTGCATTTGAGTCATATTACCTATCCGATCGTCGGCGATCGCGTCTATGGTGGTCGTCGTCAACTGCGGGCAGGTCTCACAGAGGCGCAGCGTCAAGCGATTACTAACTTCCCAAGACAGGCATTGCATGCTTATACTTTGGGTTTTGTTCATCCAACGACGGGCGAAGATATCGAAGTCACTACGCCAATCCCTGAAGACATGCAGCAGTTGATGGCTGTGTTAGGTGATGGTTACGATCCTGAATAAATGCTTTTGACTAATTGGCCTTAAGTACGTATTTCTGTGACGAGAGAGATGGTAGAGACGCCATGAAAAGTAAGCTTCCTATGACATTGCTAGCACAACTAGACGATGTGGCGGTTTTTCAGACCGCCGCACTTGCCAATGGTAATAAATGTGCAGCTGATACAAACAGTCAGCAAATGCATGAGCTAGGGCAGGCGAGCTATGGCGCGCTTAATTTGGGCTTGCATGTAAACGATGATGCGGCAAAGGTTTTAGACAATCGCATGCGTCTCTTGACGGCGATTAATGAGAAATTGAACAGCTTGCCATCAACGAGTGCGCAAAATGCTCCTATAAAAAGATTGCATTGGGTCAATCAAGTACATGGCAATGATATTCATCATATCGACGCCACTGCCTTAAGTATGCAACCGCTAGCGGCTGATGCTATGCTGAGTCAGCAGCAGGGTGTTGGTTTAGCGATAATGACTGCCGACTGCGTGCCTATTGTTTTATATCAACCTGCAAGTGGTAAAATTGCCGCCATTCACGCAGGTTGGCAAGGGCTGGCTTGTGGCGTCATCCAAGCAACTGCTGAGCGCTTTACCGACTCAGGGCAAATTATGGCATGGATTGGCGTCTGTATTAGCCAGCAGAATTATGAAGTGGGTAGTCAAGTCCGCGATAAGCTACTGGCAGGTTGCGTAGACAGTCAGTTATTAACGTCAGCAAATATCGAGCGCTTCGATGCGCGCTACGTGATGAATTCTGCAAACCAAACCGGTGATGATAGCCATATTGATACTAGTAAAAATTCGGATGTTAATCCTCAGCGCTTACATAAGACCGTTGATAAACTCGCAAATTATGCCAAAGTAAATGCGGATAAAATTAAGCTAAACTTACCAAGACTTGCCGCTGACCAATTAACTGCTGCTGGTATGACGTTATGTAATGAGTCTGCTATAGGCTGTAGTTACGGCGATGACCGTTATTACTCTTATCGGCGTCAGACGCATTTGCAGCAACCAGCGACGGGACGGATGGCGCTAGTGATTGTGCGCCGTGCTTCCACCCAGTCAGATACTGAGTTGGTATGAATTTGCTAGTCGCTGATCAATACTAAGTACGCTTGAGCCATTTTATTTCTATTTAATTATTTATAGCCATTATTAGAGTTTATATGAATACATCTGCCACAGCATCTTCAACCTCCATAGCGACTGATGACGCAACGAGCGTATCGATTGCCGTCATTTATCATAGCAATTATGGTCATACCAAGCGTGTGGCCGAAGCGATCGTTATGGGTGCGCGCCAACAATTACCAGAAGCTCAGGCAAGAGCCGTCGATGTTCATGATGTCGACTGGGATTTTTTGGATCAGGCAGATCTGCTGGTTTTTGGTAGTGCCGTCTATATGGGTAGCGTGACTGCTGGATTTAAAACCTTTATGGATGAGACCTCACAGCGTTGGTACCATCGCAAATGGGAAGGTAAGTGGGCCGCAGGTTTTGCCAATTCGGGCGGTCTTAGCGGTGATAAATTGGCCGTCTTACAACAGATCTGTTTGTATACCATGCAGCACGGCATGAATTGGATCGGTTTACCCTTGATGCCGACAGGTCATGAATCGCATGATTTAAATCGTCTGTCGAGCTTTTTGGGGCTCATGACGCAATCCCTTGACGGCCCTCCTGAGGAAACACCTGGTAAAGGTGATATCGATACGGCTATCTGGTTTGGTGATCATTTAGCCAAGACCATTATCAAGCATCGACCAGTCATTGCAGTTGGCTAAAGTCAGATTGCCTTTATTAGCATAAATAAGGATTAATTGTCGTAACTGAGACTTGCAATATAATCAGAAATTAACGGCACTATTTCCACTTTGGACTGCAAATTTATCTCCTTTTTATCACCATTATTAAAATCGTGACACGCCCTAATAAATAAAAAAGCAGACATCAATTTGATAGCTGCTTTTTTTTATTGCCATTAGTAAAATTATTTACTAAGGTTTTTAGCGGGTAATGGTTTGACAGGAATGGGGTTTTCGACAAATTGAAAAGATTGGCATGCGCTTAATAGTAGCGCTGCCGAGAGTATGTAGGTCATGACAAAGGATTTCATAATGGTATCTCAGGACACAATTGCCAGCATTAAAAACAGCGTTCATCATAAACAAATTACCGCATTATGCAACGGCTAACCTCATATATACCTCAGTATAATGTGAAGCGTAGACATAGTATGGTTTCTGCACTATGTATCTATTATGTACGCTCGAAATTAAAAATAACAGTCAAAAAATAGAATTATTGAGTTTTATTACTAAAATTTCGTCATTATAAAAAACAGATAAAGCAGTTGATATTTATTAGTAATTGTTTTTAAAAGGAATTTTTTATCGTTGTTAATAATAATATGAATATATGGTTTGAATAATAAAACCCAACCTCTAATGATAAAATCTTTTATTTTTGTAAAAAAATAGGGTGGTTAAGTTACTATTTAAGCAATAACAGCAAAATAGTTTTACATTAGTGGTGAAGGCAGACATTCTACGGTAACTAATCTTCATAGATGCCTCATAGGCAAAGACTTAGATATTGCCAAACAATGAATGGATACTGCTAAATAATAGATATTATGTGCTAAAAATAATTAAAACACCCTAGATGCCAGCTATATGAGGATATTATGAAGCCACTCTCTGTGATGTTATCAATGCTAGCCATTGGTATCACCTCCAGCGCCGTCATGGCTGAAGGTGTCAACCTTCCTAATGCGAGCTTGCCCAACGCAAGCCTACCTAATGTCAGCCCCGCCAATAGTGAGCTTGTCAATCGCGGTGCTTATATTGCTCGCGCTGCTGACTGTATGGCCTGTCACGGCGAGGACTATACCGGCGGGACGGCAATCGAGACCCCCATGGGAGAGATCTATTCCACCAATATCACCCCATCCAAACGTTACGGTATCGGCGACTATACCGAAGCGGACTTAAAGAATGCGCTGCAAAAAGGTCGTGCGCCTGACCATATGCTTTATCCTGCCATGCCATATCCTTCTTACAGCGGCATGAAAGAGGAAGACATCAGTGCGCTGTTTGCTTATTTACAGACGGTACCAGCGGTTGACGAAGCCCCCGAAGAAAAAACGGATCTACCATTTCCTTTTAATATTCGCAGCTTAATGTTGGGTTGGAACTTTCTCAACGTACCGTCTACTGAAAAGCGCGACGGACTGAACGAGACCCAAAAACGCGGTGAATATCTGGTCAATAATCTAGAGCACTGTGGCACTTGCCATACCCCACGTAATAGTACGATGGGTTTTGATAAGAGTATGTACCTATCTGGTGCTCAGCTCGGCAACTGGCATGCGCCAAATATTACCCCAGATGAGTCAAGCGGTATCGGTAGCTGGAGTGAGCAAGATATCGTCACTTATCTGCGTACAGGCGAGCTTGATCAACGTGCATACGCTGGTGGCCCCATGGGTGAAGCGGTCGCCCACAGTACCCGCTACTTAAAAAATGAAGACTTAAGCGCCATTGCGTCTTATCTAAAAGCCGTACCTGCTGTCCAAACCGAAGACAAAGTGTCTGCGGTGGATGTGTCGCGTCTGCCAACGCCAATCAACGAATCTATCACGCATGACTTGCTGGCGCAAAAAGAGTATTTGAAACAGGCAAAAGCGGCAGTAGGTAATGGCAGTAACGCTCCAGAGTCATTATATCTGGCCGCTTGTGGTAGCTGTCATGGTGTTAACGGTTATGGTCAGCCTGATGCTCGCTATGCGCCTATCGTTGGCCTGAGCAGTATCCGCCGTGACCAGCCCGATGCGCTGGTTAATATGATTCTTCATGGGGTAGAAGGGGCAACCAATACGTCGCCTATCATGCCAGGGTTTTCAGACGAGTTAAATAGTGAGCAAATCGCTGGTATTGCCAACTACGTACGGGTGAATTTTGGTGGTCTTGCTAGCAGTGATGTGAGTGCTGATGATGTTGATCGCATCGCAAATACTGGCGTTGATAAGCCTTTCTTGATTAAGTACGCAGGCTTATTGGCGATAATAGGTATTATCGTTGCGATTGCTATCATTGTATTTATCATCCGCGCCATCTTACGCTCTAGACGCCGCGCTTAGTTTGACTATGTTTAGATAAATGGTCGAACAAAGAATTTATAAAGGCGTATTAGACGCTGATTACAGTACGAGAATTAAGGTCAAAATGGGAGTGCATTAAGGCTTGGCAAGACAAACGTTCGATATAAACTGAGCCGATAATAAAAGCAAAATGCCAAAGAACAATGCCTGCCGTTATACACGACGTCTACTTTAAGGACATTATTATGAAAGATATGCTTCAATCACCAACGCGGCGCCAACTGCTCTCGATGATCGGTAAAACCGCAGGTGCAACCGCGATGTATCAAGCGATGACGACGCTTGGGTTTGCTTCTGAATCGAGCTTTAAAGAAACCATGGATCTTAAGGGTGCACCTGCAGGCGCTAGTATTGTCATTCTTGGTGCCGGTCTTGGTGGGTTAACTGCGGCGTATGAGCTACGCAAAGCGGGCTACGATGTCAAAGTACTTGAGTTCCAAAACCGTGGTGGTGGTCGTAGCTGGACACTCAACAGCGGGGACAAATATACTGAGCTGGGTGGCGAAGAAGTGACCTGTGATTTTGAAGAGGGTAATTATTTTAATGGTGGACCGTGGCGTCTGCCCAGTCATCACTATGCTGTCTTTCATTATTGCAAACAGTTCGGCGTCGAGATGCAGCCCTTTATTCAAACCAATGATCGTGCCTATCTGCACCGTACCACTCATTTTGATGGTGTCCCACAGCGTTTGGGTGATGTAAAAAATGATATTCAAGGCCATGTGGCTGAGCTGTTGTCAAAGTCAGTTAACGTTGGTGGTCTTGATCGCTCGGTTAATACTGAGGATAAAGAAAAGCTGCTTGAAGGCTTAAAAGGCTGGGGTGTGCTCGATAAAGATTATCGTTATCGCGCCAGTAATGAGACCAGTAAGCATCGCGGTTTTAGTGTCTTTCCCGGTGGTGGCTTGATGCCTGATGCAAAACCGTCAAAGCCTTTGCCTATCAGTGAAATCTTAGATTCAGGCATGTGGGCGGATATTTATGGCAATCATATGACCTATGGTCACCAACCAACCATGTTTCAGCCAGTAGGCGGCATGGGCAAAATCGGTGATGCCTTTACCCGCGAATGTCGCGATATGATTGAGTTTAACGCAAAAGTAACCAAAATTCATCAAGATGAAAGCGGTGTAACTGTCGATTATGTCGATAGCAACAGCCCAGACGGGGCAACCAAAACCATACGTGCCGATTGGTGCGTGTGTAATATCCCGCTAACGGTGCTGACGCAAATGGATATTAACGTCTCAAAACCGATGAAAGAAGCCATGGCGGCAGTACCTTATGAGACTTCTTATAAAGTTGGCTTAGAGTTTAATCGCCGCTTTTGGGAAGAAGACGAGTGGATATTTGGTGGATTGACCTATACCGATATGCCCATTGCACAGATTGCCTATCCTTCACAGAATATGTTTAAAGATGGTACTGGAGTGCTACTAGGAGCCTATGGTTACGGCCCGACATCTTATAAGTTTAATACTTTGACGCCGCAAGAACGTATCAATGTCGCGCTCGCTTACGGTAAGTATATTCATCCCCAGTATACAAAAGAGTTCCGCGCCGGTACGTCAGTAGTATGGCATCGTATCCCGTGGACGCTCGGTTGTTATGGAATTTGGAATGAATCAACTCGTCGTCAGCATTACGACACTTTGTGCAGCATTGATAACCGTATTGTACTGGCGGGCGAGCATTGTTCACATATTCCAGCGTGGCAAGAGGGCGCTATTTTATCTGGTATGGATGCCGCAAAGCGCCTACATCAAAAAGCAAAAATGCTCGGTTAAATATATTGGTTAATATGGATAACTATAAAAATTCAGAGGCTATCATGGACAATGCAATCGTGAAGAAGGCAATCTTGAAGAAAAAAGTCATGAAAAACATGACACCCAAACTGCTGACTGTGATGTTGCTGAGTGTGATGAGCAGTGCAGCACTGTTAGGTTGTAGTCAACAGTCAGATGATGTAGAGACAGTGGCTAGCGAACAAGAGAAAGAAGGTATCACAACGGATGACTATCAGGCGAGCCGTAATACGGGCGCTTGGGGCGGCGTCTATATGAGTCGTGAAGAGCTTACAGCACCTCCTATCAATATCGTCGATAACAGCTCACTGCCCACTATGGACAATGATCCAAGTATTGCTAAGTGGGACGCAAAGTTTGAAGGAACCAATGGCTTTGTGACAACAGATGGTGCCAAGCTGTATCATGACTCTTGTGCGGCGTGTCATATGCATAAAGGCGAGGGCGCTTACGGTGCAGGTTATTATCCACCACTGGCTAATAACAGCAAAATGCAATCGAAGTACTACATCATTGATATCTTGATTAATGGCTTCCGCGGTATGCCCTCATTCCATGGAATGATGAATAATGAGCAGATAGCTGCAGTGACTCAATATGTGGTCAGCGATTTGAATGGCTTTACCGATACCGTCACTGCCGAGGATGTGGCAGAGCTGCGGCATGCCAATCCACCAGCTGGGGACCCAAGTGATGATTAACACAGTTTAATCTTTTAGCCAGTAATTTTCAGTGAAGCTGTTAGGATATGTTGAATATTCACCAGAAGGCAGCAGTGCCACGGTCGAATGTTTAGCAGACCTTAATATAGAAATTACTCAGCTATTTTTAGCAAACATAAAAAAGCGCCTAATTATGCATTAGGCGCTTTTTTTTATCTACGCTTTTATTAACTCGTAAAGCTTGGGAGCTGTATAAGTTATTTAGGGCTAGATGACCAGACTGGTGAGCGAATAGTGCCTTGTCCAGATTTACCAAATGACTCACCACCATTTAGAGACTTGATGGTCAAGATACCTTTGCCACCTTGAGTAGAAGCATAAACCACGCGTTTACCATTGGGTGAAAAGCTTGGCGCTTCATCGATACCTGTATTGCCCAAATTGGTGGTTACCGCGCCACTGCTATTCATAATAGCGGCTGAGCGACCACTTAAAAAGGCAATTTGTGAGCCATCACTACTAAACTGCGGGCTGGTGGCATAACCGCTACTGGATACTTTGGTTGTACGTCCCGAACCAAACTCGTAACGATAAATCTGTGGTTTATTAAATCCTGCTCGGTCGCTGACGAACACAAAAGATTTGCCATCTGGGGCGTAGCTTGGTTGCACTTCACTGCTTGGCCAATTGGTAATTCGTCTAGGTTTACCACCGCTGGCATTCATCTCGTAAATATCAGCGCTGCCTTCAAAGCTGCTTGAAAACAGTATTTTGCTACCATCAGGTGAAAACGAGGGACTTAAATTGCTACCTTTAAAAGGCGTTAATGCACTAGCTCCGCCGCCACTCACGTTTTGTACATAGATAACAGGATATGACTTATCACGCTGTACAGAGTAGGCGATACGGTTACCATCTGGTGACCACGATGGGGAGAATATCGAACCGGCAACCTCGGTAATGGTCTTGGCGTTTTCGCCATCAGCATCCATCACTTTTAAGCGCGATACTTTGTCTTTACCAGTACCCACTTCTTCGATGTAGGCAATACGCCCGGAGAAATCACCTGGCGTACCAGTAATCAGCTCATAAACTTTGTCAGCGATGACGTGACCGGCGTAGCGCAGGCTTTCCTTATTGTTGTCAGCTGTTAAGGTTTGCTTGCCTTCAATCACTCGGCCAGATTTGACATCAACGACTTCATAATCGGTGACTACTTTACCGCGATTACTACGAGTATTGCCGACAACTAGGTAAGGAATACCCATGCTCTGCCAGACGGGTAGCGTGCCAGAAAGTTCACTACTACTGTGCGGCTGCTGCGGTAAATCTTTATTGGTCACCTTTAATTCTGTTTTACTCAAATCATTGAGAATAATCGGTGATAATACAGAATCGCCCGCAAATGGCACGAAAACCACTTGGTTTTGTTGGACTGGAATTTCGAAACTATCCTGTAGTACGACTATTTCTTTGGCAGACAAACTAGTAGAAGCAAGTAAACATGATGCGCTAATACACAGAGTTGTAAGCTTTTTTTTATAAATATACTTGTACAATTTATTCTCCTAAAATCAATAAAGAATCTTGATACTTTTAAAATTTAAGAAATGAGGTTTTTATATACTGAGTTTTATTTAGTTGTTCCAATATATTCTATGCTAAAAGTAGGGTATTTAGGATCGTCAGGACCAATGGGTAATTTCCTAGTAACCCTAGCTGCATCTTCTAGTGCTTTATTATATTTTGGGTTACTTCCTGATGCATTGTAACCAGTTATAATACCACTGCTATCAACAGTAATAGTCAGAGTTGCTAGGACAGTTTGCCCCTTAGCTCCTTCTGGTGATATAAGATTCTTTTTGATTAGTGCTTTTATCTCACTATCGCTAGCACCGCTAGAACGGGCAGGACTACCACCACTAGATTGACCAGACATACTTCCAGATATGGTCGACTCACCATCTTCTGATAAGCTAAAGTTTTTACTGGCACTGCCAGAGCTGCCAGTGTCAATCTTTAAATTTTTATCAGTCGCAGTCGGGCGTGGAATATGAGGCGGGTTATTTTGTTTATGACGGAAATCACCCAGCTGTTTTTGTTCTTCTATTAGCTGTTCTTTTTTGTTTTGCTCTACCTGACCATGCTCTTCTGTCACCGATTCATCTAGCTTGGCTGCCCATTCAGCCATATTACGCTCATATTCTTGATTTTGCTCAAGTATGCGTTGATGCTGCTCTTCACTCATGAGCATCGGACGACTGGCAGGATCGTTAGAGCGGGTAAAGACAGGTACGCGCTGAGAGTTTGACTGACTGGTGCTATCGCTAAAACTTTCTGATGATGGGGTGTTTGATGCACTGCTTGCACCGCTGTCAGCTTGCATAGCACTGGCCGCCGCTGCACGGTTGGCAAGGATTTGCCCTTGCATCTCAGCCAATTGCTCAGGGGATACCATGACCGTCTCAATGCTTTCCACAGTGTCGGTTTTTGTATGTTGATAAGTATAAATAAGTATGCCAATCACCAGACCATGTGCAAGCAAGCTGAGCAGCGTAGGCAGTGTCAGCCCATTGCCTTCAGGTTGGGTCGGCACATAAACAGCAGGCGCATTATTCATGGCAGTGATACTCATGGACAGGGTATTGAAAGACAAGGTTCATCAGATTATTCACTTATTATAACAAACGATACTAACAATAGAATTGATTACAATGAAGGTGTGGGTAAGGGGGCGCCCGTTAATAATCCCACCTTTTGGATACCTGCTTGTTGCAAGCTTGCCATCAAAGTCATGATGGCGCCATATTGATTGTTTTGGTCGGCGTTGATCATCACTTGTAAAGGCTGCGCACCTGCATTGCTGCTCTGCGATTGCAGATTAGACAAGGTATTAATCAGCTCGGGCTCACTAATTGGCAAATCAACATTGTTTTCATAACTGATAAAAATCTCGCCACTGTCAGTTAAAGAGACAATCACGGGTAGTTGACTTTGACTCAAGGTATTGGTTTGCTCTTTTGGCAACTCGACATCGACGCCGGTGATCAACATTGGCGCTGTCACCATAAATATCACCAGTAGCACCAGCATGACGTCGATATAAGGAACGACATTCATCTCCGCATTCAGCGCTTTTTTTTCACGGCGATAAGGGTTTGGTTTCATAGCCCTGTCACCTGACTGGCATTGCTGTTAAGGGCAGTGTCTCTGTCTATCACGCTTTGAGCACTGGTCTCACGCTGGAGCATCCCTGTCATCTCATCGCAGAATAACGCGCGTGAATCGTACAAGCGGCTCGATTTGGCCGTAAAGTGGTTGTACGCGAGCACAGCAGGAATCGCTGCAAATAAACCCATCGCCGTGGCAATGAGTGCTTCCGCGATGCCTGGCGCAACAGAAGCGAGAGTCGCCTGTTCCGTTTGAGAGAGTCCCAAAAAGGCATTCATAATACCCCATACTGTGCCAAACAAACCGACATAAGGTGCGACTGAGCCGATACTGGCTAGGGTCGTGAGCCCAGATTCTAATAACTGCTGCTGACGTCCTAAACCGACCCGCAGCTTACGCTCAACCCCATCGATAATGTCATCTTTTGGCTGGCGTTTTTTGTGCATTCTTAAGTATTCAGAAAACCCGACATAAAATATCTGCTCAAGCCCTTGGCGCTCAGGCGAGCCTTGCACACCTTGGTACAACTTTGCCAAATCTTCACCCGACCAAAACCACGTTTCAAACTGTTGATCAAAGTTCCTAGCCGTACCGAGCCGTGCACTCATACGAAAAATAATCACCCAACTGAGCAAAGACGCTAATAATAACAGCGCCATCACAATCTGTACCAATAGACTGGCTTGGGTAATAAGGTCAATAATATTTAATGATTCAGGCATGTAATGGACTCACGGGTAATTAACAATAACTGGCATAAGCGTCACACGCAGACCAGATAAGACCTCTGACAACTCAAGATGTAGGACAGCAAAGTATCGTTCGTTGCATTCTGTACACTTATATCAACCGACTAGTGTACTGCTAAATGAAGAAAAGGTCATTTTTTTAAAACCTAGATTCAAATAAGAAGTGCAACGTTTTAAAAGAATGAGTTGAAGAGTAAGATGTGCCGTGTTGCATTTCAAAC
>NZ_JBEOOZ010000019.1:0-64629 GCF_040309625.1 Psychrobacter sp. 78a-MNA-CIBAN-0178
ACAGGTGTGGTTTGACTTCTATCGTCAGGCTGCGTAATTAAAATCTCCCAAGTTTGGTTCTACGGATTTGACGACAGGGGTCATCTCTTTAATTGATAGCGAACTTTGCTAGGTGTAATGCCTGAAAATCCCTTAGGGTTTTTACTAAAGATTTGAATAAGAGGTTGGCGAGAGTTTAAAATATCATCTATGGGAAACTGCTCAGAGGGATATATAACATTATGCAGTGAAGCAAATTCTTTTATATATTCAATATAATTTTGTATTGCTATAATTAAAAACTTGCTTAAAGGTATGAGTCTTCCCTGCTCTTGTCCTTGACGCTCTTCTTTATCAGAGACCCAAAACAACCCTGCTATAAAATCAAGCTGGTTTAACACACCTGGCGCATGTACAACAGGTCTTATACCTGTCTGAATCATAATAATATGCCATAGCCAAATACCATAGGCATTAAACTGCTCTATATAACGATCCTGTCGAATACTTAAGTTTCGCTCAAGGCATCCATTAAAACTTTCGGCTCCATTCGCTAATTCTGAAAAGAACTTTTGACATGTCAGTTTATTTAAAGCCATATCACTACCGATATAACTCTGGCGCTCTATATTTTCTGATTTAGTTTTGTAATCTTGACGAAGCTGTGATTGAATCATATCAGGACAATATTTTCTCATTAACAAAATAGCACTTCTATATGTATTCTCAATACTATTAGAATCAATGCTTGTGTAGTAAAGAGGCGAGCTATGTCTAACGTCAACACCAGTGATTAAATCAGCGTGCAACGGCTCATTTAACTTATTTTTTATGATGAGGTATAGAGCTGAATTTATGTGTTGATAACTGAGTGCAGGCAGGTCTAATTGTTCTTGTAGGTCTTTTAGTATTTCAGATATATCTGTATTTTCGATATTGACTGCGTCAATAATGGAATGCAACTGAGTAGGTAAAAGAAGTATAAATTCGTTATCAATACTCTTGCGATGTTGCAGTAGATGACTTCTGCGATTCATAGTAACGTTTACTACAATCTTCAAAGTGTAGTAGCTTTCACCTATTATTTTTTTACTGCTGAGCCACGTGCGTTGGCTTTTCTCTTTGCCAAGTTCATTAATGACTTCTTGGATCTTACGTCCACTAAGGAATGACATTAAGATAACTACATAGCCAAAACGACTATAATCATCCGTAACCATTGAAAGCTGCCAAACTCTATTAAACAATTTTTGAATACTCAGTAAACTTAGCTGCCGTAAACTTGTTGGAAAGCCAAATTGATTGCGCCTAGCGTGGCGAAAGTTATTTTTGAGTTTCCATTGCTGCAGTTCAGCAGACTTAGCAGTATATCTAGAAGGCTTAAAATCGTTATCTAAAAGCTTCTCTGGATCATCATCAGCTAAATTTTCATTGGAGGACACATTATCGTTTTGGTGACTTATTCCAAATATAGTGGCTCTAAGTGGTTCATCATCACTATCAAGAAAAACCTTGTTTAAACCAACACTATTATTGTCAGTGTCATCAGACTTAGAATAAGTCTTGCCAATAAACGCCTTATCTTCCGCTACGACCTCGTAAGCGAGCCTAATACGACCAATCTTTCCTGCCAGCTTTTTATTAACAACCTTACTTGAGGCTTCTGACTGCTTAGTTAAAACCTCATACTGGCGAATAGCATGTAGTACACTTTCTAATGAACTCTGCTGGGCATGTATACCAATAAGCTCCTTTACTATTTCAGATTGTGGATTGTTCGCATTTAACCCCATTCTGACTCTAACACCTAACTGACTCACCTTAGCAAGATGACCATCTCCACGCATTGTGATTCTTACAATGATCTGTAGATATATGCTCATAAACTGCCAGGCAATGCTTTTTCTATCTACCTCACCATACTTCTGATAAAAAAGTATCAGCATATAAGAGACAGCCCATTCTTCAATTTTCTGCTCTTTAATAATTCTAGTTGCTATGTCAGAGCATTCACCTTCTGTAAAATTAACCTCAAATATATCTATAGCGAAGTTTATATTCAAAGCAAAATTTGGTCTAAAGCCCAAAACGTAAATAATCAAATCTTGTATTCTTACAACATCAGGAGACCCTTCAGGTACTAGCTTATCAAGAACTATATCCAACTCATTCTTATTTAAATTCATCATAATTAGTTCACCAGCCAATCCATGTTTTTTGGAATACCTATCACATTGTTCTGAATAGCTTTTCTACATTGTTGATACTCAAAGTCTGCCTTTTTAATACCGGCAAATTTACAATACGACTCAACGGATAAAACATCTATGCGCATCAATTTACAAATAACTGAGCTGGGCGCTTTCTGCTTAAGCGCCTTAAATAAGTCAGGGTGATTAATATTTTTTAGGTTGACGAGTTGCACTACCTCAGCCCATGCCAGCATTCGAATATCTTTAATACTTTCTGGTGTGATGAGACATGGATAACTGTCCGTACTTTGCAGTCTTAATATCTCATCAACTCTCTTAAAATCATTAATAAAAAATAATGTATCACTACTGTTTTTGATCACTCTGATAGGCGGGCAATAAAACTTATCTAGATATCTAATGCTTACAGAAGATGAGCTGAGCCTGAGCCTTTGCCAAATTATTAAAGCTTGCTCAGCTTGCGGATGTATAAGCAATTTGTCTCTATTTAAATTAATAAGCTTTTGATTCGGTTTTAAGTTTGTAGTTTTCATACTGTCTCAAATTTATTTTCTTTTTGTATTTCAGTTATCAATCGATCATACGTCTCATCCTTCGACTCGCCTGGCATGTGATGCTGTTCTATATATGAGTAGGTTTCATCAACTGACATTTTAGGTAAAGTTGATTTCCATAATCCGTTAAGAACTACATTAATTTTAGGGTTGGCTTTAACTTTAGAAGTTGATGAATTTTTATGACTGGGGTGATAAACATCAGTCGTACTCTCTCTGCTATCATTCTTATTTGATTTGCTACTTCTCTCATTTTCCCAGTCTTCATCATCGATATTGAAGCGTTTATCAGTCTGCTCTTTAGTAGTGAGTTGGCGATCTGCAACACGTTGTAACCATTGGCGTAGTCTTAGCTTACGAATACCTTCACTTTCTAAAGGCTTGCCGTTCTGAGCCTTCTCTGCGTAATAAGTTTTAAAATCTTCAACGTGTAACTTATACTCATTATCTGTCATCTCTAATTTCACACTTGCCTGAGATAGATCAACTTGCATAACGCTCTTTGAGGGTGCTTGCCATTTTTCAATACCATCATAACCGCTAGTGGATAAATCATGGTTAGTATCATTTTGCTCAACAAAATCAGTTTGAACATCTGAGCACACAATAGAAGAACCTTGTGAGTGCGCCTCTCTCTCAAATGTTTCTTGTTTTCTGTTTTCTAGTTCATGTTTTATAGTTATAGCTTCTTTTTGCGTGACTATTGCGTGACTCTCAGAGTGACACGTTGCAATGTTATTGTTGTTTGAGTTAATTTTATGCTGATGTATGTCAAATAATTTTCGCAACTTAGTCATGCCTTTAGTGCCTGTGCTATCTACACCTATGTCTGATAACTGCTGACGCATTATCTTTTCAGCATCACGTGACTTGGCTTTTCTTTGAGCATCAGTTAAGGGAGTGGTTGGAATAACACTATTGTTATGAATCGTGACGTCATCATTATTTACTGTATCGTTTGTACTGTTCTTCCAATTGCGAGCTTTATAATTTTTCAGGATAGTTTCCCAAATAGTGTGTTTGTAGGATTTAGTACGTTTATCCAATTTAAATTTATCTTTTAAAATTATTTCTAAGGCCTTTCTTTCATCATCACTGTTACAAGATAACCTGTGCGCCAATAGATCTACATCAGAAGTAAACGGCTTACCATCTTTTAAATAATTCGTACGCATATCTAAATATATGCTTTTCTCTATACGCGTCATATGACGTGTTTCGAGCTCCCAATCACCGAAATTATGATTCACATAATGCATTCCACTACTGCCATTTGTTTCGTATTTTTGCTTTGGCATTTTTCAGATTCCTTCAATTAATATGAAGCTAAGTTTTAAGTTTCTTAACAGCTTTTTAAAAATTAGCTCGATGTACATGATTTTTCGCAGCTATCAAGGTATTCATCCAGATGTCTTTTTCTATACAAAATATGTCGGCCGACTTTGCTGTATGTAATAGCATCTGATTTATGACAGCGCATATGCTGCAACGTGTGCAATGATTTGCCTATGTAGGCGGCGGCGAATTCAGGCGAAAAAGGAGTATTTGGAGCAGCTTCAATGACTTTTTGTTTTAAAATCTCTTTTTCATCATCTGTATATTCTGACCAAGTTTTTTTGCGATACATAACTTCTTTCCTTGTCGATATAGATTATTACTTCTAAATACTAGTAAGTATAGTTTACTCTCGAAACTATCAAAATCAATCGAAACCTAAATTATTATTGTTAAGTAATGTAACTTTCATGTATAGCAGGGTACAAGTAGCTATGGCATAAGAAATCACTATTTTATGCTATTTCTTTTAAAAGTTTCTCGTGATAAAATAAATACAAGAAACTTTTTATGAGTTAAGGGGAAATTTGTGAGTGAAGATCTAAAACAGATGGCTAATAGAATTAAAGAGTGCATGAAGGCGAAAGGACTTAAACAAGTAGATATTGTTAAAACTACGGGGGTTTCTAAAGGAAGCATATCAAAATGGTTAGCTGGTAAAGCCAAACCAAGTGGCGAATATTTACTCCGCCTTTCACAGGTTCTAGGTGAATCAGAATATTGGTTATTGAATGGTGAATATCCTTATAGTTCTTATGAAGATATTGACGACGCTATGGACTATATGAACGCTTACGAAGAAAGTATGAGGGATCATTACATTACAGAGCTCGGTTTAGAACCTAGACTTCCGTATAGTATTAGATTTTTAAAAGAAGAGTTTGAGAATAAGATTTTTAGTGAGCATGAAGAGTTTGAAAAACGATACGAGCCTTCTGCTGAACAAGAGCGTCAAATCGAAGAGTATGAAGAGTGGCTAGAATGGGAGGAAAGAGCGGATGATTTTATTGAAAATAGGTCGACCTTAGAACAGATAAAGAAATATCCCAATTTAAGTGTTTTTATAGAAAATTTTAAACATGTAGAACAACCATTAAGGTCGCAATCTGAAATTGCTGAACGGACGAACAGTAACTTAAGTAAGACCCTATTCTATAATCAAGAAGACCATAGCATGCAGCCGATAATCACTATTGGTGCACAGTGCTCAGTAGATTTAACTAAACGCACTATAAAAAACGGCAAGTTTTACTTGATAAGAACGGATAGCTTTTACGGGGTAAGAGCACTATTTAATCAGTCTGATGGTGGCCTGCTACTACAATGTAAGAACAAGGAATATCCAGATGAGAAAATTTCTAAATCCAAAACAGACAGCTTAGAGGTTCTCGGTTATGTTTATGCTTGGACTAATATGGATCCTTGGTAAAGAAATGTCTTAACGTGACCTTAAAGCTACTTATGAAGAGTACTAAATATTAAAAAAAGGTCATCTGCACCTTTAGGAAGCATAAGCAAATAATAAGCTCGACTATCCAAACGCGCTAAATCAATAGTTTAATGACAATCGCTCGAATCTGAAGAGGATCAGTGATATTAAATGCATTTGGACTACTAAGGACTGCTTGTATCTAATGTATAATAAAGAATTATGTACTAGAGAGCTTATTGGCTAAGCAATAAATAAATGTACGCAGCTGATTCGATATGCTGCGCATTCAATGTAATAATTAGGGATAAACGGTTGGGTCAAAGTTTAATTATTACAATCTATATAATTTAATATTTTGTACAATCTGCTGATAACTTTTTTGGTACTCTTAACTGAATCGAAGTCCGTTACATAAATGCGTTTCATCATATTAAAATTAACGACGAGATCTAAAACTAGTTAAACAAACCAATTTTTAAAAGTAATTTTGATACTTATTTGATACTTGAAAAATATTGTTACATCTTTTTAGTTATAGCTAAATATAGTTAATTTAACCCTAAGTCATTGTTTATAAATATATTTTATCTCTACTCATTGCTTATTATCGTTAAGTATATCTAGTTATTTGAGATAGCCAAAGGATTCAAAATCCGTTGCCTATAAAGCGTGTCGGTTCGAGTCCGACCACTGGTACCATTATTTATTAACAATAAAGCCTCCTATTTTGGAGGTTTTTTTGTGCCAGCATGATTGGTCATTATGTTTATATTCCTACCTCATATTGCATGACGGCACTTATTTTGATTGGTACTGCGTAACCCCAAGGTGTTCCGCTGCTACAATAAAAATATCCGTCATAGTATGAGACAATATAAGCGGTAAAATCATTACCATAATGATCCATCATTGCTTGCTCATCGCTGTTATCACAAACTGCACACCATATCTCTTTATCACCACGTGTCAGCATTGCTCTTGTCAAATCGCTCCCTTTTAATTCGTTATTCATCAGCAGCTCCTTAATTGTCTTGCATCATCATTAAAAAGACATCTTTTTACGATGATGACTTGTGCCATTACTTGCTCTAAAAGCATGGCCTGAGCTATAAACAACACCTATCATTATTTTAGTAACTAAGCGGATAAGGCATTTTTTGTCCTTTCAACAGTCGTTTACTTCTGTTGAAATTCTAGTGTAAAACTTCAGAAGGAAAACTGTAATATAAAAAGCATTTATTTATGATAAACGGTATTAATTTATCGATGACCAGATAGTCATCGCACAATTATTAGAATAATTGTTAAGAAAAATTTCATGCGATGATAAAGATAAGCCTATTAATAGAGGCACACTAACTCACTAGAAGTTTAAATCAGAGCTATTTATGTCTGTTACTTTCTTAGATCTGTTCATTCAAGCATATCATCGTAGCTCGTTCCCACCTCCTACAATCAATACCAAAATAATCACCAAATCAGGTAAAATAGTTGTCATGACTGCTTCTATCAAACCAAGCTTGCGTAAGATTATTCACATCGACATGGATGCTTTTTATGCCAGTGTCGAACAGCGTGATTTTCCTGAGCTACGTGGCAAGCCATTAGTAGTTGGTGGTGACCCAAATGGTCGCGGCGTGGTAGCTGCAGCTAGCTACGAAGTCCGTAAATTTGGTGTGCGCTCGGCGATGTCCTGTTACGAGGCGCGCAAACGCTGTCCTGAAGTAGTATTTGTGCGACCACGCTTTGATGTCTACCGTGCGGTCAGTAGCGATATCCGCAGTATCATGCACCGCTTGACACCGCATATTGAGCCGTTATCTTTGGATGAAGCTTATCTCGATGTCACGGGTTTGCAAGCCCAGCAAGGTTCTGCGACTTTGATGGCCAATTGGTTACGGGCGCAAATCTTAGAACAAACTGGATTAACAGCCTCTGCAGGCGTGTCGTTTAATAAGATGCTAGCCAAAATTGCTTCTGATATTAATAAGCCTAACGGTACAGCGATTATCACCCCAGCTGATGCTGATGCTTTTATTAGTACACTACCTATCGAGCGCTTTCATGGTATTGGCAAAGCAACTGCCAAGCGCCTCCATGCGATGGGTGTGAGCAATGGCGCCGACCTTCGACGCACGCCAGCCGCTATATTGGTGCAGGAGTTTGGTAAGCGTGGCCAGTTTTATCATGACATTGCTCATGGTCGTGATGAGCGCCCTGTCAAATCTGAGCGCACGCATAAATCGGTAGGCTCTGAGACCACATTTAGAGACAATCTAAACAATAACGACGAACTAAAAGCACAAATCTACGAGCAAAATGACGATGCATTTAGACAAATGCAAAAGAAGCAATTGATTGCTTATACCATTACACTGAAGATTAAATACGCAGACTTTACTCAAATTACGCGCTCACACACCTTATCGACTGCATTTGTGAATGCTATAGATGCTCACTACTGGTTAGATAAGCTGTTTTTAGACATTCCACGCGAGCTGCCTATTAGGCTGGTTGGGGTGACTTATTCTTCATTGACCCCTGCCACACAATTATTACCACAGTTAAATTTATTTGAATAACCTAGGGTCTGTTGAACATTCAAATATTAGGACTACTGATTGCTAAAGTTGCCCCAAACCTTTTATCAAATCAGGCGTAAACCGACGATAATGTCGTGACCTTAGCTAGGTTTACAACAACGTTTGGGGTGATTTTAGTATCAGCCTTTCAGGGCAGGGCTATTTTTTGCCAATACATGGCGAAATTATCTAACCTAGAATGACTAGGCGTCAAGAGTTTCACTGCGTATTGTCTAAAAAATAGCCACTGCCAGTGCCTCATTTGAATGTTCAACAGACCCTAATATTTCTTTGGTGGAACAACTATAGGATTAATTGTGATTGATAAAAATGCTTAGGCTATTTGGGTAATCAAAATAACTTTTATACTGAGTCATTCTTTAGTAATTATCCTTTCATATTCTGATTTCTGCTACAATTACGCCAAAATTCTATCCTTTCAAAGACTGATTATGACCAATTCTCACCCTGTAGTTGCCGATAGTAATACTGCCATTCATATTGATGGAAACAATGATAGCTTAAACTATTTGAGCGTAGATGATTACGATTATGAGCTGCCAGATAGCTTGATTGCTCGTTACCCGTTGTCAGAGCGTTCAGCCTCAAAATTGTTATACCTGCCTGCCGACAGTAATGATAAGGTCAGTCCAGTAGAGGATCGTTTATTTGCGCAATTACCTGATTTATTAAATGCGGGCGATTTGATCATATTTAACGATACCAAAGTTATGAAAGCGCGCTTGTTTGGTCAAAAGGATACCGGCGGCAAGGTGGAGGTATTGATTGAGCGTTTGATTGAACTCTCGGATTTGGATATAGCGACTCTGCACTTAGTGACGACGGACGAGCAACCAGTTATTAGAGAGCATGTGGCCCTTTGCCATGTCAAAGCCAGTAAAGCGCCAAAACTGGGGCAGCGATTAACGCTCGCTGAGGGTCATATGGGCTGCGTAATGATTGGTCGGCAAGACAATTTGTTTATTTTAGCCTTTGATGCGTCTATTCTCCCTCATTTAGAGCTTTATGGTGAGTTGCCCATTCCACCCTACTTTGAGCGTCATGCTGATGACACAGACAATACGCGTTATCAAACGGTCTTTCATGATCCAGCCAAGCTTGCCAGCGTCGCCGCACCCACAGCCAGCCTACATTTTGATGAAACGGTATTAAATAAGCTTTCGGCAAAAGGCATTCATACAGCGTTTGTTACCTTGCACGTTGGCGCGGGTACTTTTGCTCCTGTTAAAACGGATAACTTACTCAACCACACCATGCACAGCGAATACGCACATCTGCCACAACCAACCGCCGATCTTATTAATCAAACCCATGCAAACGGCAAGCAAGTCATCGCTATTGGTACAACGGTGACGCGTGTCCTTGAAACGGCGTATCAAAAAACGGCAGTTGACGGCAACGCGCTTTCTAGCTGGTCAGGCGACACCGATATCTTTATATATCCTGGCTTTAAGTTTGGCGTCATAGACCGACTGCTGACGAATTTTCACTTGCCCAAGTCCACACTATTAATGCTTGTATCAGCATTTTCAGGTAAGGGCGCTATCGAACAAGCGTATCAACATGCTATCCAAGCTGAATATCGCTTTTTTAGCTATGGCGATGCGATGCTCCTTGATAAAAAAGTGAAATAATACTCTTTACTTAAAATATTATCAGTCAGCATTACTGTACAGTAGCTACTAAAAAACAACGTCTATGAAATAAACTGGTAAACTAAACCGTATTTTGTTATAACAGCACAGGTAACTCACATTCTAAGGGCTGCACATGTCTTGTCATTTATCTCATCGCTTGACTACTGTAAATTGTGCGGTGTCGATGGCGTTACTTTATTCCATAGGCTATGTGGCTATATCTTCTAGCGCGCAAGCAGCAACGATCGGTAAGACTGTTGTCACCTCTGCACAGCACGAACCCTTGACTGCCAGCATTGTGGTCACTGATATTAAAGCCGCCGACTTTTCAGCCAGCTTGGCCAATCCTGTTATTTATCAACAAATGGGGCTGACGCCAACAGATTCGATGACGGTTAGCTTTAGACCAACATCAGCGACCAGCGGTCAGGTTTTGATCAATACCACGCAGCCCGTCTCTAAGCCTTTTGCCGATGTGGTCTTAGCCATTAATGACGGGGGTCAACGTAATGTCATTCCTAAGACATTACTCATGCCTCTTGATGAGAGCGTACCGATTAAAGCCGCCAAAAACATCGTGACAGGGGCAAAAAAACCTAATTTACCTGTCGTGTCAGCCACCAATGCCAAACCGTTGACGGTTAGAAGAGGTGCGCCGCCACCACTGATATCAACACCTAAAGCAACAGAATTAACAAAAGCAACTGCAACAACATTGTCAGCGGCTAAAATGCCTGTGCGCACTGCTCAAGCCTCTATTCAAGCCCCGACAGTTACGCCAAACTTGCCGGAAAATACTGCGTCTACGCTACAAAGCAATAGCCCTGTTTATGCCCCTAGCCGCTTGGATAATGGCCGTTTGAATGGCAGTTTTAGTATCAATGATAGCGTTGCTTTGGTTGGCGCTAATGATAATAGCCGTGAGTCGGTCAGTCGTTTGGACAATGGTCGTGCAAATACTGACAACAGCGTTATGACAACGGCTGCTAGTGGTAACGATACCAGCGCTATAGTCAAGGCAGCTAACAATTCTACCGAAAACAAAGTAATCGCTAATAAAGTAATGGCTAACAATGTCGCGGTAAATAATGAGACGACGGCTGAAATCACTGACAAACAGTTCGATATTCTGAATATTCAAATCACAAGACAGATACAGCCTAGTAATAAGAGCAATAATGGCATCATGGTCAACTCGTCTACATCGCCGCTACCAAGTAACAATGTTGCAAACGCTAATGCTGCAGCTATACCCGCGGCAAATACTAGCAACGCTATTACTACAGCGCCAAGCCATATCCCCTCTAGCGAGATTGCTTCAGCTACGCCAACAGTAAATAGCAATGTCGCAGCTACAAATGGTACAGGAACTAACAACGCTAGTAGCACGCCAGTTGACTATCAAGTACAGCGTAACGATAGTTTGTGGGTCATTGCCCAGCAGGTTGCTCAGAAAAACAATCTAGACGTTCAAACGGTCATGAAACAGATTCAGGCCCAAAACCCGAATGCTTTTATCAATAAAGACGCAGATCAACTCAAAGCAGACGCTAAGCTGAGCTTACCCAACTATGAGGTTGTGCCATCACAGCAAAATCTAGAAGCGGCTATTGATGCTCAAAGACAATATCGAATGAGCGCAAACACCCCTAGCGGTAAGGAAATAGCGGCAGCAAAACCAGCGGCAAAAATAATGCCTAAGACAGCGCCTGAGCAACCATCTAAGACAACTCAAGCAGCCAAAAATCCTGAGAAGCCAGCCATTACTAACACTCAGACATTGCCAACAGCGCGCTTTTCTGTACTCGCGCCCGGTCACGATGCCAATAAAAATGGCAACGCCGATGGGACTCAAGCCAAAGCAGCAACCACCACGGGTAATGGTCTCAGTACAGAAACTTTAGCGACGCTCAAAGCCTCTAGGCAGAAAGCGGCATCACAAGCGCAGCGCCTGTCAAAAACCAACAGTACACTCGACAGCTATACTAGAAAACTGCAATTACAAAACCAAAAACTGGCGGAGCTTCAAGCTCGTCTCAAAAAATTACGCAATCAATAATTGCCTGACTGATCAGCGCAGTGTACTGCAAACAGTGATCGTAGGCGTGGGAGTAACTATGGACAATATGCTATATATCATCGCCGGACTGGTGCTTATTTTACTAATAGCTGTCTTGGTAATGCGCAAAAATAAAGCGCAAAAACCATCGGCACGCGCGCCTATACAGGCTGGTAAAAACTTGGCAGCCAATGCCCCAGTAACCACTTCTGGAGCCAATCAGCATCGTCCTACGCAGCAAAACGCGAGTAACGAAGGCAAGTTTGATAATCTGTCGGTTGCTCAGCGTTTTATCGATCAACAGCGCTACGACAAAGCCATCGAAACCCTCAATCGTGGTCTCATAGAAAAACCCAATGACAGCCAGCTATCACTTAAGCTGCTGGGTATATACGCGACCATCAATCAAACAGGTGACTTTTATAGAGTTTATGACGGTATCAAAAGTCATAGTGATGCAAAAAGCATTGCACAAGCTGACGAACTAAAAGCCTTGCTGGTTGAAGAGCAGAATCAAGTAGCACAACATGCAGTCGCGGCGCAAGATACTCAAAATACTGACTTTGAAAGTTTAGATTTTGACTTACCTGCCAGCCAAGTCAATAATACACCTACTGTCCAAGATACCGTTTCTGCCGAAGATAGTGCGATTTCTTTACTCGATACGCCTACTGAAAAACCCGCAGTATCTGATGATTTTAATGATGTCAGCGCTACCACTGAAAACGTCGATGACACCTTTGAGCTAACACTTAGTGACTTAGAAGATGATGTTGACGAGCCAACTGCTACTAGTATTATGCCGGTCAGTCAGGTCGATATCGCTGAAGAAGAAAATCTGGCTCTAGACGCTAGCAATGCTACGCCTACTATTCAAGACGATGATATCAGCGACTTCGACTTTGGCCTTGATGTGCCTGCACAAGCCGATAATAATACCGAGCCTTCTGTCAATGCCGCTGTTATTGATAGCGCGTCTGAAGACATCACGCTAGAAGATGAAGACTTTGTCTTAGATTTTGCAGACTTAGAGACTGCTGTGGATGCAGATGCTGAGCAAGCGACTAATGAAGCCACTATAGATGCACCTCAAAATAGCGAAGATGACCTTACCTTATCGTTAGATGACATCGATGAATCACTGCCTACCGATGATGTCTTAGAGAGTGAACAACCTGCTCTTGTGGAAGATAATGATCTTGGTGATTTTGTCCTTGAAGAGAACAACTTTAAAGACAATGACCTTGAAAGTGACAGCTTTGAAGACAGCAGCTTTGAAGACAATAGTTCTGAAGAGTTTCAGCTCGATGATAATAACGTAGAAAATACTCGTGAAGAGTCTAGCATTACACCTACTATGCCATTGATGTTCGATGACAATACTTTGATAGGTGATGATTTTGACTTTGACTCGCTAGCAGATGCACCAACGGCAGCGACACCCGTTGAAGCTGAACCTGACTTAAGCGCGCTAGACAGTGAGATTGTTACTGACAATCAGGTCGAAATAACTGAAGACTTCTCTTCACGTTTCGCCGCAGACTTTGACTTTGTTAAAACCTTGGATAGCAATCAAGTCACTTTAGATCTAGCTGGTCAATACTTACAGTTGGGTGAATATGATAGTGCCAAACGTTTGCTAAATGAAGTCATCACTCAAGGTACTAGCGAACAGCAGCAGCAAGCTCAAGTGCTACTCGACCGCACCGCATAGTCAATAACCTCTTCTCGTATCAGCAAGTATTTTCTATATCATTTAGAATAAATACTTGCTGATTTTTTTTGCATTTAACCTTTATAATATCTATTATCATACTACCTATCATTCCTAAGCTTTCCTCTCTTTTTTTCACATTCATTGACTGCGTCCATACTATGCCATCCTCTGTTATGACAAAAAACCTATCCGACCCTATTCACCTCATTTATGCTGGTGGTACTTTTGGTAGCTACGGACGACCCTTAGCACCTTTATCTGCTGAAATATTTTTGCCTACATTGCAACAACTGCTGGCTAAGCAAGATAATGCGAGCCATCTACCTAAGATTTCATGGCTTGACAATGCATTAATTAAAGACAGCAGCCAACTGACTCCTAGCGACTTTGTACATTTTTATACACTCCTATTAAGCGCCTATGCACAAGGTAACAGACGCTTTGTCTTAATCACTGGTACTGACACCTTAAGTTATTTAGGGGCGTTTTTAGCAGAAGCGTTCGCCGGTAGCGATATTAGTATCGTTGTGACTGGCAGTATGCGCCCGTTACTAGACAGTGAAGTGTTGCATGACTATAGTGTCGATGCCAATAGTGACGCATGGGACAATCTGACTGACGCCTTAAAACTCGCAGCGGCTGGCGAATCAGGCATTAAAATTTGCTTTGGTGGTGAGTCATGGCCAGCACAAACGGTGCAAAAGATACACAGTCATGATCTAATGGCATTTACCGGACATTCTCGAGCCGCTTATCCTGCCAATAGTTATATAAGAGCATTACCAGACACGCGGCGACAGCATTGGCTTGATGACCAATACGATATAATTGATGCTATTCAAGGTCGCGCTGAGCAGGTGCGCATCCATGCTTTATACTGTTTGCCTAATGACACCGAGGTGATGAGCAATCAGCTACAAGCATTATTGTCGCAGCCACCCTCTGGCATTATGCTACTAGGATTTGGCGCAGGCAATGTCCCCTATTCGGACGCGCTGGCAGCTGCTCTACAACTGGCTTATGAGCGCGGCCACATGGTGATCTGTGCCAGCCAATCGCCCTTTGGCGGGGTGAGCGATAGTTACGCTGCTGGTAGTTGGCAGTATGATTATCATGTAATAGCTGGCGGGCGCTTAACGATCCCCGCTATTTATGCTCGCTTATTATGGCTGCTGCTGCGCTATGACAGTCCTGCAAGGCGTCGACAGCGCTGGCTGAATAATGTCACCCAAGCTGGTACAACCATTAAAAAACGCTAACAGACCACTACCTCCTACTCAACTGTATATATTTTGAACACACCATGACTGAGATTAAGCATATAGCGTCTGACGATTCACCCATTTATACCTTAGCGATTGCGGTTGAGTTTTTGGGTACTCATTACCATGGCTGGCAACGTCAACGAGAAGTGCTCGGTGTCCAACAAGCGCTAGAGACTGCCATCAGTAAGGTCGCCAATGAACCGGTAGAAGTGATCGCCGCTGGTCGTACCGATGCCAGTGTGCATGCCAGCAATATGATTGCCCATTTTACTACCCGTGCTTATCGGCCTACGCAAAACTGGTTGCGCGGCGTCAATAGCTTGTTGCCTGATGACATCGCCCTGCGCTGGATTCAACCGATGCCAGCGGACTTCCATGCGCGTTTCGGTGCCATTGCCCGCCGTTATCGTTATATCACCCTAAATCAAGCACAGCGCCCTGCTATTTTAAATCATCAAGTAACGCATATCTATGAGCCACTCGACTTGGCGGCGATGCAATTGGCGGCTGCCGATATCGTCGGTACTCACGATTTTAGCAGCTACCGCGCGGCGGCTTGTCAGTCTAATCAGCCGGTACGTAACGTTAGCCATGCTAGGTTATTTGCTCATGGTCAGTTCATTGTTTTTGATATCCAAGCAGATGGTTTTTTGCATCACATGGTGCGTAACTTGATGGGCACATTATATGCTATTGGGAGACATGACTTAGAGCCAAGCGATTTTTTAAATATTTTAGCCAAAAAAGACCGTACCATTGCACCGCCTACCGCCTCTGGTGATGGCTTGTATTTTATTAACGCCTACTATCCTGAACGCTTTCAGCAGCTATTACCTAACGCCTCTTTGACGCCCATTTGGCTAAATTTGCCCGACTGAATGAACCTCAATGGACATACATAACAGTTACAGACTGTCAAGTAGAAACCTAGGGCTGTATTGCTTTAATCAGCAAACTTACGTATAATATCGGCTTATTTTTAATTGATTGATACAAATTATGGCAAAAGACGAGATTATTGAATTTGAAGGCGAAGTCATTGACACCCTTCCAAATACATTGTTTAAAGTTCGTTTAGAAAACGGACACGAAATCATTGCACACATCTCCGGTAAGATGCGCAAGCATTACATTCGTATCTTGACGGGTGATAAAGTGAAGGTCGAAATGACACCTTATGATTTATCTAAAGGTCGTATCACTTATCGTGGCAAAAACTAAATTATTATTTCCTAGAATGGTTATAACGGCATTTGTATCGAGACGTTTTATTAATAAACGGTTTGCACTGATATAAATTCTTGAGTGGTTTAACGGATAATAATAATGATATTGCTAACCTACTCATTATTGCCTATCATATGCTAGTTATTGGTTTTTATCATAAAAAAATACCGCTATTCAACAGCGGTATTTTTTTGTCTGGCTTTTAAGATTTACTAGGACGTGTCCTCATTTTAAAAATGCTCATAAAAATGAGATAAATTGCCGTCAAACGAGGAAAATAGCGCAAATAATATTGGGATATTAATCAGCTATTTGACGATGTTTGGCAAAATTTAGCCATTTTTAGCCCATATAGATACAAGCGCTTGAATTGAAGACACGCCCTAATACTGAACCGTTATTTAAATGTTACGGTTGCCCCATTTTGAATGACGCCTAGCAGCGCTAACGCGTCCCAGTTGGTCAAACGTACGCAACCTGCCGAGGCTTGGCGACTGATACGAGCAGGGTCTGGCGAACCGTGGATACCATACGAGGGCTTGCTTAGCCCAATCCATACCATTCCTACAGGGTTGTTAGGGCCAGGTGGAATAATCGCCTTACTACCATCATCAGCAGTATAAGTATAATTAGGCTCATGCACCTTGACTGCTACGGTGTGCGTGCCTGTGGGCGATGGCGTTGCCGTGCTGCCTACGGTGGTTGGATAGCTGGCGACCAAATTGTCTTGCGCATCGTAAGCGTAGAGCGTTTCAGTCGTTCTATCAGCGACCACGCGGCTGACAGCCTTGGTGTTCGGATTACCCGGATTGTAGACGATGATGGTTTCGCCAGCACTAAAACTGGCATTGGGATTAAGCGCTTTAAGATACTTTTCACTGATATGGAATTTTTCCGCCAGTCCTTCTATCACGCTTTCGTAATACATCCCCTCGAGCTTTGCTTTTTCTTTTGCTGCTGCTGGAATGGTCGTGGTTTTGATATTGACATCCGCCTCGCTCAACTGATAGCTGACCAATACGGGTTGCGCCAGCAGTTTGTCGTTTTTGGTTAATGCTTGCCACGTTTCGTTATTTAATGTCTCTGTGACCGTCAAGCCCTTGGCTTTTTGGAACGCTTGCATGGCTTTACGGGTGTTTTTACCCCAATAGCCATCCACAGGACCAACGCCGCTGTGCTGCCAATTTAATAATGCTTGCAACTTTGTGCCCGTATTACGATCGATATCTGCCCCCGCCTGCCAATTGGCTGCATTCACTTTTTGAGCAGTCGCTGGCAGATTTTCTGTACTGTACTTAATCGTGGGTAAAAATTTATTCAGCGATACGGCGGTCTTACTGTTGCCCGTCAGCTTTTGGCTAACCCCATTGGTCACTGGACTCATATCAGTAGCATCATCTCTCACGGCCTTACCAAGCATGTTCGGGTTAGGTTTGTTGGGAATAGCTCCGTTGATGATATCTCTGTTGGTGGCGACTTGGTTAGGGACATTAGCAGTATTCGTCGTCGTAGTCTCATTGGTTGCCTGCGTATCTTCAGGGGTTGCTGCCGTGCTTTCATCGGTCGCTGTCATATTTTCAGTGGTTGCTGCTACGCTTTGACCTATGAAAACAGTGGTTGATAAACCAATCGCCAATAACGCAGTGCTTATTTTTGTCAATTGATACATGTAATGCTCCTAAAATTATTTTTTGTTTTATTAAAGCGTGTCCTCAATCTGAAATAAATAGGCTAAAAATGAGGACACGCTCTAGAAATTTCGTTATTAGTACTTATTATTCTTACCCACTATTTACATCTATCGTTTACATTGCTAATGAGCAGTCTTTGGAGGAATAACATTATTACTGCTTATTTGGAAGTTACCAATATTGCCATATTCCGTTGTGAGCATATAACGGCTTTGTGTTACTAAACGCCTTATCCTACGGTGTCTGTGTTAATGCAACGCCTGCCTGATCAGTATTGTAAGTGCCGCATCCTGAATTTTACGACTGAATTGTTCTCATCAGTAATGTCGAATCGTCGGCGCATAAAAAACCCATAAACTGCTGAGCAATTTATGGGTTTTAGTAGAAAAATCAGACGATTAAAATATATTGTAAAGAAGCTATTAGCGCAGTTTATTTATACCAGTTTAGCCAATACTGCTTGACCCATTTCTTGACAGCCTACTTGCTTCAAGCCTGCCTCAGTGCTGTCCAAGATATCAAGGGTACGTAAGCCATCATCGAGCACTTCACTGACCGCTTGCTCAATCGCTTGTGCAGCTTGTTCTTGTTTAAAGGTATAGCGTAGCATCATCGCCACAGACAATATCGTTGCCAAGGGATTGGCTTTGTCTTGGCCAGCAATATCGGGCGCTGAACCATGACACGGCTCATACATACCCTTACCGGCAGCATCAAGACTGGCAGACGGTAGCATACCGATAGAGCCCGTTAACATAGCGGCTTCATCAGACAAGATATCGCCGAACATGTTGCCCGTCACCATGACATCAAACTGCTTAGGATCTTTAATCAGCTGCATACAAGCATTGTCAGCATACATATGCGATAACGCTACGTCATTATAATCCGCTTGCTGCATCTCAATCATCGTCTGCTTCCACAGCTCAGTGACTTCTAAGACATTGGCTTTATCGATTGAGCAAACCTTGGCTGGCGTACCTGCAGCCTGTGCGCGTGTTTTTGCCAATTCAAAAGCAACCTTACCGATACGCTGAATCTCACTGGTGCTATACACCATGGTGTTATAGCCTTGTTGCTCGCCGTTCTCTAAGGTTCGGATACCGCGTGGCTCACCGAAATAAATACCGCCCGTCAATTCACGGACAATCAGTAGATCCAGACCTGAGATAATCTCAGGCTTGATACTTGAGGCATTAACAAGCTGCGGATAAAGTTTGGCTACGCGCAGATTGGCAAATAAACCCAGCTCACTACGAATTTTAAGTAAACCACGCTCAGGACGTTTGCTACGCTCAATACCATCCCACTTAGGACCACCCACCGCACCCAATAACACCGCATCTGCTGCACGCGCACGTTGTAGCGTTTCTTCTGGCAATGGTTCACCCGTGGCATCAAACGCCACACCACCAATTAATCCAGATTCAAGGGTTAAGCCTAACGCAAATTTCTTATTAACCGCTTCGAGCACATCAACCGCTTGAGTCATGATCTCAGGGCCGATACCATCGCCCGCTAATGTTAAAATCGTTGCCATACAGATCCTTTTGGGTAAATAGTTTTTTATTGATTGGTAGTGCTAAAGCTGTATTGCCGCTTTATACAAAACCGACCTCTAGCGACAAATGCAATAATAGACCACCATTATCAATGGTAGTCAGTACTCAAGAGGTCGTTGTTTCTTATTTAGCTAAATGTTGCAAAATAATCAAATCGAGAGGCTAGCCATCACTATCAAGCCACCGTTTTTGCTTGCGTAGATTTTTGCTCAACAATGCTGGTCTCTACAAACTCTCCCTGATGCTCAGCGCCCAACTGCTTACAGAACCGACGCTGCAAACTTTTATCTTGCGACAGCTCGATGCATAAAGGCTCGGGTGATGCTGTGTCTAACAGACTGCCTGAATTGTCACTAGATTTTTTTTGATAAGCTCGCAACTGATAAGTGCCTGGTTCGACGAAATCATGAATAATCGCAAAACGCTCAACATAGCCGACGTTATTTTCTGGATAGAAATTAACCTGTACTTCGCGTTTTGCAGGTTTGACCCGTGCGTAGTAATTGGTCAATCCTGGCATACCAGATTTAGACAGTGGAACGATTTTGACCGCATTATTATTCAGCAGCGGTGCCATATCAATACTCATCTGTTCTTGTGCCGACTTATCGCCTTCGATAACGGGCATGGTAACCAGCATGTCAGGACTGACCGGCTCGTGGGTATCCGGAGCAATGACTAAAGTTTTGTCAATCTGCACAATTTCACAATGATAAGTACCTAGGCAAGAAATATTCACCTCACCCGCAACAGGTTGGATGTTCCCTGCTCGCACCTTAGCACTATCTGCCTTGTCTATTTGTTTATAGCCCGTCAATGATTGACAGCCTGTTAACAATAAACTTGCAGCGACAGCCATACTTGTCCAGACAGCATAACGTTGTTTATTCATAATGACGGCTACTATTTAATATGGAAGATAAGTTACCCTTCATTCTAGCCAGTTCATCAGCATAACTCAACGCTGCATTACTATTGTTCATCGGTTTTTTATAGCCACTGGTCTATCAGTCACGCTCTATGCTCTAACGTCATTAAATATCCAAGGCGTTTTTTGCATCATTTTATGCTCATAGTCTTTAATCGCATCGCTTTGCTGCAAAGTAAGACCGATATCATCAAGACCATTTAGCAAGCAATGCTTACGAAACTCATCGACCTCAAAAGCATACTCTTCACCGCTTGGGGTAATAACCACTTGACGCTCGAGGTCGGCGGTCAACTCATAGCCTTCATTGGCAAGCGTTGCTTTCATCAAGGTATCAACAATGGCTTCATCCAAGACAATTGGCAGCATGCCATTTTTAAAGCAGTTATTATAAAAAATATCGGCAAAGCTTGGGGCAATGATAGTACGAAAGCCATATTCTGAAAGTGCCCAAGGTGCATGCTCACGGCTCGAGCCACAACCAAAGTTTCTGCGTGCCAGCAATATAGTAGCGCCTTGATAACGGGGCTTATTTAAGACAAAATCTGGGTTAATTACACGAGTGCTGTTATCTTGACCCGGATAGCCTTCGTCGAGATAACGCCAATCATCAAATAAATTGACGCCAAAGCCCGTACGTTTAATGGATTTTAAAAATTGTTTGGCGATAATTTGGTCGGTATCGACGTTCGCGCGATCGAGTGGGCAAACGATACCGGTTTGGGTGTTATAAGCTTGCATGGTTTTTCCTTAAAATATCGATTACTAACGTAAATTTTCTAGCTGCTTAATGAAGCTTAAAAGAGCGTGCCATTTGTTTAACAATACTTGTCATTTTAGTTTTTTCACTCTCAGGATAGTTCAGATGTAATACTACTTCCTGACCATTATTAACCTTAATAACATGATAGAAAACTTGACCATCCTCTCTATAACCACTTACTGTATAGGTTTTATCTTTTAACCGCTCATAAGTAACTGTCATGCCTGTTTTATATCGATGCTGCTTTTCTTTCAGATAATCACTATCTGTATAAAAGAAGACACTTGGTGTATTACTGCCAAAGACCAAAATATCGGCATTGGAGTTGGGCAACTTAAAATGACGACCGTCACCATTATCTGCTTCAGGCAACCATTGCAATTGATTTGGCACATCGACACAATAGGCAAATCTTCCATTACAGTAATCACGAGCCATCGCTAGCTGAGAGCTACTCAGTATGCAAAATAAAAAGAGCAGTATTTTCATCTCTGTTCTCTCAGCCGTTCTAAATTAAAACGTCCGTACATCTACAAAGTGACCCGCTAATGCTGCCGCTGCTGCCATCGCTGGGCTGACCAAATGCGTACGACCGCCATTACCCTGACGACCCTCAAAGTTACGATTAGACGTCGAGGCACAGTGCTCTTGTGGCTCAAGCTTATCGGCATTCATCGCAAGGCACATCGAGCAGCCCGGCTCGCGCCACTCAAAACCAGCCTCAGTAAACAAGGCATCTAAGCCTTCTGCTTCAGCCTGCAACTTCACTTGCCCAGAACCCGCCACGACAATGGCTTCTTTAATATTGTCCGCCACCTTACGACCCTTGATAACAGCGGCGGCATCACGCAAATCTTCGATACGCGAGTTGGTACACGAACCAATAAAGATACGATCCAATTGGATATCAGTAATTTTCTGACCTGCTGTTAGACCCATATAGGTATAAGCGCGCAACCAGCCTTCTTCTTGCGCTTCATCCACGGCTTGCTCAGGTGTCGGTACCGACTGCGTGATATCGACGACCATTTCAGGTGACGTACCCCAAGAAACCTGAGGCGCAATCTCGCCACCATCAATCTCAATAATAGTATCAAATACGGCATCAGCATCTGAGTATAAAGTGCGCCAATAAGCTTCCGCTTGCTCCCACTGCTCCTCAGTCGGTGCATAAGGACGACCTTTGACGTAATCGATAGTCGTATCATCAACTGCGACCATACCCACGCGTGCACCTGCTTCGATGGCCATGTTACAGACGGTCATGCGACCTTCCATGCTCATGTCTTCAAAGACTTGTCCAGCAAATTCAATGGCATGCCCCGTGCCGCCAGCGGTGCCAATTTTGGCGATAATAGCAAGTACCACATCTTTTGATGTCACGCCAGCACCCAATTTGCCAGTGACTCGAATCTGCATGTTTTTGGATTTCTTTTGAATCAAGCACTGAGTCGCCAATACATGCTCAACTTCTGAGGTACCGATACCGTGTGCCAAGCAGCCAAGTGCGCCATGGGTGGCAGTATGTGAATCACCACAAACCACCGTCATACCCGGCAATACCAAACCCTGTTCAGGACCGACCACGTGCAAGATACCTTGACGCGCATCATTGATAGTAAACTCAGCGATATCAAACTTCGCACAATTGTCATCCAAGGTGAGTACTTGTAAGCGCGACACCTTATCCTTAATACCAGGCACGCCTTCTAAACGCTCTTTGGTCACCGTTGGTACATTATGATCGGGACTAGCGATGTTAGCCGACAGACGCCATGGCGCTCTATTGGCCAGCTCCAGACCTTCAAATGCTTGCGGACTCGTCACTTCATGCAATAGATGGCGGTCGATATAAATCAGGCTCGAACCGTCATCACGCTTGGTGACTTCGTGAGCATTCCAAAGTTTGTCATATAACGTTTGACCGGCCATGTTGCTATCCTTTATTAGTTGCTAATTACTGACTCTATGCGCCTGCTCACACCACAGCGAGCTAGGTTTTAGAGGCTTTTATCTAATTGTCATACTTGTCTAATCAATCACTCTATCGATAACGTGGCATTGTATTACCGCTGTCTTTTAAATTCAATTTACTGTCTATCAAGACTATTTATCAAACCTGTTCTTCAAAGGCACTTTTTATGGAAAGCCATTAAAAAGCACTGTCTATTAAATTGGTCCCTCACGCAACTATATCAATACTACTTGAGGGGTCTTTGGGTAAATCAATAAAATTGGTCGTCAATATAAGTGTTATACGGTCAATTACCAAGTTAATATAATAAATATGTCATAATACGTCTTGATGCCTTGTGATTATAGCAGGCTAATCCTATAATAATAATTGATGATTTTTGCATAGTCACAAACTTTTATTTCTAATTCATTATGATTAGGCTAGCCAACTTTTATTTATAGCTCGTTACGTAGCTAAGGAAACCGGTTTGAATACCACGAATTTGACGACATTCGTCACTGTTATGCACACAGGCAGCATCTCAGGCGCAGCAGAAAAGCTGTTTATCACTCAGCCTGCGGTCAGTAAGCGCATCAAAAACTTAGAAGATGAATTTAACATCACCTTATTTGATACAGTCGGGCGCGGTATTGTACCGACTCAAGCCGCCAGTGAAATGCTGCCGCACGCCAAACGTTGGCTTGAAGATTATGAAAACTTTAAAATAAACCTCCAGCATTCAAAGCATATTGTGTCGGGTAAACTCGTTATTGGCACCAGCCACCATATCGGCTTGCACCACCTTGCTCCTGTGCTCAAGCATTTTATTCAAGCCTATCCTGCGGTACAACTAGAAGTGCATTTTGTCGATTCAGAAACCGCGCATAAGGCCGTGCTCGATGGCGATTTATCACTCGCATTTTTAACCTTGCCGCCCGTCTACGATAAGCGTTTGACCTATCATACCTTATGGTCAGATCCGCTCTATTTTATGACCGGCACTTTATCGCCTTTAGCGACCAAATCTAATGTGACGCTCGAGCAATTGGCGCGCTACCCTGCTATCTTGCCCTCTGCCAATACTTTTACCAGTCAGATCACCTTAGCGGAATTTGCCAAGCACAATCTAAAACCATACGCGACGATGAGTACCAACCCGCTAGAATCTATCCGGATGTTGGTCTCTGTGGGACTTGGCTGGTCAGTACTGCCGCAAACGATGGTCAGTCAAGATTTAGAACGTATAGATATGGCGGATAATATTGAATTGCAGCGTTATTTGGGGGTGGTTATTAATCCAAAGCTTACCCAATCAAGCAGCGTAACCGCATTGCTAGACTTGCTTGCTCCTATTGATTAAATAATTTTTTATAGATGTTGAATAGTTATTTCTAAAATTAGCGGGCTTTATAAAGGTCATTAATTTATAACTCTAGGTCAGCCGTTCGCATTTTAAACAGCCATACGTTATAATACGTGTGGCTTTTTTATAACATAAATTTACCATAATAGCACTGATAGTCATATATTGAAGGCTTAGAGTAATATATGATGGTAAACAGTAGGTTTAATGGTTTTAAATGATTGATTTTATAAGTGAGTAGCATTTGTGAAAAATTAGCAGATAAGGGCTATAGACAAGATTTCGACGAAGCAATACTTGTTGTCCTCTAATCACTATTTTATGAATATTATTCTTAAAACAGTATCAATCATATAAAACTAACAGAAAATACTGACTAAAAGTCGAAAGCCATTATGTCCTACTTAATGGCTTTTTTTGTCTTTAGATATTGTTTGCGAACATCATCTTGTGAGACTTAATTTTATATAGTTAAAAATAATTACAGCCAACAACGTTGGTTAAGGACAGTTTATATGAATGGGATTTCTAGTGGCGTGCTGATATCGTTGGGCTCCTACTTCTTAGTGATGATTGGGATTGGCGTTTACGCTTATTTTAAGCAAGCCAATGATACCGAAGGCTATATGTTAGGAGGACGTAATTTAGGTCCCGCAGTCACTGCATTATCAGCAGGGGCGTCGGACATGTCAGGTTGGTTGCTCCTTGGCCTACCAGGCTATATGTATGCCGATGGCGTCGTAAGTATGTGGATCGCACTTGGTTTGACACTCGGTGCCTTACTGAACTATATCATTGTGGCACCGCGCCTTCGCGTTTATACCGAAGTCGCTGACAACGCCATTACCTTACCGGACTATTTCGCCAACCGCTTTGAAGATAAGTCGCACATGCTGCGGGTCATATCAGCAATCGTTATCATCTTATTTTTTACCGTTTATACCGCCGCAAGTCTAGTAGGTGGTGGTAAACTCTTCGAAAGCTCGCTCAACTTATCATATAGTACGGGTCTTTGGGTGACCGCTGGTGTCGTCGTTGCCTATACCTTATTTGGTGGTTTCTTAGCGGTATCGATGACTGACTTTGTACAAGGTGTCATCATGTTATTTGCAATGGTGATCGTACCTGTCGTAGCCTTCACCGATCTTGGCGGTATATCAGCAACGACTGAAGCCGTTAGAAACATTGATCCAAGTTTATTAAATGTCACTAGTGGCATGACTATCTTTGGTATTATCTCATTACTGGCGTGGGGCTTAGGTTATTTCGGTCAGCCGCATATCATTGTTCGTTTTATGGCGATACGTTCGGTCAAAGACGTCCCAACGGCACGTAACATCGGTATGAGCTGGATGATTGTGAGCTTAATTGGTTCTTTGATGACCGGTTTTGCAGGTCGTGCTTACGTCGAACGGACAGCAATGACTTTAGATGATCCTGAGACTATTTTCTTAGTCTTTACACAGTTTTTATTTACACCGCTGGTTTCAGGGTTCTTATTAGCCGCTATTTTAGCCGCGATCATGAGTACCATCTCCTCGCAACTATTGGTGGTATCAAGCTCGCTGACTAAAGATGTCTATAAGCTATTCTTTGATAGAGATGCGCCAGAAGCTCGCCAAGTATTGGTTGGTCGTATATCTGTAGTACTCGTCGCTATTGTATCAATTTGGCTCGCTTCCGATCCAGACAGCTCAGTTCTAAAGCTAGTGTCTAATGCTTGGGCAGGATTTGGTGCAGCATTCGGACCGCTGGTGATTATCAGCTTAATGTGGCGCGGCATGAACCGTAACGGTGCTGTTGCAGGCATGGTTCTTGGAGCCTTAACGGTTATCTTATGGATCTATGGTGGCTTTACTACTGCAGACGGTACGCCGCTTAATAGTTGGTTATATGCTATTGTTCCAGGCTTTATATTGAGTACTATCGCCATCTTCGTAGTCAGCATCATGACAGGCGGTCCAAAACCTTCAGTAACTGCGAAGTTTGAAGAGATGGAGCTTAACCTAAATAAGTAAGTTAGCTACTAGCTTGTCTACCTATTTTACTATCATCATAACCCTCGCTATTAACATAAGTAGCGAGGGTTTTCATTGTCTGTTCTAGATAAATAATACCTTTCTCCAACAATTAAAGTAGCGTGGAGAACGAATGCCAGCACGTCAACTTATAGGCATAGTAAGTTTGACAAAGCTTATCTATTTTTAATTTGGTAACATTATTCAAATCCATCTTCTATACCATCAGATAGAGCGTACTTTCAATACGTCTCAATCCATTCAACTACTTCACTCATGAATAAAAGCAGACGGCTTACCAATATTATCTTCTCTGATACCAAAGCTATTTTAAACTGGCAACGTCCATATAGTGAATAATTACCCTTTAGAACTATAAGGCTGATTACTTACGCTGGTTGTAGATTTTTAGCATAGCACTTAGTCTTTGCCTGCCTTATTTTATGCTTGCTGTATCCCTTTAATATATACATAAAAAAAGCGACCCATTATGGATCGCTTCTTACTAATATCTTGAGTTCAGATGAGGGTTACTATAATTAGACTACCCCACCTTTATACTATTGCGCTTGATAAGAGACTTTTACACCAACAATATAGCCATCGTTGTCTTCGAAGTCAGCGACAATTTTTTTACTTGGTAGTTGGCCTTTAGCATCGCCGAACCATAGGTATTTGCCACCGACTGAGAGTGCCCAGTTTTCGGTTACGTTATATTTAGCGCCAAGACCAGCACTGTAGTAGCCTTCAATAGGACCTAGAGAGGTCGTTGGATTACCTGCCCCACTATCCCAACCGATATTACCACTAACGGCTAATGCTGGAGATAAACGCTTAGCAAGACCCAGCTCAACCAACCATTGATCATCATCATAGTCAACCAATGCTAAACCATCAGGTCCATATGAATTTTTACTAACGGCATTATATAATGGCGGTACGATTTCGAAGTCACTCCATGGTACCCAACGTACTCTGGCTGTCGCTAGTGTGGTTGGGTTAATACCGGTTTGAAAGTCAAAGTTGACCGACTTTGGCGTGGTGATGTCAATAGTACCACTTTGAGTTGCTGCGGCTGGGTCACCTGCTAACACACCTGCTAGTGGATAAGTTTCAGATATTTGCATGCTATGGTCAATCTCAGAACGATAAGTCAATGCTGCCTTTAATGCAATTTCAGGCTTACTATAGGCAATACCGGCCAGCCAACCATAATCTTGGTCAGGGCTAATACGTGAGGTATAACCAGTAGCGGGTCCATACGCAAGACCACGTAGCTTCACATCAGATTCAACGCGCTGAGCAACAGGACCGCCATAGATTTGGAAGTTTTTATTTTCACCAAGTTTCATACCGAGAATGGCAGTAATGCTCTCACTACGGACTTCAACTTTAGTGCCTTCACCAGCAGTAGCTTCTTCTGCGTCTGCTATTGCTTTTGCGGTAAGAAGCCCAGTCAACCCTTCTCGTGCTGCTGCTAACTGTTCAGGAGACAAATTACCAGGATTTCCTGGAGTAAGTGCACCTTGTAACTGAGGTATTACAACATTATCAACCACTGCTTCAGTATACGCTGGGTTACCTGTAACGTCTTTAATAACTGCATCACGGTCACCGTTTGCCACAAAGTTATTATCACCTTCATAGGCAGCAGCAGCACCGAAAGGCTCATCATATAATATACCAACACTAAAGGTATCATTGATGTCCGCTTTTACGCCATAACGGAAAAAGTCATAAGACTCGGCAATGTCACCGGTAGCGTTACCTTTGGTATAGGCATCATTGTCTGTACCGATATAAGCATTATCGTTACCAGTGACGTCCGCATCAATATAAGTATAGACAGCCTCAGCGTACAAACCATCTTGAAAAAAAGCAGTGATATCTTGACCTGAACGATCAAGACCTGCAGCGTTAGTCATACTGGCTACAGAAAGAGTAGCTATCGCTACAGCAAGAGTTTTTAAATGAAAAGTAGCGCGCATTGTATATCTCCAAACATCCTCGTTGTTTAATCGTTGTAATAATCAACATTTAGCATTGTTACGCAAAATATATGATTATGTAAACGATGTCCTAAAATGAATAGTAATGACTTTCTGACATTAAAACAACGATTAAAACGCTTTATTTCTTGTTAATGACTGAGCGGTACAAAAAATTAAATTAATTTAATAAACAATAGTTTGCTAAATATACAATCATTAATTCCTAATTAACACTATTGGCGAACTTAAATGGAAAAACATAGGTTTTTATTCTTAAATTAAAAGATATTGATTATTGTATTTTTCTTTATTACAAACATAAAAAAACGACCCATTCAGGATCGCTTTTTTATCGTTGTTAAATTACCAAATAAATAGCCAAACTATATAATGCTCAGTTTGCTATTACTTCGCTTGATAAGATACTTTTACACCAAGTGCAAAACCGTCGTTGTCTTCAAACTTGCTGACAACTTGCTTAGTTGGGATTTGGCCTTCAGCATCACCGAACCACAGATATTTACCACCAGCAGACACTGCCCAGTTTTCAGTGATGTCATATTTACCACCTAGACCGACACTGTAATAGCCTTCAATTGGGCCAAGTGAAGTGACAGGATTACCTGCACCACTATCCCAACCAACCGTACCGCTAATTGCAAACTGTGGGGCTAGACGCTTAGCAAGACCTAACTCAACCTGCCACTGGTCTTCATCATAACTAACTAATGCCAAACCTTTATCGTCTTGTGTAGAAACTTTACTCACATCGTTGTATAACGAGGGTACGATAGCAAAGTCACTCCAAGGTACCCAGCGCACTTTAGCCGTTGCTAGTGTCGTTGGATTAATACCCGTTTGAAAATCAAAGTTGACTGATTCAGGTGTGGTAATTTCAATACTTTCGCTTCTAGTTGTTGAAAGACCCAATGCAGTTACAACAGGAGCTGGGATAAGACCAGAACCGACAACAGGATAAATTTCTGCTGATTGTGCATTATGTTCGATTTCTGAACGGTAGGTTAAGGCGGCTTTCAATGCAATTTCAGGCTTGCTGTAAGCAAAACCTGCAAGATAACCATAGTCCTGATCGGCACTAATGTGAGTGGTATAACCGTTAGCAGCACTATAAGCAGTACCACGTAATTTTACGTCAGCTTTTACACGTTGGGCTACTGGACCACCATAGACTTGAAAGCTTTTATTTTCGCCAAATTTTGCACCGATAATACCAGTAATGTTTTCAGTACGCACTTCTACATTGGTACCTTCACCATTTGCATCTATAAAATTGTTGTCGCCGCTATAATCAGCAGCAGCACCGAAAGGCTCGTCGTATAAGATACCAACACTGAATGTATCATTGATATCTGCTTTTACGCCATAACGAAAAAAGTCATAATCTTCTGCGATGTCATCAATTTTATTGCCTGATGAATCCTTGCCACTCACATCGGCATCGATATAAGTATAAACGGTTTCGGCATAGGTTCCATCTTGTAAGAATGCGGTGATATCCTGACCTGAACGATCAAGACCAGCAGCACTAGCGACGCTAGCAACAGAAAGAGCAGCAACAGCTACCGTAAGGGTTTTTAGGTGAAAAGTGGCCCGCATTGTGTATCTCCAAACATCCGCATTGTTTTACCGCCATACCGAGGGATTGATAAGTAGGCAGCAGCTAAGGGGAAGGATACTAATGGCTTTTTCACCTTAAGACAACTGTAAAAATACATTATTACCGAATTATGACTAGACAGTCATCGACTAGTAACTGTATCTAAAAATGTGGATATAATTTTAGCTTGAAATATACAGATATAATTAGTGGCCTTTAAAGGCTCATAGGTATTTAATAATGAGGTGGTCTATCAGCCATCACATCAAACGGCGCAATCCCCCCTTCAGTATCTTGGCTTTCAACTTGTTTATATATAAGCTGCAGCTGACGTTGCAGGGTCTGGATATGCTTATCTTGCCGAGCGACTACTTCATCGAGCCGCTCTACCGTCAGCTCCAAATGAGACATATTCATCTGTAATTCGATCACTTGAGCATGTAGCTCGCTTTGGTCGGCAGATGTATCGCCTTGAGAGTCGAGTAACGGTTTCGTTGGTGGTACAGATTGATCCATATTTTTCTCTAAGTGATTGTATTTATGTGAGGTGTTTGAAGGAATATATATTAGTGATTGATGACCGTTAAATAGTAGCCGTTAAATAGCGATAACATTGACAGCCTATTTGCTATTGATAGAAGCGAAAAATAGTGCTGATAAAGCATTTACTCGCACTACAGTCAGGTGGTGGCATGTTATACTGCTGCCAATTTTGCAACAACCCCTACCTCACTATTATATAAGCTTAAGATATTTTATGGCACTGATACATCTAAAAGATATTCACCTCGCATTTGGCGTCGCTCCCGTCCTCGATGGTATTGATTTTGCAATCGATGCTGGCGAGCGCGTGTGTTTGATTGGTCGCAATGGCGAAGGCAAATCCACGCTGTTTAAGTTAATCAATGGCTCGTTGCAGCCTGACAGCGGTGAGATTATTACCAACAGTAGTATGCGTGTCGCTATGCTAGAACAAGACGTCCCCGAAACCAGTGGCCGTATATTAGATATCGTCATGGGTGGTAGCCGTCGCACCGCGGATCTGCTGATTGACTATAATAAGCAGGTCGATATGTGTGCCGATGGCGATATGGATGCTTGTGAGCATATGGCGAACTTGCAGCATGATATCGATGCAGTACATGGCTGGGATCTAGAGCGTGATGCCACGCGACTGATTACGACCATGGGACTTGATCCAGAAGATGATTTATCGTCGCTATCTGGTGGTCGTAAGCGCCGTGTGCTACTCGCGCGCTCACTGGTTACCAAGCCTGATGTCTTGCTACTAGATGAGCCGACCAACCATTTGGACGTCGAAAGTATCGAATGGCTAGAGCGCTTCTTGTTAGATTGGCAAGGATTGACCTTGTTATTCGTGACCCATGATAGAGCATTCGTCAATAAGCTCGCGACGCGTATTGTTGAGCTTGACCGTGGTCAGCTGACAAGCTATGACGTCACTCAAGGTGCTAAAGGTTATGCACGCTATCAAGAACTAAAAGAGCTACAGTTACTCGCTGAAGAAAAAAACAATGCCAACTTTGATAAAAAACTGGCCCAAGAAGAAGTTTGGATTCGCCAAGGCATCAAAGCTCGTCGCACCCGTAACGAAGGCCGTGTACGTGAGCTAAAAGCACTGCGTGAAGAGCGTAGCGGTCGCCGTGAGCAAGTCGGTAACGTTAACATCACTATGGGTGAAGGCGAAAAAAGTGGCAAGCTGGTTTGTAAGGTTAAAAACTTGCATCTGGAATATGATGGCAACGTACTGGTTGATAACTTTAGTACCATGATTATGCGTGGTGACAAGATTGGTATCGTTGGTCCCAACGGTGCTGGTAAAACCACGTTGATTAAAGCCCTACTCGATATGTCTGATGACGAAGTTACCAAGTCTGGTAGCGTCGAATTAGGTACTAATCTGAAAATCGCATTTTTCGATCAGCTGCGTGATCAATTGGACCTTGAAGCGAGCGTTGCACAAAACGTTTCGGAAGGCTCTGACTTTGTCGAAGTTGGCGGTCGTAAGACGCATATCATGAGCTACTTGCAAGATTTCTTATTTGCTCCAGAGCGCGCACGTACACCTGTCAAAGCCTTGTCTGGTGGTGAGCGTAACCGAGTACTACTGGCTAAACAGTTATTAAAACCTGCCAATATCTTAGTACTCGATGAGCCAACCAACGATTTGGATATGGCAACACTTGAGCTATTAGAAGAGTCAGTCGCCAGCTTTGGTGGTACGATTTTGCTGATCAGTCATGATCGTTCATTCATGGACAACGTCGTTACCTCTACGTGGGTGTTTGGCGAAGATGAAGATGGCAAAGGAGTGGTCAGTGAGTATGTAGGTGGTTATCAAGAGTACCTCGTACAAAAGAACCGCGAAGAAGCATCTCGTGCTGCAAAAGCACCTGCCAACAATGCAGCAAGCAATAAAGCGACAAACAAGTCTGGCACAGCAGCGAAACCAAATAAGGCAGCCAAAAAGCTAAATTATAATGATCAACGCGAACTGGATAACTTGCCAAAAGAAATCGCTGCACTCGAAGCCGAACAAAATGCGCTACAAGAAAAATTGGCTGATGGCTCGTGGTTTACTAAAGACTTCGATGCGGCAACAGCGGCTAGTGAGCGTTTACTGGTGATTGAAGATGAGATGATGAGTAAGCTTGAGCGTTGGAGCACACTTGAAGGCTAATGTGAATCGCTAAAGCCTACCTTTAATAGATGCTTTAATAAACACACGCAATGGATAGAGAGATTAAATTTTCATTGTGACGTTGGTCTTTAAGGGAACAAAAATTATCATCATGCTATTACATGCTATTAATAGTGTGGTGATAATTGCTTTACGACTACTTACATAGAGATTAGGGACTGAAAGTTAGTGAACATTACCTTAATTTCAAGTATCATTCGCTATTGCTGAAAATCCTTATTATTTATAAGGTCATCACATCATAATCCTTGTTAAAGCAAAGTTAGCGTTAAGCGTTGATAATCCAACTGTTTTGGTTTGATTATCATATTCAACCTTCTAATATGTCCTATTGAGGTTGCTTTATTTTTAACGCAATAATTTATTTTATCACCGAAATAGCTTAGAATAGCAACAATTAGCAAAATTAGGCACAGCTAAAGTGGCTTGATATTGTATATTTTCTAAGCCACAAACCCAGTGTGGGATAATCCCATTTCATTCACCTGGAGGAAGTATTAATGAGCCAAGCCGAAGGCGTTAATGTACAACGCCGTAGAGTTCTTATTGCCTCAACTGCCGCGATTGGTGCAGCTGGGGTAGCTGCCGTGGCGACACCTTTTGTCCGTTCTTGGTACCCAAGCGCTAAAGCTGAGGCTGCAGGGGCTGCAGTGACCCAAGATATTGGTTCTATCGAAGATGGACAAATGATCGTCGTCAAATACCGTGGTAAACCTATTTATGTGGTTAAGCGCACCGAAGACATGGTTGCAGGACTAGAGTCAGTCAAACCTCTATTATCTGATCCTGAGTCTGATGCGTCTCTACAACCTGAATATTGCAAAAATCCTACTCGCTCTTTAGATCCAACCGTATTGGTGGTCGAAGGCGTTTGCACACATTTGGGCTGTGCACCAAACTACCGTCCTGATGTGGGCGCGGTGGATTTAGGTGGTAATGATTGGTACGGCGGATTTTTCTGTCCGTGTCACGGGTCAAAATATGACTTAGCAGGTCGCGTATATAGCGGCGTTCCTGCACCACTTAATTTACCCGTTCCAGAATATGGTATGGATGGTACCATCTTGACGGTTGGGGAGGCTTGATATGAGTATGGGTAAAAAGTTAATGCATTGGGTGGACGCGCGTTTTCCAGCGACCGAAACCTATGAATACCATATGTCAAAGTACTACGCACCAAAGAACTTTAACTTTTGGTACTTCTTTGGCGTGCTATCAATGATCGTACTGGTCAACCAATTGGTGACTGGTATATGGCTTACGATGATGTACAACCCAAGTGCCGAAGGGGCATTTGCGTCTGTTGAATACATCATGCGTGACGTAAAAGGTGGTTGGCTCATTCGCTATATGCACTCAACCGGCGCATCTGCGTTTTTCGTCGTTGTATACCTGCATATGTTTAGAGCCTTGCTATATGGTTCATACCAAAAACCTCGTGAGCTTATCTGGCTCATCGGTATGGGTATCTACCTAGCACTTATGGCAGAAGGTTTCTTCGGTTACCTACTACCTTGGGGCAACATGTCATTCTGGGGTGCTCAGGTTATCTTGAACTTACCTGCAGCTCTACCTGTTATTGGTGATGGCCTTGCTGAATGGGTACGTGGTGACTATATCATCTCTGGTATTACTCTAAACCGTTTCTTTGCGCTACACGTTGTTGCTATTCCATTAGTACTGGTAGGCTTAGTATTCATGCATATTGTAGCATTGCATCATGTGGGCTCGAACAACCCTGATGGCATCGATATTAAGAAGCTAAAAGATAAAAATGGTGTGCCATTAGACGGTATCGAATTCCATCCGTACTACACTGTGCATGACATGGTTGGTATCGTAGTGTTCTTTATCTGTTTCTTTGCAGTGGTATTCTTCTTCCCAGAAGGCGGCGGTTTCTTCCTTGAACCACCAAACTTTGAGACAGCGAACTCACTGAAAACACCAGCACATATTGCACCAGTATGGTACTACACGCCGTTCTACGCTATTTTACGTGCGGTTCCTGACAAGCTTGGTGGCGTGATTGCGATGGGTGGTGCGATTGCCGTACTGTTCTTGATCCCATGGCTTGATAGGTCTCCTGTGCGCTCTATACGTTACAAAGGTATATTATCTAAGATTGCGCTGACCGTCTTTGCTATTAGCTTTGTTGTATTGGGCTACTTGGGTGCGACGCCTGCTACACCAACGGCAACCATCATGGCTCGTGTATTCACGATTCTATATTTCTTGTTCTTCTTACTGATGCCTTTCTACACTGCGATTGAGAAGTGTAAACAGCCACCAGAACGCGTTACCGGAGGTCACTAATGAACACGCTAATTAAATCCCTAGCTGGTCTAGGCTTAGGCGCGGCATTAACCTTGACTGCTGGTACGGCAATGGCTTCAGGCAGTGGCTGCGGTACATTCACCAATGCAGATGGCGTTGATGAACACCTGGCTTGTAGTACAGCTCCTATTGATTTTACCAATAAGGGCTCACTACAAAACGGCGCGAAGATCTTTATGAACTACTGTGCTGGGTGTCACTCAGCCAAGTACGTTCGTCATTCGCGCATTGCTAAAGATTTAGAGATACCGCCTGAGTTGGTTGAAAAGTATTTGATGGTTACTACCGATCAAATCGGTGACCACATTACTGCTGAGATAGATCCTGAGATTCAAGCATCTTGGTTTGGCGCAGCGCCGCCTGATCTATCACTTGAGACACGTCTACGTGGCGACGACTGGGTATATACTTACCTACTATCGTTCTATGAAGATCCAAGCCGTCCTTGGGGTGCAAACAACTTAGTACTGGCCAATGCAGCGATGCCTCACGTATTGCATAATATGCAAGAGACATTGAGTCAAGAAGAGTTTGAATCTGAAGTTGGTGACTTGGTTAACTTTATGGCGTGGATGGGTGAACCTGCTCGTCACGACCGTCAAGTAATTGGTTTCTTCGTCATTCTATTCTTATTAGTACTGCTCATACCAGTTTACTTATTAAATAAAGAGTTCTGGAAAGACGTAAAATAAATAGAAGTTGATGGTATAAAAATTGAGCATGATATAAAGCACTACTTCGGTAGTGCTTTTTTATGCACTACTGTTTTACTATCCTAATAAAACCTCAAGAAAGCAGACAAATAAGGCGCTCAACAGCAACATTTACGCGAGTTGCCTTGATAAACACAGCGACTTTGTTTACGATGACAGCCTTCACTATTAACATTAGGCTTTCATGATTGATGCGAATGACATTCCAAGTAGTCAGCTGATTTTATATGCTGATGACGGCTACGACAGTCATGTGGTGCGCCTATTGCTTGAAGAAAAGAAGCTCGCTTATTATTTATCACGTTTGCATTCTGAGCGTCCTGAAGATCTGACCGAGCTCAACCCTTATCATACCTTGCCTGTCCTGCAACAGCGTGAGATTGCACTCTATGAGATTAACGTTATTTTTGAATACCTTGAAGAACGTTATCATGCCAACAAACTGCTACCTGACACCCCGCAAGAGCGAGCACAGTTTCGACAGCTGGCCTGGCGTATTCAGCGCGATTGGCTGGTCCTCGGTAAGCGACTGCTTACGCATCCAGACAGCTTTAACAAAGCACAAGCCGCATTGGCAAAAAAACAATTGGCTGATTCATTGATTACCTTATCCCCACTGTTTGCTCATAAGCCGTACTTTATGGCGGATGAGTTTGGCTGGTGTGATGTGCTGCTCGCTCCTTTATTATGGCGGCTTGAGGAGATGGATATCGAACTGCCGCGCGCTATCAGTCGTCCGTTGTTTGACTATCAAACGCGTGTCTTTGAGCGTGAGAGTTTTAAAAAAAGCGTGCGTTAATTAGACAAGTCTAAAAAACTGTCCTAAAATTGGTACCAGTGAAACAGACATTCAGTAGCATTTATCCTCTGATAAATTGCTGAAATAACTATTTTTTAATTATAAAAAATCATTAGTATAGGAAATCATCAGATGAGCGAAACCACCTCTATTACGCCAACCCGTCCCTACATGGTACGCGCGCTATACCAATGGATAGAAGACAATGCTCTGACGCCCTATCTGATGGTCGATGCGACAGCTGAAAATGTGCAAATCCCAACCGAACACGTGCAAGACGGTCGTATCGTCTTAAATATCGCCAGCCGCGCCACTGGTAATATGAGTATGGAAAATGACTATATACATTTCAGTGCGCGTTTTGGCGGCGTGTCACAAGAGATCTGGGTACCACTGACAGCGGTGCTCGGTATCTATGCTAAAGAGAACTCGCAAGGGATGTTTTTTGATCCGAATGAATATGACAACTATCAGCCTGAAGAAGATTCGACTGCTGCTGCTAAGAAAAGTCCAACAGCCGCACCCAAGCCAAAGCGTGATAATAAAGCGGGCTTAAAAGTCTTAAAATAAAGATGCAGTGAATAAACCGTAACGCATAAAAAAGCTGGTCGTATTGAATACGTCCAGCTTTTTTATTGTCAGTCTAAAAGATTAATAGCTTTCAAACGATTAGCTCTTGGCAATTAGCTCTTGGCAATTAGCTCTTGGCGATTATGTTCTTGGCAGTGTCACACCGCGTTGACCTTGGTATTTACCACCGCGATCTTTATAGCTGGTCTCACAAACATCATCGGCATCGCTTTGAAAAAATAACATCTGTGCCACGCCTTCACCCGCATAAATACGCGCTGGCAAATTGGTAGTATTACTAAACTCTAAAGTCACGTGCCCTTCCCACTCAGGCTCAAGCGGCGTCACATTCACAATGATACCGCAGCGCGCATACGTTGATTTACCAAGGCAAATGGTCAATACATCGCGCGGAATACGAAAATACTCCATGGTGCGTGCTAGCGCAAACGAGTTCGGTGGAATAATACACTCGTCACCAATGACATCAATAAAGCTTTTTTCATCAAAGTTTTTTGGATCTACAATCACTGAATGAACATTGGTAAAAACTTTAAATTCAGGCGCGCAGCGTACATCATAACCATAGCTTGAGGTGCCGTAGCTAACCAAACGTTCGCCTGCATCATTAAAACGTACTTGACCCGCTTCAAACGGCTCAATCATGCCGTGTTCTTCAGCCATTTTACGAATCCAGCGGTCAGACTTGATAGACATTGTTGTTCCTTAGCAGCTATAAAATAAAATTTATGATATGAATCGTATTTTGATAGCGACGATTATACGGAATTGAAGGCTCAATTTATAGAGCAATGGCGACTTTAAAATGAATACGTTCCATAACCTAATGATCCTCACCTTATATTTTACAATCTACCATTTAGCAAAATGGTCTTCCGCTAACCCCATTACCTTATCAATCTTAATCACCTCATCTTTGATGCGAATCTCACCGCTATAAAAGCCTAGCCATTGCTCGAAGATACTGGCAAGCATACCAAAGTTATCGGTTTTCTTATAGACGCTAATCGGTGTAAAGGTTAAATCAATATCTACATTACTCCAACCGAGGTTTTGATGATAAATACGCCAAGGCTGTCGCGTATTATCTATGGTTTTAGCATTATCATCTTGCTCATTAGCTGGCAAATTTAAACCATCACGGACAAACATCACAGACGGTAAATAATAAATATGCCCATCCAGCCAGCACGCATTTTCGCTAACCCCTGTTTCATTGACGCCCATTGCTAGATTTAGGGCAAAATGACGACGGTCTGGCAAATAGCTATTAATACAGCTCCAAAACCAATTGGTCTCGTGGCGCATATAGCCAAGTGTCCAATCTAGATTGGCTATAGTGGTGTCAGTAAAGTCTATTTGCTGAGCCTGAGTGTCGGAAGCACCAACAGCATCAGCATCAGCATTAAATTTTGAATTGCCCTTAACGAGTATATGTCCAGATACAGCGGTTAATGGCTCTTTTTGGGTAAACGTCCAGCCGCGTCTGCCCGTTGGTGTACAGATAGCAAGTGGCTGTGATTGCCGTGCTAATGTTGCATGGAGTGCAAGGTATTGGCTGTCCAGCACTACTTTAACTTGTGCAGGCATAAAATCTAAAGTAACGGTCAGTTTGGCATGGGTAAATACCATTTGCCCTTGATAGCAATCACCTTGTAGTTGCGTATGGCGAGTCAAAGGTTGCAAGGCTTCACATACCTCCAGCTCACCAGTCTCATCGTTATAAAGGTATACAAAGGCACTGGTCGCCAGCTTAATGGTCGCTACTGCTAAACAGACTCGATACGGCGGCTGAATAATTTGAATAAAGCAGAATTGATTGGCTTTTAGTTCTTTGCGCCAATTGGATAAGGACTTTTGCGAAATAAGATAACTGTGATAATCCAGATAATTGATGCTTTTGACTTGAGCAAAGATGCCAAAAATAGGCTGACCGTTTTGGATCAATTGATCAAGTATCATTGGTTTTGAGCTGGCTGATGAGTCTTGTTGGTTTTGGTCGTTGCGACTTTGATTCATGATTGAGGCATCCTAGCCATGGTTCATTGAGAGACTACCTGTCCTTGGTAGCTGACGGTGGTACCTATAATCCTTCTTTTTGCCTGTCCTGATGCTGCCCAAACTGTTTCTCTAATGGCTTTAATCTCTATGAATGTCAATCCATCTGCCAGCTCCTCAGTCACATTTTCTATGGCAAAAGCACTGATGCCAAATGGATGTTTGGGAAATTTAAGCAGTAGATCAGTCATCGCTTGTACCGCTTTAAAAAAATCAGCAATCACCAGTCGGCGATTGCTAAAATCCGCATGGACTTCATAGCGTTTGCTACTGCCATCTTTATAGTAGCAAACGGCACTCGCTTGATTGTTCGAGAGCTCAATCACGTATATCAGCGGGCGGAATAATTTTAAGAGCCTGTATTGCTTTGGAGTATCATCTAAATGACGTTGATAAATCAATAAGCTCATACTATTCCCCGTTTAAAATTCAAGCCTTTCAAACTTTATATGCTTAGGCTATTTTGCTATTAATAAAAGCCATTAGCACTATTAAGAGCCATTAGAAAACCATTAAAAAATACGCTTATCATCGACAGGCTTTGCAAACTTACTAATATTGGCTTCGATATTTTTAGCAATGTTTAGATAGTACGGCGCAAACTCATCATCTGCCAAAACACTTGGTTCACCTTTATCTACTTGTGCACGAATACCACTGGCAAGCGGCAGTTGTCCCAATAGCGGCACATGGTATTGCTCAGCGATTTTTTCACCGCCACCTGTACCAAAGATGGCTTCGGTATGATTACAATTACTACAGGTATGCAGCGCCATGTTTTCAACCACACCAAGTACCGGAATATTAGTCTTGTTAAACATCTCAATGCCTTTTTGCGCATCAAGTAAGGCGATATGCTGCGGCGTCGTGACAATCACCGCACCAGTCACGGGGATACGCTGGGCTAGCGTGAGCTGAATATCACCGGTACCCGGTGGCATATCAATGACCAAGTAATCTAACTGCGGCCAATTGGTTTGATTATAGAGCTGCATCAACGCCCCAGTAGCCTTTGGTCCACGCCACGCGACAGGCGTATTGTCACCATCGAGTAAGCTACCAATCGATAACATCGCCATGCCATGCGCATTGATAGGAATAAACTGCTCATTTTCTAGCTCAGGTCTGACATTATCTACGCCCAGCATGGTTGGCATACTAGGACCATAAATATCAGCATCGAGCACGCCAACACGGTTGCCTAGCTTTTGTAATGCCAAAGCGATATTCACGGTAGTCGTTGATTTACCAACACCACCTTTACCCGACGCCACCACGATAATATGGCGAATACGCGGATGCGCTGTCAATGATGCTTGTGTCGGCGCGGCTTTGGTAATCGGCGGTTCGGCAGCAGTATCAGTTTTAGTGCCACTATCAGGCTTTGATGCTGACTGATTCTGGGCGTCCATTGCATTGGTGGTCTTGGGCATGGCCTTCGGTAAGCTTGACCCTGTCCCTTTCGCTGGTGCTGGCAGACGGACGTTCATATGGATCGCTTTGATACCGTGCGGATAGAGCAGCTTTCCAAGCTCTTGTTGAATGGCTTCAGGATTACTATTTACAGGTAGACGCAAATCTAAAGTGAGCTGATCGCCGTCGCGCTCAAGACCCGTGACCATAGTGGCAATGCTGATAGTGCCTACTTCATAGCCGAGCAGTACCTTGTCCACGGCACTATCGCGTTCTGCTTTTTGCTGCGGGGTTTCATTGTGAGTGGTTTTTTTCTTCATAAAGTTAAACATAGCTACCGTTACTGCCTATACAAGTGGGTGGGTATGGTCAAACAACTCAGTGAATACTGTAGCGCATAGGATAAATATTATAGCCCATAAGCTTTTTGGCCAAACCTTTTATCGTGACAGTGTAGCTGAATTACAAGTATAAAAAAACCACAACGCCAGTAAGACCGAGCTTGGTATCAGGTGTTACTATTTGCGCTACTGCGACCGTTTGCCGTGCGCTATCCTATAGACAAAAACTGTGAAGCAATAAACAGATAAATCAGCACGCCAGAAGCATCACACACTGAGGTAATCAGCGGTGCACTGGCAGTGGCAGGGTCAAGTCCTATTTTGTTCAATACAAAAGGCAAGCTCATGCCAATCACGCAGCCAATCATGACTACGGACATCATACTAAGCGCGAGCACCAGTGACACAATAGCATCGCCGCGCACATAACCGATGATAGAGATAGCAACGGCCATCGTCGCACCCAGCATCAGGGCGACGATGGCTTCTCGTCCTAATAGCGAGAGCCAATCACGCATGACGACATCGCCCGTCGCTAGCGCACGCACCATCAACGTAGCAGACTGAGAGCCGGCGTTACCGCCACTATCTACCAGTAGTGGTAAGAAAAATACCAGCACTAGATTGGCTGCTATCACCTCTTCAAAGTTAGCAATGCTAAAGCCAGAGAGCAAGTTTCCAAATACCAAAAACACTAGCCAGAATACGCGCTTACGATACAGCACTTTAATGCTGACATCTTTAAGCCTGCCAACCATCGTCGTGACACCACCCGACTTGTGAAAGTCATCAGTAGCCTCATCGCTGGCAACGTCCATGGCATCATCATGGGTCACGATACCGACCAAAGCGCCATGGTCATCAGTAATTGGCAGGGCAATCAAGTCATAACGAGCCACAACTTTGGCGACATCTTCTTGATCGTCATTGACATTGCAAGAGACCACAGTGCTCAGCATAATGTCATTAATTAATTGTTCAGGAGCGGCTAGTATTAATGCTCGTAATGACACTACCCCTGACAACTTACGCTCATCATCAATTACATAAGTATGATAAATGGTCTCGGCATCAGGTGCTTCTAATCGTAGCGCCGCTAATGCTTCAGTGACGGTCATATGCGCCGCTAACGTTGCATAGTCAGATGTCATCAACGCCCCAGCAGTACGTTCTTCATAGGCAGAAAGCCTGCGAATATCTTCACGCTGCGCCTGTGCTAATGCTGGCAATAAGGCATCACGCTGATCCTGATTTAGATGTTTGTATAAATCAGTGCGTTCATCTGCGGGCATCTCGCCCACTAGTATTGCCATACTTTCGCGAGGAAACTCATGCGCCATAGCGACTTGAATATTAGGCTCTAAATAAGCAAATACCGTAGAACGATTGGGCAAACGTTCTAGCAGCTGCCAAGCAAGTTTAGATGCCATGAGCGTAAGCACATCCGCGATATCAATGGGGCGCAACTCTTGCACTTGATTAATCGCTTGCTCGAATTGCTGCTGCTCGATGGCACGGCTTAGTTTGGTTGCAAAAGTCTCTGCAAGGTCTTTATTATTCATCATGTTACTCCGTGCAACCCAAAACGGTGCAGCAAATACTCACAAAAAAGAGCCAATCTAATTGGCTCCAATTAATATAAACAAGATGCTAAGGCAATGGGCTTTTATTAGCAAGCCAATGATTCTTAAACCAATCAAAGCGCCCGAACAAACCTATTAATCCGTCATTCAGCTAAGGCGTGTTCTCATTTTAAAAATGCTCATAAAAATGAGATAAATTGCAGTCAAGTGAGGAAAATAGCGGAAATAATATCGGGATATTAATCAGCTATTTGACGATGTTTGGCAAAATTTAGCCATTTTTAGCCCATTTAGATACAATCGCTGGAATTGAGGACACGTCCTAGTTCATAAACCAACCATGACTGGCAACGATAGATTGACCAGTGAATACATTGCTTGGGAAGGCTGCCAAAAATAGCGCCAATTGGGCAATATCGTCTACCGTCGTGAATTCTTTATCTACCGTATTCACCAGCATAATATCATTGACTACAGATTCTTCGCTGATGCCCTTTTCAGCCGCTTGTTGCGGAATTTGCTTTTCGACCAACGGCGTTTTGACAAACCCTGGGCAAATCACATGCGACCGTACATTATGCTCAGCGCCTTCTTTTGCTAATACACGACACAGCCCAAGTAGACCATGCTTGGCAGTGACGTAAGGTGCCTTAAACATTGATGCCTCATGCGAGTGCACAGAACCCATATAGATGACGGTGCCACTTTTATCCTCTTTATACATATGCTGTACAGCCGCTTTGGTGGTTAAAAATGCCCCATCCAAATGAATAGCGAGCATTTTTTTCCAGTCATCAAACGACATTTTGTTAATCGGATCAATGATCTGAATACCGGCATTAGAGACTAAGATATCAATACCGCCAAAGGTATCTACTAGCTTTTGTACACCATTATTTACGGCAGCCTCAGACGTTACATCCATGGCAATGGCAAGTGCGCGTCCACCTGCCGCTTCAATAGCATCAACGGTTTTCTGAGCCATTTCAATATTGATATCTGCAATACCTACCGCTGCGCCTGCTTTGGCATAAGTTTCAGCGATATCACGTCCGATACCGCTGGCAGCACCTGTGACCAAGGCCACTTTGCCCGTCAAATCCTGTTGTAATTGGGTCGCCATATATTGTCCTTAATAATAGGTAGTGATGGGAAGTGATGAGGTCAACCAGTAAATAAGCCACTAGAATATAGTGGCTATTAAATAAAGCAGTAAACAGTCGTTATAACATCAAAACTATTGAGCAATGCTATTGAATAATGCTCACTGGCGTTTTTTCTTGTAGTTCTTCAAAAGTGACACCCTCTGCTAGCTCGACCAGTTTTAGACCATTGTCGGTGACATCTAATACTGCAAGCTCGGTGATAATACGATCAACCACCCCTTTGCCTGTCAATGGTAGCTCACAATTGGCAAGAATTTTTGGATCGCCGTGTTTATTGACCTGTTCCATCAATACAATCACGCGTTGTACACCTGCGACTAAGTCCATCGCACCGCCCATGCCTTTGACCATCTTTTTGGGAATCATCCAGTTGGCCAAATCGCCTTTTTCTGACACTTCCATCGCGCCCAATATAGCCAGATTAACATGCCCGCCGCGAATCATCGCAAAGGATTCTGAACTACCAAAATAACTAGCACCCGCCTCTGCGGTCACGGTTTGCTTACCCGCATTGATCAAATCTGCATCGACGTTTTCTGCCGTTGGAAATTCGCCAATACCTAATAGACCATTTTCTGACTGCAACCAAACATCCACGTCTTCAGGGATATAATTGGCGACTAGCGTTGGTAGACCGATACCTAAATTGACATAATAGCCATCTTCTAATTCTTGTGCAGCCCGCTGTGCCATCTGTTCTCTTGTCCATGCCATGGTAATTTCCTTATTTTTATGACCACCCCAACAAATATGATTAATGGTGTCAAATTCGCTTAGTCTACTAAATGTAGCACTTTCACTCGTTTTTCTTGCCACTCAAATTTTTAGGAATAGTATTACAATACTCTATTATTAATGTCATCTTTTAAAAGGTTTTGACAAACTCTGCTTCTAAGCGCCTTCGACTGCTTTGGTCGTGGTTTTTTCGATACGCTTTTCAGGATTGCTATTTAATACAATACGCTGTACAAAAATACCCGGTAGATGAATCTCATCAGGGTTAAGTGTGCCCGTTTCTACGATTTCTTCAACTTCGACAATGGTGATTTTGCCTGCCATTGCACAGTCTGGATTGAAGTTACGAGCCGTTTTATTGAATATTAAATTACCTGCTTTATCTGCTTTTTGCGCTTTGATTAATGACACATCAGCACGTAATGAATGTTCGAGCACATAAGTACGTCCATCGAAATCACGGGTTTCTTTGCCTTCAGCGACCAGTGTGCCAACGCCAGTTGCGGTATAGAAAGCAGGAATACCAGCACCGCCTGAACGTAGTTTTTCCGCTAAAGTACCTTGCGGCGTTAATTCAACATCTAACTCGCCTGCCAAGTATTGACGCTCAAACTCTTTGTTTTCACCGACATAGGATGAAATCATTTTTTTAATTTGGCGCGTTTGTAATAGCAAGCCTAAACCAAAGCCGTCGACACCAGCGTTATTGCTGATACAAGTTAAATCCTTTACCCCACTATCACGTAATGCTTCGATTAATGCTTCAGGAATACCGCACAGACCAAAACCACCAATAGCGAGGGTTTGTCCATCGTTGACGATACCTTTTAGTGCTTCTTCAGCACTGCTATATACTTTAGAATGACTCATGCTTATCTCCTTGCAAGTCTATTTTTTGTTATTAACTTCTATCATCAATGATTATGAATGGGTTACTTTACTCAATATTTCAATATCTATATTAATACAATTTCTATCGATATATCATCTATAAGATTCTTATGCTAAGTTAACATATTATTCTCTTAGCGAGAAGAGAATAACAACAAGAACATACAGGCCAGCGCAGTAGCGGCATAGATGGTAGGACAATGTCGTCTTAAGACAGACTTATATTTGATAAATTATTAAATAATATCTATTTTGATTCATTTTATTGACCGATATTAATATGCCCTACATACTCGCTGCCTTAATTTTGCCAAGGAGGGCGATCATGTTTAGTACCTTTGCTATTGTCATTACTTTATTACTATTGATGTTCTTTGCGTATCGCGGTTATTCCGTGCTGATTTTAGCACCAATTATGGCGATATTGGCGGTATTCCTATCTGGTGATTTCTTAAGTAGTATCCCTGCCTACACCGATATCTTTATGGGTGCATTGAGTGGGTTTTTACTCAAGTTTTTCCCTATCTTCTTACTAGGCGCGCTGTTTGGGCGTTTGATGGCAGATTCTGGCGCAGCAACAGCGATTGCCAAAACCGTGGTAGAAAAGCTTGGGGCCAGCAAAGCTATTTTAGCCGTTATCTTAGTTTGCGCTATTTTAACCTACGGCGGCGTCTCTTTATTTGTCGTAGCATTTGCTATCTATCCAATCGCCAAAGACTTGTTTAAGGCGGCGGACATTCCTAAGCGCTTAATTCCAGCAGCGATTGCCTTAGGGTCATTTACCTTTACCATGACGGCATTACCCGGCACACCAGCCATTCAGAACGCCATTCCGATTCCTTATTATAATACCAACGTCTTTGCTGCGCCTATTTTGGGTATTATTGGCGGTACGATCATGTTTATCTGTGGTTGGTTATGGTTACAGTCACGGGCCAGAAAAGCCAACGCAGCAGGTGAAGGCTATGGTCAGCATGACGAAGAGGATGTAGGCGGCGTTGGTGCAGTAAAAAAACAAAACGAAGTGCTAGATACGCATCACACCTCATTTACCGTTGCGATGATTCCGCTGGTATTGGTTATCGCCTTAAACGCTTTATTAACTTATGCAGTGTTCCCTTCACTAGACTTTAGCGGCTTACAAGCTCAGTTCCCGGATTTAAATATCGCCGGTTCGCTGGGGCTGTGGTCTATTATTATCTCATTGGTAGTGGCTATTATCGTATTGATAGTCATGCGTATCGGTCATTGGAATAATCTACAAAAAACCATCAACCGTGGTACTTATGATTCGATGTTGCCCATCTTTAACACCGCCTCAGAAGTGGGTTACGGCGCGGTCATTGCTTCATTGGCAGGCTTTCTTATTATTCGTGACAGCATCTTAAACCTAACGCCTGATAACCCACTTATCTCAGAAGCGGTCGCGATGACCACCCTTGCTGGTATTACTGGCTCATCTTCTGGTGGTTTGAGTATTGCCCTATCGACGTTGGGTGAAGATTATTTAAGAATGGCGGTTGCCGCTGGTATTGATCCAGAACTGATGCACCGTGTTGCTGTCATGGCAGCGGGTGGTTTGGATACGCTCCCTCATAGTGGTGCGGTCATCACCCTACTCGCGATTTGTGGCTTGACCCATAAGCAATCCTACTTGAATCTTGCGATGGTCACGATGATTATTCCATTAATTGCGGTAGTCGCGGTTATTATTCTAGGGACGATGTTTGGCTCATTTTAGAAACCGTTTAAGCTTCAAGCAATTTCTTGAGCTTTGAATATCGATGAGTTTTAATGTGCAAACTCAAAACCCACTTGGCAGATTGCTTGGTGGGTTTTTTATCGCCGCTTTACGACTATGTTCTTTAAATAAAATAGGTTATTGACACCTGATAAATGCATAGAAATCTATCGGCATAATAGAGCCAATGATTATATTGATTAACGTATTAATTACTGAGGAATGTCACAAATTTGGCCGAATTACGGTATCATAGGCACACTTTTTTGGTTTTTCCTTTTTTAGAAATTTTAAAAGCTTTAGTATTGACAATATCGCGTCCGCTCGCCATAAAGCGCTCAAGACGTTTGATAACCAACCCGTTTATATAAAAATATAGGTGACAAAAGTGCGTGAGATTCTAGTAACCAGTGCGCTGCCCTACGCCAATGGCTATATCCATTTGGGGCATCTTGTAGAATATATTCAGACCGACATTTGGGCGCGTGCGATGAAAGCGCAAGGCCATCAGGTCACTTATGTCTGCGCGGATGATGCACACGGTACGGCTATCATGCTCAAAGCAGAAGCCAATGGTGTAACACCCGAAGAGCAAATCGCCTCGGTTAAAGCTTCGCATGAAGCGGACTTTGCTAAGTTTTTGATTGACTTCGACAATTATCACACCACCCATTCAGAAGAAAACAAGCATTTTTCTGAGCTGATTTATCGTCGTCTTAGTAGTGCTGGACATATCAGTACTAAAGACGTTGAGCAATTATTTGATCCTGAAAAGCAGTTGTTTTTAGCGGATCGTTTTGTCAAAGGTACTTGCCCTGAATGCGGTGCGCTGGATCAATATGGCGATAACTGTGAAGTGTGCGGTACCACTTATGATGCGACAGATCTGAAAGATCCGTACTCGACGTTGTCTGATGCCACACCCATTCTAAAAACCTCTAAACATTACTTCTTTGATTTGCCAGAATTTGAGCAATTCTTAAAAGATTGGACGCGCAGTGACAATCGCTTGCAAACATCGGTCGCTAATAAATTGCAAGAATGGTTTGACGCTGGCCTGACCAGCTGGGATATCTCACGTGATGCACCTTATTTCGGTTTCCAAATTCCAGATACCCCAAGCGATGAGCCAGACAAGTACTTCTATGTTTGGCTCGATGCACCGGTCGGTTACATGGCGAGCTTTCAAAACTTGTGTGATAAGCGCAAAGGTACTGAAAACGAATTAGATTTTGATCGTTATTGGATGCAAGAAAACGAGCATAAGACCGAGGTTTATCATTTCATCGGTAAAGACATCGTTTACTTCCATGCGCTATTTTGGCCAGCGATGCTAGCGGGTAGCGAGCTGCGTACGCCGACCGGCGTCTTTGCCCATGGCTTCTTGATGGTCAATGGCGAAAAAATGAGTAAGTCGCGCGGTACTTTCATTAAAGCCGAAACGTATGCTGATCACTTACATCCTGAGTACTTGCGTTATTATTTTGCTAGTAAATTGTCTGATAAAGTCGAGGATATCAACCTTGATTTAGAAGATTTCATGCAAAAGGTTAACTCTGATCTAGTTGGTAAAGTGGTCAATATTGCCAGTCGTAGTGCTGGATTCTTAGTGAAAAAATACGACGGTATGCTGTCGGAGGTTTGCGTAGAGTCAGACTTATTAGAAGACATCACCAAAACGGGTGATGAAATTGCCGCCGCGTACGAAAACCGTGAGTTCTCGCGTGCCATGCGTTTGATTATGCAATGTGCTGATAAAGCCAATGAATATATCGATGAGAAAAAACCATGGGCGCTTGCTAAGGTCGAAGGCGCAGAGCAAGAAGTTCAAGATGTTTGCTCGGTCGCGATTAATATCTTCCGTCAATTAATGGTTTATCTTGCGCCAGTATTGCCTGAGCTAACCGCCAACGCTAAAGCGTTTTTGAACATTGACGATCTAAGCTTTGCCAGCCGTAACCAATGGTTGCTTGGTCATAAAATCAATAAGTTTAAACCTTTAATGCAGCGTATCGAAGAAAAAGACGTCGCAGCGATGGTTGAAGCGTCAAAGGAATCTTTGGCTCAAACTGCGACTCCAGTTGCTAATGCTGATAATACGTCAGCAAAGAAAAACACTCCCTCAGCGAAAGAGGCTAATACTGGTAGTGATAATGAGCAGGCTGACTATATCGGTATCGAAGACTTTGCCAAAGTTGAGATGAAAGTCGCGCACGTCTTAGAGTGTAACCATGTCGAAGGCGCGGACAAGCTACTACAATTTACCTTAGACGTTGGCGAAGACAAGCCACGTAATGTATTCAGCGGTATCCGTAAGTTTTATGAGCCTGAGCAATTACTGAATAAAAAGGTCATTTGCGTGACCAATCTTGCGCCGCGTAAGATGAAATTCGGACTCTCAGAAGGCATGGTGTTATCGACTGGCAATCCAAAGACAGGCTTAACGGTCGTTACCTTGCCTGATGATTGCGTCATTGGTGATGTGCTTGCTTAATTAACATGGCTGATGCACGAAATATTGGAGAATGATAGTGGTATTGCTGAGACTGTTAGCAGATATTCTCCTTTATTTAACAGTAGGCTTGCTGGTTTACTGGTATTTTACCGAAGATATAACGGTACTATTTATAGCCATTGCTAGTGGTGTTATCAGCGCGTTGTTGTTTATTATCACCACAGATATCAAACAGTCACGGCGTAACCGTCGTTCAGAGCCTTCGAGTATCTGGGATTGGTTGTACTTTATCGACATACTAGAGATTCCTCTTTATGTGATTGGCTGGCTATTTCGTAGTTTATGGCGGGTCTTTGATTGACAGTTAAGCGATAGATTAAACATAAAAAAAGACGCCCTAAGTAGCGTCTTTTTTTATGTCATTTATATAGATAGTGGAATGGCAATAATTTCGATACAAGCAAACCAAGTGCAAGCGATTACCAGTACCATATTTGAATGCTCAACAGACCCTAGCATAAAGATGCAGAAGCTGCTCAGTAAAACCATCCTTATATGGCTGAATAATACGGGTGACGAATACGCTTTAATTTTTTATTGCGATAACTTACATTACTGTCATAATATGAACATAATGATCGACGGAACGATTATCTTATTGTTAGCCTGCTATCTTGGCATCAACATAGCATTGACTCGGCTAACCTGCATTTTCCAATACTATCTGTAAAAATCAAACACAGCGAAGACGAATCCAAACACTACCCTGAGTAGTTTTAACGAATCCGAGAATGTTGGTGTGGTTTTTATGATTGATATAACCGATGAGTTACTATAATAATGACTATTGCTTCTACTTTACGCTTGAGCCTCTATGGTGCTGCTATCAGCGCCACCCTTGGATTGATTGGCTGCTCAAACTCTACCGACACTGCCTCCAATAGTGAGAGTGCAGTCGCTGATACCGATAAGCCCGCCAAGACTTTGGCCATCACGCAAATCGTCGAGCATCCTTCATTAGATGAGATGCGCCGCGGTATCATTGATGAGCTGGCTGATAATGGCTATGTCGAAGGCCAAAACCTAACGGTCAACTTTCAAAGCGCCCAAGGTAATACAGCGACAGCAGGACAGATTGCCAAGCAGTTTGCAGGAGACAATCCCGATGCCATCGTCGCAATCTCGACGCCCTCTGCCCAATCAATTGTGGCCTCAACCAAAACGGTTCCGGTTATTTATACGGCTATCTCTGATCCTGTCGCAGCGAAGCTCATTAATGAAAACAACGTGCCTATCCAATCTAATGTGACAGGACTATCAAGCGAGTTACCGATTGAGCCGCAGTTAGACAACATTCTAAAGATTGTACCCAATGCAAAAACCATTGGCTACGTCTATAGCCCAGGTGAAATCAATTCTGTAGTGGTGCTCAATCAGCTTAAAAAACTCGCACCAGCGCGTGGTCTGAAAATCTTAGATGTGACAGCCAATCGCCCAACTGACGTTGCGATGGCGACTCGTAGTCTTGCTGGTCGCGTCGATGTCATTTATACCTCATTAGATAACAACGTTGTGTCAGGGTTTGAAGCAATGGCTGGTGCTGCCAATGAGCTTGATATTCCGGTTATTGCCTCAGACGAGTTTAGTGTGAGACGCGGTGCGACAGCGGCGCTAGGTGTCAACGATTATGACTTTGGCCGTACCACGGGCAAAATGGTCTATCGCGTATTAAATGGCGAAGCGATCAATACGATCAAGCCTGAAGTGATGAATACCTTAACCTTGTACGCAAGCCCTAAACACGCGGCAGAGCAAGGGGTGAGCTTGACAGATGACTTGTTAAAAAATGCCATTAATGTCGACGAAAAAGCGCAGAGTGCGGACAAATAACAGTCAGCCATCTGTATAGACAGCTGCCCTTAATTTTTAATTATTAAATAATGTACGGACACATTATTATTTTCAGGAGTGAGACCTATGTTGTATCAAAATTTTGGACGTTTTAATTTTAGTAAGGCGCTACTACTAGGCGGCGTTTGTACCGCTATCTTGACTGGCTGTAATCAACCAGCGCAAGATGCTAGCGGCACTGATGCTGCCGCCAATGGCGATACTGCCACAGAAATGAAGACGGTGGCTATCACTGCTATCGTTGAGCATCCAGCACTTGATGATGTGCGCAAAGGCGTCATCGATGAGCTTAATGAGGCCGGCTTTAAGGACGGTGAAAACTTAACGGTGAACTTCCAAAGCGCCCAAGGCAATACAGCGACTGCAGGACAGATTGCCAAGCAATTCGTCGCAGACAATTCAGATGTTATCATCGCGATTGGTACGCCATCAGCGCAGTCAGTAGCTGCGGCGACTAGCACCATTCCTTTAGTATTTTCGGCAGTCACTGACCCAATCGCAGCCAAACTAGTCACAAAACTAGATGGCTCTGGTACCAATGTCACTGGCGGCTCTGATGCACTGCCTTATGAGCCACAAATCGAATTGATGCGTCAAATCATTCCTAGCTTAAAGAACGTCGGCTATGTTTATAGTCCGGGCGAAGTTAACTCAACAATTATCTTAAAAAACTTAAAAGAGAAACTGACACCACTAGGTATCAATGTCCTCGAAGCGCCTGCTCAGCGTAGTACTGATATTGCCATGGCCGCTCGTAGCCTCGAAGGTAAGGTCGATATGATCTATACCTCAACCGATAACAATGTCGTATCGGCCTATGAGTCACTATATCAAGTCGCTAAAGAAAGCAAAATCCCACTGATTGCGTCTGATACCAGCTCGGTTGAACGCGGCGCGATTGCTGCCTTAGGCGTAAACTATTACGATCTTGGCCGCGAAACTGGTAAAATCGTGGTACGCATCCTAAATGGTGAAAAAGCGGACGCTATCCCTGTCTATACGCCGCAAATGCTTGATTTGTACGTCAGTCCAAATCATGCCAAAGAACAAGGCGTTACTTTGCCACAAGCAGTTATCGATAAAGCAAAAGAAGTGGTAGAATAGCGCACCTTTATACTTGGCTTTTATTAGCAGCTGCTAGGTAAACGATAATTCGACTATATAATATAATCAAATTTTATCGCTTAACGTCAGGCTATGATGCCAAATGTTTAAACAAGAAACCCAGCTATGAGTCAGTAGGCTGGGCTTCTTGTTTAAGCAGTGCTGGTTTGACTGGTTGTTGCTTAATGGCTTTTTATTTAAGGCATTGCTTATAAGGTCGTGTTTGCTTATACAGTCATTGTGCAGTATCTAAATCTCTAATATTTATGAATAAAAGCTTTGAACCAAGGTAGCTTATGATAGTTTTTCATCGTGATATGTTTTGGTTTACCCTAACCGCAGATTGCTTAATCTGTTAAATTCACCGCTTAGCCGTTTAGCGAAAGCTGACTGTTAGATTTATAGATAAGTGCGCGTTTATACGCTATTTATTTTATGAATTAATGATCAGAACATGCATTGCTGAACGCTTGGTTATGACTTATTGATCTCTTATGTCTTTAATTGCTTTTTTTGGTGCGCTTGAAAGTGGTCTGATTTATGGCCTAGTGGCACTTGGTGTGCTGATCTCATTCCGCACCCTCGACTTTCCTGACTTGACCGCTGATGGTAGCTTTCCATTAGGCGGTGCCGTCGCGGGCATCTCTATCGTCGCTGGTGTCAATCCATGGTTGGCATGCGCTTTTGGTATGCTAGCAGGTTCAGTCGCTGGTATCGTCACTGCATGGTTGCACGTCAAACTTGGCATCCTGCAACTACTTGCCAGTATCTTAGTGATGGTCGCTCTATATTCTGTCAACCTACGCATCATGGGTGCGCCGAACTTGCCACTACTGGGTGAAACCACGGTATTTAGTACCTTAGTGACAGATGGCAACGGCTATTGGATGCGCTGTCTGATTATTGGTGTGGTCATACTGCTTGCCAAGTTATTCTTAGATTGGTTTTATAGCACTGAAACTGGCCTATCTATGCGTGCAACTGGTTCAAACCTCCGTATGGCCCAAGCGCAAGGCATTAATACCTCTTGGATGACCATTATCGGTATGGCCGTCTCTAACGGCCTAATTGCACTTGCAGGGGCGTTGTTTGTGCAGACCCAAGGTGGCGCAGATATCTCTATCGGTATTGGTACTATTGTCATTGGTCTAGCAGCCGTTATCATCGGTGAGACTATCATTCCTGCCAAACGTATCTGGCTCATTACCTTTGCGGTCATCGTCGGTGCGGTACTATACAAGCTGTTTATTCAGGTCGCGCTATCGAGCGACACGCTGCGTAGTATTGGTTTTGGCCCGCAAGATTTAAACTTGATTACCGCTCTACTCGTGGTATTGGCTTTGGTATTACCAAAAGCGAAAACCAAGTTTTTATCGCGCAAAGTTCGCGTTCAATGACAGCCAATACAGACGGTAAATAACCGTATTAAGCTTGAAGAGACAATAAGGAATAACGATTATGATGCAAGCCACTGATTTACGGTTGACCTTTAACCCGGGCACGCCTATCGAAAACCCTGCACTGCGTGGTATTAATCTAAACATCGCTGATGGTGAATTTGTGACCGTCATTGGTACCAATGGTGCTGGTAAATCGACATTTTTGAACGCTGTAAGCGGCACCACGCGCGTCGATAGTGGGTCAATTTTATTAAATGGTATTGATGTCACTAAGAAAACTGCCCATCAACGCGCTCATTGGGTCGCGCGTGTCTTTCAAGACCCAATGGCTGGAACTTGTGAAGCTCTGACCATTGAAGAAAACATGGCATTGGCCTATAAACGTGGTGGCAAACGCGGTCTGAGCTTTGCGCTAAATCAGAATAACCGTGATTTGTTTCGCGAAAAACTTGCTGTTTTAAAATTGGGCTTAGAGAACCGTCTAACCGACCGTATGGGTCTACTATCCGGTGGTCAGCGCCAAGCAGTCAGTCTGCTTATGGCCTCTTTACAGCCTTCTAAGATTTTATTGCTAGATGAGCATACTGCTGCCCTTGACCCTAAAACCGCTGCTTTTGTTTTAGAGTTAACGGATAAGATTGTGACTGACAATAAGCTCACAACCATGATGGTCACCCACTCAATGCAGCAAGCATTGGCACATGGCACACGTACCGTCATGCTGCACCAAGGGCAAGTCGTACTAGATGTCGCTGGTGATATTCGTAAAGATATGACAGTGCATGATTTACTTGATATGTTTGAGCAAACACGCGGCGAAAAAGTTGAAGATGATAGCTTAATATTGAGTTAAATAATTTAGCAAATACTTTGAATATAAACATAAAAACGCCTGTTTAATAGCAGGCGTTTTTTGTTATCAATAGTTAATGATCCTACCAAGTTTTGGTCAGTCATTATATAGTTGCTATATCAATACCTATATCAAAACCTACTTATTATTCTTATCGCTATTTATCTATGAGGTCTGCCATGCGCAAAATCCCTGTTTATACTCATCCTGCTGCTGGTTGGCCTGCTCTGATTGCCTCTACTCGCAAACTCATGGATTATAAGGCTTTTTTGCGTGGTAGCTTGAGCGTATTAAACAGCAATCAACCCAAGGGTGGCTTTGATTGTCCAGGCTGCGCATGGCCAGATCACAAGTCACACAAAGCGCTAGATGTCTGTGAGACAGGCATCAAGGTGCTGGCAAGTGAAACCATGTCTACCCGTGCAGATGCGCAGTTTTTTGCCAAGCACTCGGTCACAGAGCTACAAGGTTGGTCAGGGTATGAGTTAGAACATATCGGTCGATTATCCGAACCGCTATACTACGATGCCACGCAAGATCATTATCTACCCATCTCTTGGCAAGCCGCTTATGAGCATGTCGCTGAGCAGTTGGAACAGCTTAATTCACCTGACGAAGCACTGTTCTATACCTCAGGTCGCGTCACTAACGAGCCTGCCTTTATGTTTCAGTTATTCGTCCGCTGTTTTGGTACTAACAACCTACCAGACTGCTCTAACATGTGTCACGAACCAACCTCGGTCATGCTTGGCAAGCAATTAGGCATCGGTAAAGCGACGGTGAAACTAGAGGATTTTGAGCTAGCCAAATTGATATTGATGTTTGGACAAAACCCGGCAACCAACCATCCCCGTATGCTTGAGATGCTTGCCCACTCTCACGAGCAAGGATGTCGAATCATCTCGATAAATCCTATGCGTGAACAAGGCTTAAGTAAGTTTAGAAACCCGCAAAAACCAACTCATATGGCGGCAGGACAGAGTGATGACATGGTCGATGAGGTCGTTCAAATTCAAATCGGTGGTGATGCGGCTCTACTGACGGGTTTGGCTAAATGGCTGATTGAGAATGATAAAATTAATACTGACTTTATTACAACCCATACCTCTGGTTTTGAGCCATTGAAACAGTGGTTGACCGAACAATCATGGGCAGATATTCAGCTTGGTTGCGGTATTTCTCAAGCAGAAATTATTAATCTTGCTAAGCTGGTGGCCGCCAGTCCAGCGACTATTTGCACTTGGGGTATGGGCATAACCCAGCATGTGCAGGGCGATGACAATGTCGCTATGATTACCAATTTGCTACTGTTGATGGGTATGATAGGTATTGACGGTGCGGGTGCGTCACCTGTGCGGGGTCACTCCAATGTGCAAGGCGATCGCACCATGGGTATTCATGAGCGTCCCAAGCAAAGCTTACTTGATAGCCTAGAACGTGTGTTCGAGCACCCAATGCCACAAGACAACGGTCTTGATGTCGTTGCAGGGGCAAAAGCGATGATACAAGGTGATATTAAGGCTTTCTTTAGTATGGGTGGCAACTACTCGGTTGCAGCGCCTGACTCAAATAACATCCAACGAGCATTGACCAAAAATAAGCTTAACGTCTTTGTTGGCACCAAGCTAAACGAAACCATGCTGTATCCGGGTGAAAATAACCTCATTCTACCTTGTGTCGGTCGTACCGAACACTTAATCACGGCTAAAGGTGAGCAGTTTGCCACAATTGAAGATTCAATGTGTCAGATAGTACCCACTCAAGGTAGCCTCAAGCCCATCAGCGATACGCTAAAATCTGAAGCACAGATAGTCGCCGATATTGCAACCCAGATGTTTGGCTCTGACTCAGCCATTCCTTGGCAAGCGATGGCAGAAGACTTCGATTTGATTCGTGATTATATCGCCCAAGCTATCGATGGCTTTGAGAACTTCAACGTGCGTATCCGTGAGGCTGAGCGCGGCTTTCATTTATATCATGCGGCTCGTCATCGCGTGTGGAACACCGATAGCGGCAAAGCGCAGTTTGAAGTACCAAAATACCCGATTACTCATGTCGCAAGCCAAATGGCAGAGAAAACGTCCACCTCTAAAATTGATGCCCAAAATGCGCAAAATACTGATGACAGTCAACACTCGGAGCAGAAGATCTGGCAGTTGACTAGTGTACGGAGCCATGATCAATTTAACACCATGATATTTGGCTATCAAGACCGTTATCGTCAGACCAATCGCCGCGATGTTTTGTTTATGCATCCGGATGAAATGACACGATTGGGTTGGCAAAAAGGCGATCATGTTGTGGTGTCGCGTCAAGACAGCCATGGTGAGCAACGCACATTGGGACCTTTGATACTTACCGACATGGATATCGCCGCCAACGCTGTGGCTACCTACTATCCTGAATGTAATGACTTGTTTGATTTGGACACGCATGCGCCAGACTCTCATATCCCTGCCTACAAGTCTGTTACCGTGGCCTTAGAGCGCGTCAATGCAGGCGAGTTGGCAGCTTCTGCCTAAGATAGTTTGCAAGATGAAAGGTGAGTTATGTCAACAATGATAAAAGACTGTCAGCACTTATAATGACTAAATTAAACACTCAAGCTTCAGCCATCGATATGTCTGAAGCGACGGCAGAATCTACTGTGACACCACTATCGCGCGCGCATTTGGTACAAAAATATTACTATGCACCTACAGAATCAGGTGGTAGCCAGCAAGCGTATATTGAAGATCAATCAGCAAATTTGGTCGTAGAAGCAGCGATTTCTATTATCATTAACGGCATTCATTATGCAGTATTGATGGCAAGCCCTTATCAGCTAGAATATCTAGCGATAGGCTTTTTGTTCAGCGAAGGTTTGATTCAACACAGCCATGACTTATTAGACTGGGAAGTGACCCAGCTGACAGATATGGCAAGCTATCAAAGATTTACTCAAGACTCAATGGATGAAAATGATACGGCTGGTTCCTTTGAGCAAACCTTAGCACAGCTGCAGGATTACGATATTTATGTGGTGGAATTGACCTTAAATCAGCGCAGTCATCAGCGCATCCAAGCCCAACGGCGGCAGCTGGCAGGGCGTACAGGGTGCGGTATGTGCGGTATCACAGGTTTGACCCAAGCGTTGCCTGACCTAAGTGGCTATAAATCAAATAACCATTCACAAGAGCATTTTCAAAGAGACTTAGAAAGAGACTTAAAGAGTGACTTAGAAACTAATCTGGCAAGTGGATTTCATGATAAAAGTCAAAATCAACCCGAAAATAGTGTTAGAAACAAAGCTGCGATGCCAAGTTTTGACTACCTATTGCAAATACGCGCACAAGTAGATGCGACCCAACATACCCATCAACTAACAGGCGCTGTCCATGCGGCGGCAACCATGCAAGGGCAACACTTACATCTCTTTGAAGATGTCGGCCGTCACAATGCCCTCGACAAGCTCATTGGCTGGCAACTACGACACAAAGTAGATGTCGACTGTGTAGTGATGACCTCGCGCCTATCGATCGAGCTGGTACAAAAATCCATTCGTAGCCAAATACCTTGGTTGGTCGGTATGTCTGCACCCACTAGCACTGCCGTGTGTGTCGCAGAGCGCTATGGCTTGGGGTTGGCAGGATTTTTACGTGATAATAGAGTCACTTATTACTCTGGTTTTTAAAACATGGCGGTTCTCTATCCTCCCAATTCAACAAACTTCATCCTATTAATTTCATCTCTTCCTTAGCACGACCCTATCTTATATATTCCATTAAAATCAGTTGTTTGCCCTCTCTCTCCCTCTATGAGCATGAGCGTTTAGTGATGGCTAATGCATGTCTATCTATGGATAAATTTGAGATTACGTAAATAATAGGTTACTCTTAGTGCACGAACATGTTACATACATTTAACATGGCTGTAGTTTTATTTATCAATAGTAAGTAATTTTCGTTGATTATAACGAATAACTTTATTTGAGATGATGAACACGGACAATGCGTCACATGCGATGATTGGATAAAACGCTATCCAAAACGTTGCTTATTTCAGCTGATAAAGCTGTCTAAATTTAGCTCAGGCCAAGATATTATGGTCTCGTGCTTATCTGTATCTTGCTAAGCGGACATGGTATATGAGTCTGTTTTAGCATCCAGCTACTATCGAGTATGCATACTTGACAGCGTAATGGCTAAGCCATTAACAGACGCATATTGAGAGTTGCCGCTATTGTTTTATTTATTACTAGTGTGGTCAACAACCCCCACTACCATAGTCAGCTGCACCTCACTTTATTATTAATTTGTCATGACAATTTGTGTCATCGCTATTGATATGCGCGAATCGTATGCGCTCTATTAATGTGCTTTATAAGTTCTATTCTCATAACACCTACTGCAGTAGGCACAAATCTATTTCTAACCGTTAAGGGGTAATCAATACCGCTTAACTTTTACTCATTTAAAACAATTGCGAGGTATGAATTTGAAAACTGAGTCATTGTTCCAATTTTCTGCGCTCACCATTATTTTATTATTGGTCGCGTTTTACGGCGGTACCTATCTCTTATCTTTATTAATCAAAAAAGACAAAGAATCTACCACTGGTTTTATGGTTGCAGGTCACGGTGTTGGCTTCGGTATGGGCGCGGCAAGTATGACCGCCACCTGGATTTGGGCCGCTTCCTTTTATGCCGCTGCCACCTCTGGCTATAAATACGGCGTATCAGGGCCGATACATTACGGCTTTTGGGGCGCGCTGATGATTTTGTTCATCTACCCTTTTGGGATGCGCTTTCGTGAGCTTGCTCCCAACGGTCACACTTTAGGTGAGCTTATCCACGCCCGCCACGGCTCATCAAGCCAATTAATTTTAGCCATATCCAACCTTATGGGCAGCTTAATTAGCTTGATGGTCAACTTTACCGCTGCTGGGGCATTGGTGTCAGTATTGTCACCATTATCATTCCAAACAGGGGTAATTATCGCGGGTGTCGGGGTATTGAGCTATACCTTAACCTCAGGGTTTCGTGCTTCAGTCTTTACTGATTTTGCCCAATTGGTCGCTTTGATGGCCATTGGTGTCATCATCATTCCAGCGGTACTATTCTCCATGGGTGGTCCTGCAGTGATGGTCAGCGGACTATCGAATTTGACCTTAGAGCAGCAGGATTTCTTTTCCTCTGAAGCCTTTTTTCAGCAAGGTGCACCCTATTTTGTCGCAGTATTGGCCTATGCTATCGGTAATCAAACCATTACCCAGCGCTTATTTGCCATTGATAAAACTAAAATTAAGGCGACATTTGTTACCGCCACAGTCGGTTATGCCGGTATCGTCATTGGGCTTGGTATGATTGGCTTAATGGCTTTGACCATTGGCATCGAACCACTTGATGGCAATATGAACAACTTGATTCCACAAATGGTCAGTATGTATCTGCATCCTGTCTTTATTGCCTTATTCTTTATTTTGGTCATTGGTTCATTATCTTCAACGGCTGACTCAGATTTGTCTGCGCTATCAACCATTATGATGGCCGATGTCTACGCCAAAAATATCGCCAAAAAAGGTGGCATCAAGCCAAAAACCATGATGCTCGTCGGTCGTGGCACGATGATTGTCGCGACGGCAGCGGGACTCATCTTTGCCAGCTTCAAGCTTGATATTCTAGTGATGCTGGTATTTGTTGGTGCCTTATGGGGTGCAATTGTTTTCCCTGTCATCGCCAGTGTATTCTGGAATCGTGTGACCAACGTCGCCTTTACCTCAGCAGTGATTGTCGGACTTTTATTATTCTGTGTAGCGCGTTTTGAGTTGATACCTATTGTTGGCATCACCGCCCTATTCTTTGAAATCTTAGCCAGTGTCGGTGGCGCGGTGGTCATCGGTCTGATGGTATTTGGTTTCTTAGGTCGTAAGATTGGCATGGGCGCGGCTGCTATTACCTTGGTGCTGATGTTAATGTTTGCGACTGGATTCTTACGCCAGTACATGATCCTACTCGCTTCACTGACCGCTTACGGTGCCAGTACTATCGTTTGTGTGGTCGTCAGTCTCATGGGTGATGAGCATTTCGACTTTGATCTGATCAAACAACGTGTTGGTGACTACGATAAAAAGCCCAAAGTAGCACCCATAACAAAGAGCTAAATAACAGTAGCCCTGACGGATATCTGGTAACACCTAGCAAGTCACTCGCTAAGTGTTACCTATCAATGAATACTATAAGGAGACAATATGGACAGCACGCTTATCTACGGATTATATATTTTAGTCTGGCCAGCGATTACCTTGGGGGTGCTGGTATTGATTTGCACCGCCACCTATCGCGACATCAAAAAAGCCCAACGTAATAATAAAGACATTATTTAACAGCTTAGACTGTATTATTTTTTATACACACCTCGCTAAGCAATAGCTTGTCGAGGCGCGCATATGCTTGATTAAATGGTTCAAATAAACATGAATAATGCTTAAATACTCTTAATCTAATAAATAACGAGCGTTTATCAAAAAAATGACTTGTAATTTATTATATTTTTGCTAATATAGGCCACCTTGATTGGCTGGATGGCAGAGTGGTCATGCAGCGGACTGCAACTCCGTTAACGCCGGTTCGATTCCGACTCCAGCCTCCAATTATTTATTAACTTTACGTTAATTTTGGCTTGCATTATTAGCATAACCGCTTATAATAGCGAGCACTTATCTAGTAACTAGACGGTCTATCAGCTAGCTTATGTTAAAGATAAAACAATTTTTGCCCGGGTGGTGAAATTGGTAGACACAAGGGATTTAAAATCCCTCGCTAGCAATAGCGTGCCGGTTCAAGTCCGGCTCCGGGTACCATTATATAGTTCTATACTATCTTATAGAATAACTAAAGCCCCTGATCTCAGGGGCTTTGTTGTATCTGGCGTTCTATACTGTCCTGCTCTATCTATCCCAATCCATGCATCTGATGTACACTACTATGTACACTGGTTTTTAAATGTACATTGGGGTGTCAGTCATGGAAGCACGCAAGCCTATCAGCTCCGACCGCAGTATCAGCAGTCATAAAGTCGATGACAAGGAATATCTGGTCTCTGTCAAAAACCATCCCATGCTGTATCTCATGGTTAGACCTAATGGCACTAAGTCTTGGGTTTATCGATACCTGTCTCCTACTCACTCAAAAAATAAACGTATATCGCTTGGCGTGTATCCAAACGTATCGTTTGCTCGTGCCTGTGAAATTTGGCGTGACTATGAAGAGCTACTAAGTCGTAATTGAGCTATGCTGAAGAAACCGTACACCTAAACTTGGTAAACTAAGCGTATTAATCGGAGTTTATCATGACTAAGAAAGTAAGAACCTACAGTAACGAATTCAAAGCCGAAGCCGTTAAGAAGATAGCAGATAATAATGGCAATATCTCAGCTACTGTAAAGCAGTTAGGTATTGCCATGCAAACGCTATCAAACTGGCATAACAAAGCCAATCAAGGCAAGCTTGTCGGTACAGAGCAATATGGGGCGTGTTGAAGAATGAGCTGGTATATCATGAGGATTACAAAACCAGATTTACAGCCATAAACGATAGCGGTATAAGGACGGTCAATAGGGTTGTGAAGCTCACTAACGTGGGTAGCAAAGTCGTCGCGTAATTGCATTTACAGCCTTCTTATTTTTCTAAGCAATCATATGCATAGTAAAAAATTTAATCACACTAAATGAAACAAATGCAGTAGCTTATAGGCTAGCCCTGTGTCGTAGCCTTTAATTGCCCCTATCATATCAATAAAAAATGCAAAAACGAATAACATGACGATACCAAATAAAATAAGCAAAATACTATATGTCAGCTTTTTCCAAATAGGCTGATTGGCGTCTTCTATATTGCCTTCGGGCAGATATTTGTTTAGATCGTGCGGATCATTGGGATCTATCTGACATTCAGCTTCAATCTCGGGGCTAAACTTGGGGGTGATGCTGGTATTGATAGACAATAAACGGCCTAGGTATCGTAGCCATAATTGAATGATAACGGCGGAATGTGTCCAATGTAATTTTAATGCTTGTTTGGGATATTCCATATTCTCATCTGAGTCAAGTGCGGTTAGTGTAGCTCGTTGGAAAGAGGCTAACGGGGTTTCCCTTTTTATATGTACTGGATGGATATAACGAATAGCATTTTTGACTTCTGCAAGCTGTTTATCATCACCTTCCATATAGCGACGGACAAATTCAAAATGTTGTTTCAGTTGTGTTCCACCTAGTATTTCTTTAGCTGTCAAATCACTGACAAAAGGCAAACTAAACATACCAGTAATCGTCACACCATCATCAGCAAGTGTGATACCACGAACATCGCCACCATCTTTATAAGTAGTCGCCATATAAAACCGTAGCTCATCCCAGTCAAAGACTTCTACTCTACGATTGGCTTGGCGCACATAGACTTTACGGGTTTTACGGTTAAAACGAATCGGTAAATAGGTATAGGTAAATAGTTCGGTTGAGAGTAATGGTAGTACATGTGTCAAAATACCTAAAAGTATTATTACGAATAATATAATAATACTGCCTAAAGCCGCGCTATTAGCAAATATTATAAGAAATAATACTCCCATAACATATAAAGCATACGTCACAAGGCCAAAGAAAAAGAGCCCCCAAACAGTTACATCTCCGCGTATTCTATCTTGCCGGCCTATCAGCTCCATATAGGTTGAATTAAACTGTACAACAGTGCGCTGCGAATAAAGTGGTACGTCATGGATCTGTTTTTTATCTAACCATTTGAAATCGCCAATCTTCTTAAGATTCGAAACATTTTTTCCGACCTCGTAATATCTTAATTTTGAATATGGTTTACGCCCTTCAGTATCTATCATTTAATTATCCTTGAGGTCGATGTCTTCACCGACCACAGCGCGGTCAAACTGCTCTAGCGTATGCTTAAGTGACCAATTATTGCTATCTGTACCCCATATACCATGTTTGAGCCAATTCTCCATACCTGTCTTTTTCCAGTAGCCGATAAATAGATTGATACCAATGAATGCAATTAGAACAAAGACGCCCACACCTGTAAATACTGTAAAACCTAATAGGTAGGTTGAAGCAAGACCGGTTACAGCTGAACCTCCATAGGCTTTACTAATAACGTAATTATCATTCTTACCTGCTGTATAGCTTGAATTTAAATCGAACCCTGCAAATGTTGCTTTATCTGTTTATAACCTCACTCCTCATCATTCAATACCTTAAGCATCTTAAAAAGATTATGAGTGGCATTGGCTTCTAAACCGTTGTAATTCACAAGAACCAATTCATCTAAACTGTCTGTTGTCTGATTACTTCTTGGGTTTATCAGACCTTGTATACCAACTTTGACTGACACTTCACTATGCTCTGATACAAACTGTATAAGTTGCTGCCTGAGCTGCTCTTGACGCTCGTTTCGGGTAATAATAAGTAGCTTACCACCTGAAACTTTTAATATAAGTTCATCACCTTTTAACGCTAAATCTCCAAAATAACGGTCAGTCCCTCCTTCATACTCACTGATTGGAATATCATCAGGATTTCTAGCAAATTCAGAGTTGTAAATTTTATCGTATTCCCTTGCAAGCTCTTCTAGATACTCCAATCTGAGTTCTTCTGCATTTTTAGACGTATTATCGGTGTAAGAAGTATCAGCAGCAATAGTGAGTTGCGACTGACTAACTCCTAGCGCAAACAGTACAAACACCCACAACCATACCCTAAATGTAGCCTGTGAAACTGAACGATTTAACATATATAAAGCTCTTTTATTATTAATTGATAAGGTGTAAATTATCTTAACCGTTTAACTGATTGGTCTCGTTAAAATACCAAATGGTTTTCCATTCAAGCCGCTTCATTTTTGGCATGATGTCACCTGCTT